>NZ_JBIWAE010000004.1:152268-464034 GCF_044759865.1 Streptomyces sp. NPDC099050 | reverse complement strand
CGCCCGGTTTACATTCCGAACCCGGAAGCTAAGCCTTTCAGCGCCGATGGTACTGCAGGGGGGACCCTGTGGGAGAGTAGGACGCCGCCGAACAATCATTGTAGAGAGCCCCGTACCAGGGAACTGGTACGGGGCTTTTCTGCGTTTACGGACCGGTGCACCGGCTCCTGTAGGGTCAGGGGGCATCGTTCGACATTTCTACAGTCACAGTGGAGGCCCCCGGGTGGAGGTCCAGGAGACTCGGGTTCAGACTGACCGAATTTTCACCATTCCGAACATCCTGAGCATGGCGCGCCTAGCAGGCGTACCGTTGTTCCTGTGGCTGATCCTGGCCGAGCACGATGGCTGGGCTCTTGCGGTCCTCATGCTCAGCGGGGTCAGCGACTACCTCGACGGGAAGCTGGCCCGACGCTGGAATCAGATCAGCAGCCTCGGCCGGCTGCTGGATCCCGCCGCGGACCGGCTCTACATCCTGTCCACCCTGTTCGGTCTCACGTACCGCGAGATCCTGCCGCTCTGGCTCACCGGGGCGCTCCTCGCGCGTGAGCTGATGCTGCTGGTCATGGTCTGGATCCTGCGTCGACACGGCTATCCGCCGCCCCAGGTCAACTTCCTCGGGAAGGCCGCGACCTTCAACCTGATGTACGCGTTCCCCTTCCTCCTGGTGAGCACCTGGTCGGGTTGGTTGGCCTGGATGGGGTCAGTTTTCGGATGGGCGTTCGCCGGATGGGGTACAACCCTCTATTGGTGGGCAGGAGTGCTTTACGTGGTACAAGTCCGCCGGCTCGTGAAGGCGGACGCCACGGCCGATTGAGCTCGCTCGGCGCCTGACTGACGCGGAGGAGTGTTCCAGTCACCGTTCGGGACGGGTGAGGTCGGCTGTACGCCGTCTCTCAAGGAGGACTCTTCCGACATGAAGGCCGTCGTGATGGCTGGTGGCGAAGGCACTCGGCTTCGCCCCATGACCTCAAGCATGCCCAAGCCGCTCCTGCCGGTGGCGAACCGGCCGATCATGGAGCACGTGCTCAGGCTGCTCAAGCGGCATGGGCTCAACGAAACCGTGGTCACCGTGCAGTTCCTGGCGTCGCTCGTCAGGAACTACTTCGGTGACGGCGAGGAGCTCGGAATGGAGCTCACCTATGCCAACGAGGAGAAGCCACTCGGGACCGCCGGCAGCGTGAAGAACGCTGAGGAGGCTCTGAAGGACGACACCTTCCTCGTCATTTCCGGTGACGCGCTCACCGACTTCGACCTGACCGACCTGATCCGTTTCCACAAGGAGAAGGGCGGCCTCGTCACGGTGTGCCTCACCCGCGTGCCGAATCCGCTGGAATTCGGCATCACCATCGTGGACGAGGAAGGCAAGGTCGAGCGTTTCCTGGAGAAGCCGACCTGGGGCCAGGTGTTCTCGGACACCATCAACACCGGCATCTACGTCATGGAGCCGGAGATCTTCGACTACGTGGACGCGGACGTCTCGGTCGACTGGTCCGGTGACGTCTTCCCGCAGCTGATGAAGGAAGGCCGGCCCATCTACGGCTACGTGGCCGAGGGCTACTGGGAGGACGTCGGCACCCACGAGAGCTACGTCAAGGCCCAGGCCGACGTACTCGAGGGCAAGGTCCAGGTCGACATGGACGGCTTCGAGATCTCCCCGGGCGTGTGGATCGCCGAAGGGGCCGAGGTGAGCCCGGACGCGGTGCTGCGCGGGCCGCTGTACATCGGGGACTACGCCAAGGTCGAGGCCGGGGTGGAGATCCGCGAGCACACCGTCATCGGATCGAACGTCGTCGTGAAGAGCGGTGCCTTCCTGCACAAGGCCGTCGTGCACGACAACGTGTACATCGGGCCGCACAGCAATCTCCGCGGCTGTGTCATCGGCAAGAACACCGACATCATGCGGGCCGCCCGGATCGAGGACGGGGCCGTCATCGGCGACGAGTGCCTCGTGGGCGAGGAATCGATCATCCAGGGGAACGTGCGGGTCTACCCCTTCAAGACGATCGAGGCGGGCGCCTTCGTCAACACCTCGGTCATCTGGGAGTCCCGCGGGCAGGCACATCTGTTCGGCGCGCGCGGGGTCACCGGGATCCTCAACGTGGAGATCACTCCGGAGCTGGTGGTCCGGCTGGCCGGTGCCTATGCGACGACCCTGAAGAAGGGGGCGACGGTCACCACGGCCCGAGACCACTCCCGGGGCGCGCGAGCGCTCAAGCGGGCCGTGATCTCGGCGCTCCAGGCCAGCGCCATCAACGTCCGGGACCTGGAGAACGTGCCGCTGCCCGTGGCGCGGCAGCAGACCGCGCGCGGCAGCGCCGGCGGGATCGTGCTGCGGACCTCGCCCGGAGTGCCCGACTCGGTCGACATCATGTTCCTCGACGAGCGGGGGGCGGACCTCTCCCTCCAGCAGCAGCGCAAGCTCGACCGGGTCTACGCGCGCCAGGAGTACCGGCGGGCCTTCCCCGGAGAGATCGGTGACCTGCAGTTCCCGGGAAGCGTCTTCGACGCCTACACCGGTTCGCTGCTGCGGCGCGTGGACACCACCGGGGTCGCGGACTCCGGGCTCAAGGTGGTCGTGGACGCCTCCAACGGCAGCGCCGGCCTGGTGCTGCCCAGCCTGCTGGGACGGCTCGGGGTGGACGCCCTCACCGTCAACCCGGGGCTCGACGAGTCCCGGCCCACCGAGAGCGCCGAATCCCGCCGGGCGGGACTGGTGCGCCTCGGGGAGATCGTGGCGTCCTCGCGGGCCGCGTTCGGAGTGCGCTTCGACCCCGTGGGCGAGCGGATCTCCCTCGTGGACGAGCGCGGCCGGATCATCGAGGACGACCGGGCCCTGCTCGTGCTGCTCGACCTGGTGGCCGCCGAGAAGCGCAGCGGCAAGGTGGCGCTGCCGGTGACCACGACCCGGATCGCCGAGCAGGTGGCGGCGTACCACGGGACCCAGGTGGAGTGGACGACGACCTCGCCCGATGACCTGACGCGGGTGGGCCGGGCGGAGAACACCATCTTCGGCGGTGACGGGCGGGGCGGATTCATCGTCCCCGAGTTCAGCAGTGTCTTCGACGGCTCCGCCGCCTTCGTGCAGTTGATCGGGCTGGTGGCGCGGACGCAGCTCACGCTGAGCCAGATCGATGCCCGGATCCCGCGGGCGCACGTGCTCAAGCGGGACGTGCCGACCCCGTGGGCGGTGAAGGGACTCGTCATGCGGCGGGTCGTGGAGGCGGCCGGGGACCGGCAGGTGGACACCACCGACGGGGTGCGAGTCGTGGAGGCCGACGGGCGGTGGGCGCTGGTGCTGCCGGATCCGGCCGAGGCGGTCACCCACCTGTGGGCGGAAGGACCCGACGACGCCTCCGCGCAGGCGCTGCTGGACGGCTGGGCAACGGTGGTGGACGGCGCCGGGCACTGAGCCGCCCGTGGGTGAGGGCGTGGGCCGCGACGGAACGGCGTAGGGCCTGAAGTCCGGTGGAGCGGCGGGGCGTAGGTCCCGTCCGCTCCACCGGGCGTCCGCATTCGGTGGGAGCGGCGCCGACATGCGACGATGTGCGGCATGTCGCAGCCGCCCCACAACCGCAGTTCGGTACCTCCGGCGCGGCCGGACGCCTCCATGTCGCTGCTGACGCACGTGATGGACCACTCCCTCGACGAGGGCTACGCGGAGGCTTCGGCCCGGCGCGAGGCCGAGGGCACGTCCGGCCTGCCGCGGACCCTCAAGGCCAAGCTGGGTCTGGCCGCCGGGCTCGTGCTCGCCGCCAGTGTCGTCACCCTGGGCGCCGCGCAGGCGCGGGCGACCGCGCCGGTGCTGGCCAAGGAGCGTCAGGAACTCATCGACCGGGTCGAGCGGGCCGACGCGCACGCGGACGGTCTGGAGCGGGACATCGAGCGGCTCCGGGCCACCGTCGCCGACCGCCAGCGCGAGGCGCTCAAGCAGCACGGCGGCGAACAGGGCCAGCTCGTGGCACTGCTGTCCGGGGCCACCGAGGTGCACGGGCCCGGGATCAAGCTGACGGTGGACGACGCCAAGGGCTCGACGACCGGAGACGGCTCCGCGCCGCGCGAGAGCGCCGGATTCTCCGATACCGGACGGCTCCGCGACCGCGATATGCAGAAGATCGTCAACGGGCTGTGGCAGTCGGGGGCGGAAGCGATCTCGATCAACGGGCAGCGGCTGACGTCGCTCTCGGCGATCCGGGCCGCGGGTGACGCGATACTGGTCGACAACAGGCCGCTGGTGCCGCCGTACGAAGTGCTGGCTATCGGCGACAAGAAGCGCCTCGGGACCGCGTTCCAGGACTCCGCGGACGGCCAGTACCTGCACGTGCTGCAGGAGAACTACGGCATCCGCTACTCCTTGTCGCCCCAGGCCGAGATGCGCCTTCCGGCCGCGTCGAGCCTGACCGTACGTACGGCTACAGCAGCAGAGCAGCAGAAGGGTGCATCGTGATCGCGGTACTGGGCCTCGTGGTCGGAGTGGTGGTCGGACTTCTCGTCCGGCCCGAAGTGCCGGCCGTGGTGGAGCCATATCTGCCGATCGCCGTGGTCGCGGCGCTGGACGCGGTGTTCGGAGGCCTGCGCGCGATGCTGGACGGCATCTTCGTGGACAAGGTCTTCGTGGTGTCGTTCCTGTCGAACGTGGTCGTGGCGGCGCTGATCGTCTTCCTCGGCGACAAGCTGGGGGTCGGCTCGCAGCTGTCCACGGGTGTGGTGGTCGTCCTCGGCATCCGCATCTTCTCCAACGCGGCGGCCATCCGCCGGCACGTGTTCCGGGCGTGAGGCCGATGAGTACGAACGACACCCCGCCCGAGGAGCCCGGGGCCGCCGCGCAGCGGCCGAAGGCGCAGCCCCCGCTGGAGCCGTCGGCCGGGCCCGTGGGCCCCGAGCCCGATGCCGGACCCGCGCAGGCCGGACCCTCGCATGTCGGACCTGCTGGGGCAGGACCCCAGGAGACCGGCCGGCAGCGGCTGGCGGCCGGGCTGTGGCCGCCGCGGGTGAGCCGGGCCCAACTGATCGTCGCGGTGCTGCTGTTCGTCCTGGGGCTCGGTCTGGCCATCCAGGTGCGGTCGAACAGCGACTCCAGCGCGCTGCGCGGCGCCCGTCAGGAGGACCTCGTAAGGATCCTCGACGAGCTGGACGGGCGGACCAAGCGGCTGGAGGACGAGAAGCAGAGGCTCGACGACCAGCGCCGGGAGCTGGAGAGCAGCTCCAACCAGGCCGAGGAGGCCCGGAAACAGACCGTGGAGAAGGAGCGCCAACTCGGGATCCTGGCCGGTACGGTGGCCGCGCAGGGTCCGGGGATCGTGCTGAAGATCACGGACCCCAAGGGCCAGGTGTCGTCGGACAAGCTGCTGGACACCCTCCAGGAGTTGCGGGCGGCCGGCGCCGAGGCGATCCAGATCAACGGGGTGCGGATCGTGGCGGACTCGTACTTCTCGGACGAGGAGGACGGGGTCGCGATCGACGGTAAGAAGATCACACAGCCCTACGAGTTCAAGGTGATCGGCAAGCCGCAGGACCTGGAACCGGCGCTCAACATTCCCGGCGGCGTCGTCCAGTCGCTGGAGAAGGAGCAGGCCGTCGTCAGCGTCACACGTCCGGCGAAGATCGTCGTGGATGCCTTGCGGGCTGCGAAGCAGCCTGACTACGCTCGGTCGTCATCGCCGTGATGCGGGAGGTGCGGGAGACCGGCTCACGCGGGCGGATGCCTGCGGGGGGTCGAGGCACCGAAGTCGCGGTGCGTGGTGGAAACTGTCTGATGGTTACGGACGTTGTAAGTATGTCCGGGTCGGCAGGTGTTGTATTCGGAGTTCGTCCTGCCCCACGGGCGGGTCTGTTTCGGTCAAGGGGAATCGCCCGTGAAGTTGTTTGAGAAGTTGTTCGGCAAGAAGAACCGCGAGGAAAGCGGTGCGGCCAGGCACCGTGCGGGGCATGGAGACGTGGAAGGGCAGGGCGACCGGCCGCTCTTCCGCGACGAGGTGGCGGGGTCGGGTGACATTTCGGGCGCGCACGGCGCGTCGGCTGTTGACCCTGCCGGTACCGGACGCATAGGTTTCGGTGAACCATCAACCTCAAGTACGGGTGGAGGGTTTGCCCCCGACCCGTATGCCACCAATGCCTCCGCGGGGCAGCCGCGGCGCGAGGAGCCGTCCATGTCGGCCGAGCAGATTTGCAGCAGGTGCGGGCACCGCAGCGATGCGGCGAGCCGGTTCTGCTCCAACTGCGGGGCGCCGCTGCGGGCGGGTCTGACGCCGGAGCGTGCCTCGGAGACCACGTCCACCATCTCGATCTCGGGCCTGGAGGCCTACGAGGCCGAGGTGTCGGGACAGACGCACGTGTCGTCCTCGCTGTCCCCCGAGGCCCAGGCCGCGGTGGAGGCGCTGCCGCCGGGTTCCGCCCTGCTGATCGTGCGGCGCGGCCCGAACTCCGGCAGCCGGTTCCTTCTGGACGGTGAGCTGACGACGGCCGGCCGGCACCCGCAGAGCGACATCTTCCTGGACGACGTCACCGTCTCCCGGCGCCATGTCGAGTTCCGCAGGAGCCACGACGGTTTCACCGTCTCCGACGTCGGCAGCCTCAACGGCACGTACGTGAACCGTGAACCGATCGACTCCGTCGCCCTGCACAACGGCGACGAGGTGCAGATCGGCAAGTACCGGCTGGTCTTCTACGCGAGCCTGCGGGGGCACTGACCCTTCAAGGGAAGGTCCCATGCTGCGTATCCCGGCAGGCGGTGCCGCCAAGAGCGGCACCGCCACCGCCGCCTCCTCCGGCGTGCGGCTGGTGAGCATCGGAACGGTGCTCACGATGCTGCGTGACGAGTTCCCCGAAGTCACGATCTCGAAGATCCGTTTCCTGGAGGCCGAAGGGCTCGTCGAGCCCCGGCGCACACCTTCCGGATACCGCAAGTTCAGCACCGACGACGTGGAGCGCCTCGCCCACGTCCTGCGGCTCCAGCGCGACCACTACCTTCCGTTGAAGGTCATCCGCGAGCAGCTCGACGCGCTCGCGCGGGGTGAGCAGATCCGCATCCCGGCGCCCACGGCGCACGGGGAGTCCGTCGACCCCGCGAGCCCCGTCGCCCTCTACGGCGAGGTGGGCCGGGAGCGGCCGACCGTGGCCCGGGTGGGCCGGGCCGAGCTGATGGCCGCCGCCGAGGTGGACGAGGTCCAGCTCGTGGAGTGGGAGTCGTACGGGCTCATCGCGGAGGCCCCCGGCGGCGGTTTCGACGCCGAGGCCGTCACCGTGGCCCGTCTGGTGGCCGATCTCGGCCGATTCGGTCTGGAGCCTCGCCACCTGCGCGCGATGAAGGCCGCCGCGGACCGGGAGGCCGGTCTGGTGGAGCAGGTCGTCTCGCCGCTGCGCCGGCACCGCAATCCGCAGACCAGGGCCCATGCGGAGGCCACCATGAAGGAGCTCGCGGGGCTCTCCGTACGGCTGCACGAGGCGCTCGTACAAACTGCTCTCGGGGTGCGGCTGCACTGATCCGAAGGGGTTTTCGGGCCGACTTCGACCGACTTCGGAGGGTCTTCGGGGCAGGCTTGGGGGAGCCCGACTACCCAAACCGGCCGGGCAGGTCCTAGGGTTGCTGTGTGAACGAGCTCGACGTTGTGGGTGTCCGGGTGGAAATGCCCTCGAACCAACCGATCGTGCTCCTGCGTGAAGTGGGAGGCGACCGGTACCTCCCCATCTGGATCGGACCAGGGGAGGCGACCGCCATTGCCTTCGCGCAGCAGGGCATGGCCCCTGCCCGGCCGCTGACGCACGACCTGTTCAAGGACGTGCTGGAGGCGGTCGGCGAGGAGCTCACCGAAGTCCGGATCACGGATCTGCGGGAGGGCGTTTTCTACGCGGAGCTCGTCTTCGCCAGCGGGGTCGAGGTGAGCGCGCGGCCTTCCGACGCCATAGCGCTCGCCCTGCGGACCGGGACGCCGATCTTCGGCAGCGACGGCGTGCTCGACGACGCCGGAATCGCGATTCCCGACGAGCAGGAGGACGAGGTGGAGAAGTTCCGCGAGTTCCTCGACCAGATCTCGCCAGAGGACTTCGGCACCGGCCCGCAGTGAGGCGCGGGTCGCGCCGTCCTCCCGGATATTTCAGCCCATTCGAGTAGCCTTTCCCCGCAATGGGGTACGGGAAACCACTCTCAGGGTGATTATCACTCGGCGTGCCGAGTGTGGCGATCGTTGACGCACCCCTGGTGACTGCCTACCTTCGAGGTGGCAGGTCAAGGACGGAGGGTCGGCGTGAGAGTCACGGGCGACGGTATGACCGGGGGCATCCCCGCACGGAGTGACGGTGGGCCGTACCCGCTGCACGGTGGTGCGGTGAACTCCGCGCGCCGTCAGCCGGAGCCCGCGCCGGTCGGTTCGGTGGGGCCGGTGGGGCCCCAGGGCGGCGAGACGGCGCCGGAGCAGGTCGGATACCGGGGGCCGACGGCGTGTGCCGCGGCCGGCATCACGTACCGGCAGCTCGACTACTGGGCGCGCACCGGGCTGGTGGAGCCCACGGTGCGGCCCGCGTACGGGTCGGGGACGCAGCGCCTCTACAGCTTCCGGGACGTGGTGGTCCTCAAGATCGTGAAGCGCTTCCTGGACACCGGGGTGGCGCTGCAGAACATCCGCACCGCCGTGCAGCACCTGCGCGACCGGGGTTTCTCTGACCTGGAGCGGATGACGCTGATGAGTGACGGCGCCACCGTGTACGAGTGCACCTCGCCGGATCAGGTCGTCAGCCTGCTCCAGGGCGGCCAGGGAATCTTCGGGATCGCCGTGGGCGTGGTCTGGCGCGACGTCGAGAACGCCCTGTCGCAGCTGCACGGGGAGCGCGTGGACACGGGCGAGACGGTGGTCGGGCACAACCCGGCCGATGAGCTGGCCGCCCGGAGGAACCGGGCCGTCTGAGGCGGAGGGCGCCGGGGGCCGGCGGGCCGTTGGGCTCGCCCGTTCCGGGCTCGGGCCGATTGTCAGTGGCGTAGGGCAGCATCGGAGCTGTGAGATCCGCGCCGACCATCCTGCACCTGGACATGGACGCCTTCTACGCCTCCGTGGAGCAGGCGTCGAAGCCGAGCCTGCGCGGCAAGGCCGTGATCGTCGGCGGACTCGGGCCGCGCGGGGTCGTCGCCACCGCCTCCTACGAGGCCAGGCGCTTCGGGGTGCATTCGGCCATGCCGATGGCCCAGGCGCGGCGGCTCTGCCCGAACGGCGCGTGCCTCATCCCGCGCTTCAGCCTGTACCGCGAGGTCAGCGACACGGTCATGGGGATGCTCCGGGAGCTGTCTCCCCTCGTGGAGCCGCTGAGCCTGGACGAGGCCTTCGTGGACCTGGAGGCGGGCGGCGTCGCCTTCGACGCGGAGACCGCGCGGGCCGTCGGTGAGCGGTTGCGGGCCGACATCGCCGCCGTGACCGGGCTGAGCGGGTCGGTGGGGCTCGCGGGGTCCAAGATGCTGGCGAAGGTCGCCTCCGAGGAGGCGAAGCCGGCCGGGCTGCTGCTGATCGAGGTCGGTACGGAGCGGGCACACCTCGCACCGATGTCGGTACGGACCCTGCCCGGGGTGGGGCCGGCCACGGGGGAGCACCTGCGGCGGGCCGGGATCACCACGGTGGGGGAGCTCGCCGAGGCCGGTGAGGACGAACTGGTCCGGATGGTGGGGCGCTCGCACGGGGTCGGGCTGTACCGGATGGCGCTGGGCGTGGACGAGCGGCCGGTGGTCGCCGAGCGCGACGCGAAGTCCGTCTCGGTGGAGGACACCTTCGACGTGGACCTGCACGACCGCGTGCGGATCCGGGGTGAGGTGCAGCGGCTCGCGGACCGGTGCGTGGAGAGGCTGCGGGGGTCGGGACACTCGGGGCGGACCATCGTGCTCAAGGTCCGGCGGTACGACTTCTCCACGCTGACCCGCTCGGAGACCCTGCGGGGGCCCACGGACGACCCCGTGGTGGTGCGGGAGGCCGCCGGGCGGCTGCTGGAGGCGGTGGACACCACGGGCGGGGTGCGGCTGCTGGGGGTGGGGGTGACGGGACTGGCGGACTACACGCAGGAGGACCTGTTCGCCTTCGCCGATGCGATGGCTGCGCGGGCTGGGGTGGGGGCGGGGCCGGCTGCGGAGTCGGGGCCGGGGCGTGGCGACGGGGCTGCGCCGGCCCGTGGGGGTGCGGGTGCCGGTGCCGGCCCTGACGAGGGGCAGGAGGCCTCTGCTCGAGACGGGGGCCCGGGGGAGGGCGCCGGGCCGGGGCCTGGGCCCGGGTCGGGTGTGGGTGAGGGTGAGGGTGCTGGGCCGGGGGAGCGTCAGGGGGCCGGGGAAGGTCCGGGTGTGGATGCCGGCGTCGGGGCGGATCAGGGCGTTCGGCAGGGTCAGGGGCCTCGGGAAGGGCTGCCCGAGAGCGCTGGGGAGGGACAGGGCGCCGGATCGGTGCGGGACGCGGGGCCAGGACAGGGTGAGGCCGCTGAGCGGGGGGCGGGTGGCGAACCTGGGCCGGCAGAGCGGCGGTGGGCGGCCGGGGGCGATGTGCGGCATGCGGTGTACGGGCCGGGGTGGGTGCAGGGCAGTGGGGTCGGGCGGGTGACCGTACGGTTCGAGCAGCCGGGATCCCGGCCGGGGCGGGTCCGCACGTTCTTGGTGGATGATCCGGAGCTGGAGCCGTCCGACCCGATGCCGCTGGTCGGGGACCAGGTTTTGGGGGTCGGGGGCTCGACGGCCGCGGAGCGAGCCTGAGGGGTCGTGCCGGTCGGCTGTGCCGGTGTGCGTGGCCGTGCCTGGCCGGTGCCGCCGGTGCCCGCCGTTGGCTGCTCCCGCTGCGGGGTGGGAGGGGCCGGGCCCTGCGGGGCTGTCCCCTACCCGCCCTTCCGCCGTTCCCCGGGCTCCGCCCGGACCCCTTGGCGCGTGCGGCGCTGTTGCCGGGGGCCAAGTCCCCGGGGCCCCGTGCCCGGACCCGTTGGTGGGTGCCCCCCGTGCCCGGACCCGTTGGTGGGTGCCCCCTGCGCCCCCACCCGTTGGTGGGTGCCCCCTGCGCCCGGACCCGTTGGTGGGTGCCCCCTGCGCCCACACCCGTTCGTGCGTGCGGCGCCGTTGCCTGGGGCAAGCTTCCGGACCTCGGCGCCCGGACCCCCTTGGTGTGTGCGGCGCCGTTCCCGGACCCCGGCGCCCGGACCCCCGCTCCTCGAACGCCGGAGGGGCTGGATTTGGGGTCAGGGGGTGTCGGGGGGCGTGTGGCCGAAGTCGTGGTGGAAGTCTGAGGGGAGGGCGAGGTCCAGGCCGTAGTGGTGGTAGAGCTGCAGCTCCTGTTCGGGGGAGAGGTGGCGGCCGACGCCGAAGTCGGGGGCGTCCCTGATGAGGGAGCGTTCGAAGGGCACGTGCAGGGTGTCGCCCACCATCTCGCTGGGCTCCAGCGGGACGAAGGCGTCCCGGCTGAAGAGGCCGGTGCGTACGGCGGCCCATTCGGGTACGCCGGTGGCATCGTCGAGGTAGACCTCGTCGACGGTGCCGATCTTGGTGCCATTGCGGTCGAACGCCTTGCGGCCGATCAGGCTGCGGGGATCGATGTCGGTCTGCACGGGCCGGTCCCTCCATTTGGGCGCAACTCATCCGTAATGACTACAAAAGTGCATTTCCGGAGAGCGGGCCACTCGAAGGGAGGCGTCCACATCCTCGCTGGTAGGCTGGGTGGCGGCTGTTGACCCTGTGCGGGAGAGTCCTCCGAGTGAGTGAGACGGAGGCGCCGAAGGAGCAAATCCTCCCCGGAATCTCTCAGGCATACGTACCGCACGTGGTGAGGCCACTCTGGAAAGCAGGTTGCGGGTACCGGGCGCGCAGTGCCGGTCCCTCTCCTCACCGACGGTGAAAGCCGGACCCCGTGGGCGATCCCCGCGTGGCCCGGTGAAGCTCTCAGGTTGTGATGACAGAGGGGGAGGCCGTCCGGGTGCCCGCGCCGTGGTGCCCCTCGCAGGTCGTACGACCAGGAGGCCTCCGTACATGACCGCCAACCGCATTCCGCTCTCCCAGCTGGAGCGAGGCATCCCCTTCGAGCAGCGCCACATCGGCCCGGATGCCGAGGCGCAGGCGAAGATGCTCGCCCACGTGGGCTACGGCTCGCTGGACGAGCTCACCGCAGCCGCGGTGCCGGATGTGATCAAGACCACCGCCGCGCTGAACCTGCCCGAGGCGCGGACCGAGGCCGAGGTGCTCGCCGAGCTGCGTGAGCTCGCCGACCGCAACCAGGTCCTGTCCTCGATGATCGGGCTGGGTTACTACGGCACCTTCACGCCGCCGGTGATCCTGCGCAACGTCATGGAGAACCCGGCCTGGTACACGGCGTACACGCCGTACCAGCCGGAGATCTCCCAGGGCCGCCTCGAAGCCCTGCTGAACTTCCAGACCGTCGTCGCCGAGCTGACCGGTCTGCCGACCTCCGGCGCCTCCCTGCTCGACGAGGGCACGGCGGCCGCCGAGGCCATGACCCTGGCCCGCCGCGTGGGCAAGGCCAAGGGCAACGTCTTCCTCGTCGACGCCGACGCGCTGCCGCAGACCATCGCGGTGATCCAGACCCGTGCCGAGCCGATCGGCATCGAGGTAGTCGTCGCCGACCTGAGCGAGGGGATTCCGGCCGAGATCGTCGAGCGCGGCGTCTACGGCGTGCTGCTCCAGTACCCCGGTGCCTCCGGCGCCGTGCGGGAGATCAAGCCGGTCATCGAGCAGGCGCACGGGCTCGGCGCCATCGTCGCGGTCTCCGCCGACCTGCTCGCCCTGACGCTGCTGACCTCCCCGGGCGAACTGGGCGCCGACATCGCCGTCGGCACCACCCAGCGCTTCGGCGTCCCGATGGGCTTCGGCGGACCGCACGCCGGCTACATGGCCGTCCAGGCCAAGCACGCCCGCTCGCTGCCCGGCCGCCTCGTCGGCGTCTCCGTGGACGCGGACGGCAACAAGGCCTACCGCCTGGCGCTGCAGACCCGTGAGCAGCACATCCGCCGCGAGAAGGCCACCAGCAACATCTGCACCGCGCAGGTGCTCCTCGCCGTCATGGCCGGCATGTACGCCGTCTACCACGGTCCGGACGGGCTGCGGACGATCGCCCGCCGCACCCACCGGTACGCCGCCCTGCTCGCCGCCGGTCTGACGGCCGGCGGGGTCGAGCTGGTGCACGGCTCGTACTTCGACACCCTCACCGTCCGGGTTCCGGGCCGGGCCGCCGAGGTGGTGGCCGCCGCCCGCGAGGGTGGCGTCAACCTCTTCCAGGTCGATGCCGACCTCGTGTCCATGGCCTGTGACGAGACGACCCTGCGCGCCGACGTCGAGGCCGTCTGGGCCGCCTTCGGTGTCACCGCTGACATCGAGGCGCTCGACGGGAGCGCCGCCGACGCGCTTCCCGAGGGGCTGCTGCGCTCGGACGCGTACCTGACCCACCCGGTCTTCCAGCAGCACCGCTCCGAGACCGCGATGCTGCGCTACCTGCGCAAGCTCTCGGACAAGGACTACGCGCTGGACCGCGGCATGATCCCGCTGGGCTCTTGCACCATGAAGCTCAACGCGACCACCGAGATGGAGTCGGTCACCTGGCCCGAATTCGGCCAGTTGCACCCGTTCGCCCCGGTCGAGCAGGCCGAGGGGTACCTCACGCTCATCACTGAGCTGGAGGAACGTCTCTGCGAGGTCACCGGCTACGACAAGGTCTCCATTCAGCCGAACGCCGGCTCCCAGGGTGAGCTCGCCGGCCTGCTGGCCGTCCGCGCCTACCACCGGGCGAACGGCAACGAGCAGCGCACCGTCTGTCTCATCCCGTCCTCCGCGCACGGCACCAACGCCGCGAGCGCCGTGATGGCCGGCATGAAGGTGGTCGTCGTCAAGACCGCCGACGACGGCGAGGTGGACGCGGACGACCTGCGCGCCAAGATCGAGCAGTACCGCGACGAGCTCGCCGTGCTGATGATCACGTACCCCTCCACGCACGGTGTGTTCGAGGAGCACGTCGCCGACATCTGCGCCCAGGTGCACGACGCCGGCGGCCAGGTCTACGTGGACGGCGCCAACCTCAACGCCCTGGTGGGCCTGGCCAAGCCGGGTCACTTCGGCGGCGACGTCTCGCACCTGAACCTGCACAAGACCTTCTGCATCCCGCACGGCGGCGGCGGCCCGGGCGTCGGCCCGGTCGGTGTCCGGGCGCACCTGGCCCCGTACCTGCCCAACCACCCGCTCCAGCCGACCGCCGGTCCGGAGACGGGCGTCGGCCCGATCTCGGCCGCTCCGTGGGGCTCGGCCGGCATCCTGCCGATCTCCTGGTCGTACGTGCGCCTGATGGGCGGCGAGGGCCTCAAGCGCGCCACCCAGGTGGCGGTGCTCGGCGCCAACTACATCGCCAAGCGCCTGGAGCCGCACTACCCGGTGCTCTACACCGGCCCGGGCAACCTGGTCGCGCACGAGTGCATCATCGACATGCGCCCGCTGTCGAAGGCGACCGGCGTGAGCATCGACGACATCGCCAAGCGCCTGATCGACTACGGGTTCCACGCGCCGACCATGTCCTTCCCGGTCGCCGGCACGCTCATGATCGAGCCGACGGAGTCCGAGGACCTCGCCGAGATCGACCGCTTCTGCGACGCGATGATCGCCATCCGCGCCGAGATCGAGCGGGTCGCGGGCGGCGAGTGGCCGGTGGACGACAACCCGCTGGCCAACTCCCCGCACACGGCGGCGGCGCTGGGCGGCGAGTGGAACCACCCGTACACCCGCGACGAGGCCGTCTTCCCGGGCGGGGTGTCGGCCGCGGAGAAGTACTGGCCGCCGGTCCGCCGCATCGACGGTGCCTTCGGCGACCGGAACCTGGTGTGCTCCTGCCCGCCGCTGGACGAGTACGACAACTGACCGACGACGGACGAAGGGGCCGGTCCGGGAGTTTCCTCCTGGGCCGGCCCCTTTCGTTTCCGTCGTCGGCTAGGCCGCCTTCATCACCTGCGCCGCCGCGAGCGGGCGGTTGGGGGCGATGATCTGGCCGTCCGGCAGCAGCTCACCGGTGTCCTCGAACAGCAGGACGCCGTTGCACAGCAGGCTCCAGCCCTGTTCCGGGTGAACGGCCACGGGGTGCGCGGCCTCCCTGTCGGCGGAGTCGGCGGTCGGGCATGCTGGCTTGTGCTGGCACATGGATGCGTTCTTTCGCTGCGGTGTGGTCTGTGTGCTGCGGCTCGATGCGTTGTTCATGGCCGCCCCCCGTATCAACGACGACTTGGCTCGGTCAGAGCCCCCAGTGTTCCCCCACGGCACGGTGTCCGCAGGGATTTCCCGGCAGCTGTCCTCATAGATTGATGACGCATCACCCGTGCGGGCGGTTCAGCTCAACTCCCCTGTCATTTCGGATGGTTCGCAGGGGGCCCGAGTGGGCTAGGCCGAATGGGCAGAACCGGCCAGGGTCGGGTCAGGCGGCCGGTGCGGCCATGGAAGGCGGTACCGGAGGGGGCGTCTGCGTGAGCCTGTGGGTCAGTACGGGCAGCAGTTCGGACACGGGGTGCGGGCGGTAGGCGGCGATGCCGGGTGGGGCCGGCGCCAGCGGGACCAGGAGGTCGGCGGCGGCCGGCAGGCCGGCGGAGGCGTCGGCGCCCACCGATCCGTGCAGCCACAGCGTCAGCATGTACAGCTCCGGTACGGACAGCAGGCGGGGCTGGTAGTTCTTGCCCAGCGATTCGGCCTGGCGCAGCGCGCGTTCGGTGGCGGCGACGTAGGGGCCCTCGAAGAAGTGGGAGAAGGCCCACCCGTCCGGTGTCAGCCGGGTGTCGGCCGCGGCGACGTAGCGGTCCCCGCTGCGGATCAGGAACCGCCAGCCGGTCAGCCGGGTCCGCGGCGGCCTGCCGCCGGCGGCCAGGCCGGAGATGTGCAGCCGGTCCAGGACGTGGACGGGCAGCGGCAGTTCGGCGGTCAGCGGGCCCTGCAGGGCGCGCAGGGCCGGGGTGTGCGCCTCGTGGACGGCGGTGGGGGAACCGAGGGCCGCGAGGACGCTGCGCAGGGCGGGCGCGGGAGCCGGAGGGACGTGCAGCGGCATGGTGGGTCGCCTCTCGCTAGGGAGACCTGTGGAACGGGGCGGGTGCGGGGTGTGGACGGCGCTGTCGCATTCTGGGGTCAGAGGGGGGCTGAGGGGCAATGGCCGCGCGCCAACTCTCTGCCTCGCTTGCGGAGTTTATCTGACATGTGTTCACTCAGTGTTTCGGCTAGCTGTCCCGCCTATTGCCGACAAGGTGCTTACCGGTCCCGCTGACGTGGCATTCATGCCGGGTGCGCGCAAAAATTCCGCGCTGACCTCGGAGGTTACCGGATGAGGGCTCGGCTGAAAAGCGCCGGTTATCAGTAACCGGCAAGTTCTACGCTGTATTTGCGTACGGGTGCTTGCCAGATGAATGTGCCAAAGCGCCTGTCGGCCAAACCGGCGCGCGCTCCCCGCCAGTCACGCCCCCTCCGCGTTATCGATCACGCCGCCGGGGCATCATCGACCG
This sequence comes from Streptomyces sp. NPDC099050, assembly GCF_044759865.1. Classification (NCBI taxonomy): domain Bacteria; kingdom Bacillati; phylum Actinomycetota; class Actinomycetes; order Kitasatosporales; family Streptomycetaceae; genus Streptomyces; species Streptomyces sp. NPDC099050. The sequence continues at coordinate 447,567 of NZ_JBIWAE010000004.1, read as the reverse complement.
TAACGCGCGCCCGGGTGGCGGATCCATTCAACGCCGGCCGGGCCCAGTCGAGGAGGGACGCTCCGATGGGGGAGAAGGTCGTGGCGGGCGGATTCGACCTGTCCGATCGGCAACGGTACCGGAGGAAGCTTCACGAGTGCCTGGAGGTACTGGAGCGACTTCTGGAGGAGAAGAGGTTCGATCGCCCCAAGAACATGATGGGGCTGGAGATCGAGTTGAATCTGGCGGGTGCCGACGGGTTGCCGAGAATGGTGAATGCCCAGGTCCTTGAACGTATTGCGAGCAACGATTTCCAGACCGAACTGGGAATGTTCAACCTGGAGGTGAACGTACTTCCCCACCGGCTCGGCGGCCGGGTATTCGACCAGCTCGCCGAAGAGCTGAGCGCGGGTCTCGGCTATGCCCACCGGCAGGCCCAGGAGGTCGGCGCCGGGGTGGTCATGATCGGAATTCTGCCGACGATCTCCCGCACCGACCTGGTCACCGCCAACCTCTCGGCGGTGGACCGCTACTCCCTGCTCAACGAGCAGATCCTGATGATGCGGGGCGAGGACTTCGTGCTCGACATCGACGGGGTCGAGCGGCTGACCTGGACCTCCGGGTCGATCGTGCCGGAGGCCGCCTGCACCTCCGTACAACTGCACCTGCAGGTGACTCCGGCGCGGTTCGCGGACGTGTGGAACGCGGCCCAGGCGGTGGCGGCCGTACAGATAGCCGTGGGCGCCAACTCGCCCTTCCTGTTCGGGCGGGAGCTGTGGCGCGAATCGCGGCCGCCGCTCTTCCAGCAGGCCACCGACACCCGGCCGCCCGAGCTCCAGGCGCAGGGGGTGCGGCCGCGCACCTGGTTCGGCGAGCGCTGGGTGGACTCGGCGTACGAGCTCTTCGCCGAGAACGTCCGCTACTTCCCGGCCCTGCTGCCGATCTGCGACGAGGAGGAGCCGCTGCGGGTGCTCGCCGAGGGCGGGGTGCCGAGCCTGCAGGAACTGGTGCTGCACAACGGCACCGTCTACCGCTGGAACCGGCCCGTCTACGGGGTCGCCGACGGGGTGCCGCACCTGCGCGTGGAGAACCGCGTACTGCCCGCCGGTCCCACCGTGGCGGACGTCGTCGCCAACGCGGCCTTCTACTACGGGCTGGTACGGACCCTCGCGGACGAGCAGCGCCCGGTGTGGAGCCGGCTGCCCTTCGCGGAGGCGGAGGCCAATTTCGACGCGGCCTGCCGCTACGGCATCGACGCCCGGCTGCGCTGGCCGCGCAGGGGCCGGGGCGGGGGACTGGCGAGCGTGCCCGCGGTCCGGCTGGTGCTGGAGGAACTGCTGCCGATGGCGGCCGCCGGACTGGACGCGTGGGGCATCGAGCCCGCAGACCGGGACCACTATCTCGGCATCATCGAGGAGCGGTGCCGGCGCCGGGTGAACGGAGCCACCTGGCAGGTGGACACGTACCACCGGGCGCTGGCGGGCGGGCTGGAGCGGGACGCGGCGCTGGCGGCGACCACGCGCCGGTACAGCGAGCTGAGTCACCGGGGCGAGCCCGTGCACACCTGGCCGGCGGGTCTGGGGGGTGGGCCCACGGCCTGACCGTCAGCCGGACCGTGAGCGGGGCCGTCGGCCGGACCGGCGGCCGGCCCGTCAGCCGGACCGTCAGCCGGACATTCAGCCGGACCGGCGGCTGCGGACCGGTTCCGCGGTCCGCCCGGTCCCGTCCGATGATCCCCTTGCTCCGTGGAGGAGGCAGTATGGGGTCATCGGGGCGGGGCGCCCCGCTAGACGTCGCAGCGGGTGCGGGACGGGAGACGGGCGTGCGGACGGAGCCGGAACCGGTGGTCGGGGAGCTCGAAGAGGGCCCCGGCGGGCGGCGCGGGATGCTGCGCTCCGAGACGCTGCTCGTGCTCGCGCTGTCCCTGGGCGCGAGCGGCGTCTCGGCGCTGATCAGCTTCGTCGGCTCGCTGACCAAGCCCGGCGGGCTCAAGGACCAGGCCGCCACGCTCAACGGCTCGTACGCCCCCGGCCGGCCCTGGCTGGACCTGGCCTGGCAGCTGTTCGGCATCGCGAGCGCACTCGTCCCCGTCCTGCTCGTCGCACACCTGCTGACCCGTGAGGGCGCGCCCGGGCTGAAGGTACTGGGCTTCGACCGGACCCGGCCCTGGTGGGACCTGGGCCGGGGCGCGCTCGTCGCCGCTTGCATCGGCAGTGCGGGACTGGCCTTCTACCTGGGGTCCCGGGCGGCCGGCTTCAACCTCACGGTGGTGCCGGAGGCGCTGCCCGAGGTGTGGTGGAAGTTCCCCGTGCTGATCCTCTCCGCGGTGCAGAACTCCGTGGTGGAGGAGGTCATCGTGCTGGCCTACCTGCTGCGCAGGCTCGGGCAGCTCGGCTGGTCGCCGATGGCCGCGCTGATGGCCAGCTCCGTGCTGCGCGGCTCGTACCACCTCTACCAGGGCATCGGCGGATTCATCGGGAACCTGGTGATGGGCGTCGTCTTCGTCCTCGCCTACCGGCGCTGGGGCCGGGTGGGTCCGCTGGTCGTCGCGCACGCGCTGCTGGACATCGTGGCCTTCGGCGGGTATGCCCTGCTGGCGGGCAAGGTGGGCTGGCTGCCCACTCCGTAGGCCCGCCCCGTAGGCCCGCCCCGTAGGCCCACCCCGTAGGCCCGGACCCGTAGGCCCGGACCCGTAGGCCCGGATGGGATCGCCCGCTCACGGTGCGGTGAGCAGCTCGCCGTCGATGACCGTGACCGCGCGCCCGATGAGCAGCGTACGGTCGCCCAGCAGCCGGACCCGGACGAGGCCGGTGCGGGCTCCGCCCTGGAGGCCGACGAGCTCCGTGCGGCCGAGGCGCCGCGCCCAGAAGGGGGCCAGTGCGGTGTGGGCGCTGCCGGTGACCGGGTCCTCGTCGATGCCGAGCGCGGGGAAGAAGCCGCGCGAGACGAAGTCGTAGCCGCGGGAGGGGTCCTCGGCCGGCGCGGTCACGATGATGCCGCGCCGGGAGCAGCCGGGCAGGGCGGCATGGTCCGGCGTGAGTTCCCGTACGGTCCGCTCGTCGGCCAGCTCCACCACGAGGTCCCCGATGTGCTCGGACGTGTCGTGGACCGACTTGGGCGTGGCGCCCAGCGCGCGCTCCACCGCGGCGTCCGGCCCGACCTCGGTCAGGGAGGAGGTCGGGAAGTCCATGACCAGGGTCCCGTCACCGGCGGCCGTGACCGGCAGGATCCCGCAGCGCGCCGAGAAGCGGACCGTCCCCCTCGCGAGGCCGCTCGTGGCCAGGACGTGGGCGGTGGCCAGCGTCGCGTGTCCGCACATGTCGACCTCGGCGGCCGGGGTGAACCAGCGCAGCGCCCAGTCGGCCTCGCCGCCCGGCGGGAGCGGATGGGCGAAGGCGGTCTCGGAGAGGTTGACCTCGGCGGCGACCTGCTGGAGCCAGGCGTCCGGGGGGAACCCGCCTTCGCCTTCGAGGAGCAGGACCCCGGCGGGGTTGCCGCCGAAGGGGCGGTCGGAGAAGGCGTCGACGATTCGGATGCGCATGTCACCGACCGTAGGGACGCGGCGGAGCGGCCCGCAAAGGCCAATTCGGGATGACTGGACTGGATACCAGCCCATGCGCGCGGCCACCTCGCCCCGCGCGGCGGCGATGTTCCACCTGTCCCGTCTCACCGAAGGTTGGTCAGTCTCACCAAACCTTGACCACTCGGCTGTTTGTCTCATCGAACCTTGACCGCCGCAGGTCAAGGGCAGGTAGGCGGACCCCGGGACTGGCCGGCGCCACCTGGTCGGCTGACGCGCTGTCGCCTGCGGTTCCCGTCCTCGAGGAGGTACGGCGCGCTGTGGCCTTACGAACTCCTGTGCAGGGTCCTACCTTTGAGTCATGGAACCTCGGCGTCCCGGCTCGCTTGCGGAAGTTGTGTTACCCGTGACAGCCGGATGGCGGCTGCGGTTCGTGCCCAGCAGGGCCCGCGAGCTGGCTGTCGCGCTCGGTGGGAGCATCATGGTCCCGCCTGTGGTCGCAGCCCCGCTTCTGCTGGGTGCTCTGGTGGCCGCCGTGATCTCGGGGAGCTCGCTCGCCTGGGGCATTTTCTGGGTCCTACTGGTGCTCACGGTGGTCGCAGTGATCGTGCTCACCGTGGCCATGGTGTTCGTCACGGTCGCCCTGATGGTGCGGTGGGTCGAGTTCCGCCCCCTGGGAGCTCCGGCCCAGGTCGTGATCGCCCGTTTTCTGCGTTCGCCGACCATGGCGATGGCTGATCTGCAGCGAGTCGTCGTCATCGAGCGACTGAGTCTGGGGCAGCGCAAGTCGATCAAGGTGGTGTTGCATATCGGCAGCGAGACGGTGGAGTGCGAACCGATGACGTCCGCAGCGTTCTCTCGGGTCGACGCACAGGCGCTGACCGACTGGTTGACCGAACAACTCGGCCAGGTCCAGGTGGCGGTGGAGCATCAGACAGAGGTCCAGCGAGACTTTCTGCGTCCGGACGCGTGGTGGACCCCGTCCCACACCGCAAAGGTGTGGCAGGTACCGGTCGGCGAGGTCGACGGCATAGCCGCCCAGCGCGGCGTCGAAATCTACCAGTACACGCCCGCGGCAGCCGCGATGTACAGCCCTGGCACTTCGGTCACCGTCTACGACCCGGGCCGGGCCTACGACGTCGGCGAAGAACTCCGCGCGGAACGAGCCGCCGGCCAGGCCGCCGACAGCACGGCAGCCCCCGGCCCGGCCGATGACGACGCAACGGATTCCCGCTGACTCGGTCGGGCCGCTCCTGACGTGGCTCGGAGGCTGCACTCCACGAGCGGGCAGATGGCATCGCCTGCGTGGTGACGAAACCCAGGTCTGTCAGCCCGAAATCTCCGTGAGGCCGCAGCGGCTCGGCGACGAGGTCCGTGCCGCGGTCGACGCGGCGCCGGCCGTACGACTCGCCCTGTCCCTGGCCGCCGTCCACGCCGGCCCGGCCGAAGGCAGTGCGTGCGTGAATTCCAGCTCGACCACGTGGACCTGGGCAATCGCCGCCTGGTCCTGGCCGGCCGCGCCCGCCCGCTCGACGACCTCAACCGCCAGGCGACCCTTGGCCAGCCCCGTCGCTGTCAGCACCGGCCTGGCTCGGGGGCCGCATCTGCCCTTGACCTGCGGCGGTCAAAGTTCGATGAGACAAACAGCCGAGTGGTCAAGGTTCGGTGAGACTGACCAACCTTCGGTGAGACGGGACACCACCGCGGTGGGCGAGGCTGTTCGTTGAAGGAGTTTCCGATATATCGTTGACGCATCGCGATGGGTCAACGATAGTAGAGACATCGCAGCAGTGGCAACGAATCACCTCATGAGGAAAGGAGCGCAGTCATGCGTTCACACGGACAGCACGGACACGACCACGGACATGAGCACGGACGGGGTCACGGCCACTGCGGGCCGGACCGCCGGGAGGAGTTCCAGGGGCGGCGCGCCGCCTTCGGGCCGTTCGGGCCGCCCTTCGGCGGCGGACCCTTCGGCGGGCGGGGCGGACGCGGCGGACCGCGCGGCCGGGCCCGGCGGGGAGACGTGCGCGCCTCCATCCTGGCGCTGCTCGCCGACCGTCCGATGCACGGCTACGAGATGATCCAGGAGATCGGCGAGCGCAGCGGCGGGGCGTGGAAGCCCAGCCCGGGGTCGGTCTACCCGACCTTGCAGCTCCTGGAGGACGAGGGCCTCATCACCAGTGAGAGCGAGGGTGGCAAGAAGCTGTTCACGCTCACCGACGCCGGCCGCGCCGAGGCCGAGTCCGGCCCCGACGCCCCCTGGGCGGAGGCCGGGCGGGGCTTCGACTTCGAGGCGATGAACGAGGTCCGGACGGCCGGATTCGGCCTGATGGAGGCCTTCGGCCAGGTCTTCAAGACCGGCACCCCCGCGCAGCGGGAGAAGGCCCTCACCGTCATCAACGACGCCCGCAAGAAGCTCTATCTGATCCTGGCCGACGAGCACTGAGTGCGAGTGGCACCAGTGGGTCGGAGTGGCCTTCCGGTACGACGGCGCGCCCCGCGGAATTTACCGCGGGGCGCGCCGTCGTGTCTGTTCGTACGGACCTGCTCGTTCGGGAGTGGGGGTGGGAGTGGGGGCAGGGGTTTGGTCAGGCGACCAGGCCGGAGAGTTTGCGGAGCGACTCGTTGAGGGCGGCCGTGGCCGAGTCCTTGAGTTTGCCCGCCATCAGGGAGACCGCGGCGCCGGTGAACTCGCCGTCGATGCGGACGGTGGTGGCCTCGCCGTCCGGGATCAGGGTGTAGCGGGTCAGGACGGCCACGCCCATCGGGCCCTTGCCGGTGATCGCGAAGACGCGTTCGTCCTCCAGCTCCGAGACCGTCCAGAGGACCTCGGCGGGGAAGCCCATCATCTTCATGTTCTCGGCGAAGGTGGAACCCACCGCGAGGGTCTCGGGGCCGCCCTTCGGGAAGTTGGTGTGGGTCATGCTCCACTGGCCGTAAGCGTCCCAGTCGGTCAGCTGGGACCAGAGCTTCGCGGCGGGCGCCTCGATGCGTGATTCCGCGGTGACTTCAGCCATGCGACCACCCCTTCTCGTCAGGTACGTGCGGCGGAAGGTAGTCCCGGGGGGCGCAACATTCAAGACTGACGACCTGTCAGATATCGGGGAGCGCGGCGGGTGTGGACCCGGTCGGTGTCGGGCCGGTCTCGGGAACGTCTCAACAGGTGTCACGGCCTCGTCACTCCTGACCGGTCCTGCCATGATGTCCGAATGCAAGCGTCAGGGAGACATGCCGGACTGGGCCTCGCCCTCATTTCGGCGATCGCGTTCGGTGGTTCGGGAGTGGCGGCGAAGCCGCTGATCGAGGCGGGTCTGGACCCGCTCCACATGGTCTGGCTCAGGGTGGCCGGGGCGGCCCTCGTGCTGTCCCCGCTGGCCTGGCGCCATCGCGATCTCGTACGCCGCAAACCCCTGCTGCTCGCGGGCTTCGGGATCGTCGCCGTGGCCGGGGTCCAGGCGTTCTACTTCGCCTCGCTGTCCCGGATCCCGGTCGGTGTGGCGCTGCTGCTGGAGTACCTCGGCCCCGCGCTGCTGCTCGGCTGGATCCGCTTCGTGCAGCGCCGGCCCGTGACCAGGGCCGCCGCGGCCGGTGCCGCCGTGGCCGTCGTGGGTCTGGCCTGCGTGGTGCAGATCTGGGCCGGGCTGAGCCTGGACCTGCTCGGCGTGCTGCTCGGCCTCGCGGCCGCCTGCTGCCAGGCCTTCTACTTCGTCTTCGCCGACCAGGGCAGCGACGGGGACGACGTGGCCGACCCGATGGGCATGATCGCGTACGGCATGATCGTCGGCACCCTGGTGATGACCGTGATCGCCCGGCCCTGGCGGATCGACTGGCAGGTACTGGGCGGCGATGCGGCACTCGGGGACCTGATGGTGCCCGCGGGCGTACTGCTCGGCTGGGTGGTGCTGATCGCGACCGTGTTCGCGTACCTGACCGGCGTGGTCTCCGTGCGCAAGCTGTCCCCGCAGGTCGCCGGCGTCGTGGCCTGCCTGGAGGCGGTCGTGGCGACCGTACTGGCCTGGGTGCTCCTCGGTGAGCACCTCTCGACCTGGCAGATCATCGGCGGCGGACTGGTGCTGGGCGGGGCCTTCATCGCGCAGACCTCCCGGCAGGCCGCGTCCGCGTCCGCGCCCGGGGTCGCGGAGCCGGTGGCCGCTCTGGACCGCGATCCGAGCAAGGTCTAGGCTCGCGATCATGCCGACGACCGTGCTTCCGCCTCCCGCCGCCTAGCGCGGGCGGCTGCCACCACGCAGGAGAACCCGGCCCGGGCCGTGTCCCGGGCGGATTCGCGCTGCCCGCGAAGCGATGACCTGTTCCTTTCATCCTTCACGCACGCGCGGAGACCTCTCGTGTCGATCCAGCCGATCCAGCCGGTCCAGTCGGACCACACGCCCGCCACCGGGCGCAGCCTGCTCTACCTCGTCATCGCCGGAACCGCCTGGGGCACGGCGGGGGCGGCGGCCTCGCTGCTCTACCTCGCCAGTGACCTCGGCCCGCTCGCCCTGTCGTTCTGGCGGTGCGCGGGCGGGCTGGCGGTGCTGCTCGCGGTGCTCGCCGTACGCCGGCGCCCGCGGGGCGCAGGGGCGGGGGCGGGTGCCGTTCGGGCGCGGGCCTCGGTGGGGTCGCTCATCGGGACCGGGCTCATGTTCACCCTCTTCCAGTCCGCGTACTTCGCCGCCGTGCGCGAGACCGGCCTCGCCGTGGCCACCGTGGTCACCCTCGGATCGGGGCCCGTGCTCATCGCGCTCGGGGCCCGGTACTGGATGGGGGAGCGGCTCGGCCGGGGCGGGATCCTCGCGGTCGCCGGGGCGCTGGCCGGGCTGGCCGTGCTCGTCCTCGGCGGCGGAAGCGGCGAGGTGCGGCCGCTCGGCGTCGGCTGGGCGCTGCTGTCGGCCGCCGGCTACGGGGCCATGACCCTGCGGGCCAGGCTGCTCGGGCGGCGCGGGACCGGCGGGGACCCGCTGGTCACCACCGTCTGGTCCGTCGGGGTGGGCACGGTGTGCCTGCTGCCGTTCGCCCTGGTGGAAGGGCTGATGCCGGATACCGCGGAGCCCGTCCGGGTGCTCTGGCTGCTCGCCTACATGGCCACCGTGCCGACCGCGCTGGCCTACGCGCTCTACTTCAGCGGGGCCGCCGCGGTGCGGGCCGCGACGGTGTCCGTGATCATGCTGATCGAGCCCGTCGGCGCGGCGGCGATCGCCGTCCTGGTGCTCGGGGAGCGGCTGACCGGCGCGGTGGCGCTGGGCACCGTACTCCTGCTGACGGCGGTGGGGGCGCTGATCGCCGCCGAGTCCCGGCGTCCCGCGGACGCGCGGAAGGGCGGGCCGGAGGCCCGGCCCGCCCCTGCCGCCGCGGCGGTCGTCAGAGCGCGGTGACGTAGCCCGGCACGGGGATGCCCGCGGCGAGGTCGGCGGCCGGGACCGGGGTCCCGTACGCCGGCGCGACCGGGACCACGCCCGACCAGAACGGCAGATCGAGGTCCTCGGCGTCGTCGCCGGGGCCGCCGCTGCGGACCTTGGCGGACACCTCGTTCAGGTCCAGGCGGATCACGGCGGTGGCCGCGAGCTCCTTGGCGTTCGCCGGGCGGGAGTCGGCCGAGCGGCCCGGTACGACCTGGTCGACGAGGGCGTCGAGCGCGATCCGGCGCTCCTCGGGGTCGGTCACCTCGTAGGCGGTGCCGTGGACGACCACCGAGCGGTAGTTGAGCGAGTGGTGGAAGGCGGAGCGGGCCAGGACCAGGCCGTCGAGGTGCGTCACGGTGAGGCAGACCGGCAGCCCCGGGTCGGCCTTGCCGGCCGCGAGGAGCGGGCGCGAACCCGTGGAGCCGTGCACGTAGAGGGTCTGGCCGACCCGGCCGAAGAGGGTCGGCAGGACCACCGGCGCGCCGTCGCGGACGAAGCCGAGGTGGCAGAGGTAGGCCGCGTCCAGTATCGAGTGCACCGTCTCGTGGTCGTAGTGCGCGCGGTCGCGGTACCGGCTCGGGACGGTCCGGGCGGTGGGCTCGTACCCGGCGGTCGAGTCGGTCGGCGCTGCCGCTGCCGCTGCAGTGGGCCGTTCTGCGGTGGTCTCGGGGGCAGGCGTGACGCTCATGGTGCGGACTCCGTTGTATTAGTGCATACTTTGTTTTGTGCTAGGAGAGTATCTGATCATCGGGCGGCGCGCATCGGAAATCGCCGCGAGTGTGGAAGCGGGCGTCGCCTCGGGCGCGCTCGAGCCGGGAGCGCTGTTGCCGCCGATGCGGGAGCTCGCGGGAGTGCTGGGGGTGAACCCCAACACCGTGGCCGCCGCGTACCGCACGCTGCGCGAGCGCGGGGTCATCGAAACCGACGGGCGCCGCGGCAGCCGGGTGCGGGCCCGTCCGGCGACCGCGCCGCGCGACCAGCTGCGGATGGACGTCCCGGAGGGGGTGCGCGACATCGCCTCCGGCAACCCGGACGTGCGGCTGCTGCCCGCGCTGGGGGACGCGCTGGCGGGCGCGGCACGCCGGTACGCCGCCGACCCGACGCTCTACGGCCTGGATCCGGTCGCTCCGGAGCTGGCCCGGCTCGCCAGGGCCGCCTTCGACGCGGACGGGGTGCCGGCCGGGGAACTCGCGGTCGTCTCGGGCGCGCTGGACGGCATCGAGCGGGTGCTCGCCGCGCACTTGCGCCCCGGGGACGCGGTGGCGGTCGAGGACCCGGGGTGGGGGAGCGTGCTCGACCTCGTACCGGCGCTGGGGCTGCGGGTGGTGCCGGTGGCCGTGGACGACGACGGGCCGCTGCCCGACTCGGTGGCACGGGCGCTGGCCCAGGGTGCGCGGGCGCTGGTCGTGACGGCCCGGGCGCAGAATCCGACCGGGGCGGTGGTGAGCGCGGCGCGGGCCGAGGCGCTGCGGGCGGTGCTGGCCGGGCATCCGGAGGTGCTGGTCATCGACGACGACCACGGACACGGCATCGTGGACCTGCCGCTGAACGTGCTGGGCGGGGCGACCCGTCACTGGGTGCTGATCCGCTCCACCGCGAAGGCGTACGCGCCGGACCTGCGGATCGCGGTGCTGACCGGGGACGGGGTCACGCTCGACCGGGTCCGGGGGCGGCAGCGGCTGGGCCCCGGGTGGGTGAGCAGACTGCTGCAGTACACGGCGGTGGAGCTGTGGCAGGCCGGAGCGGTCGACCACGCGGCGGTCGCGCGGTCCTACGGGGAGCGCCGGGACGCACTGGTCGCGGCACTGGCCCGGCGCGGGGTGAGCGCGCGGGGGCGGAGCGGGATGAACGTGTGGGTGCCCGTCGCCGAGGAGACCGCGGTGGTGACGCGCCTGCTGGGCGCGGGCTGGGCCGTCGCTCCGGGGGCCCGGTTCCGGATGGAATCGGGGCCGGCGGTGCGGATGACGGTGTCGACGCTGTCCCTGGCGGACGTACCGGTGCTGGCGGAGGCGGTGGCCTCGGCGGTCCGGCCGGCGGCCGGGGGGCGGCTCGACTGACGGGGGGCGGCTCGGCTGACGGCGGGGCGGCTCGACTGGCGGCGGGGCCCAGGGCCTGTCGTCACGCTCCCGCCTGCCGCGCGGCCGCCCTTCGGGCGACGGCGGGAGTGTGACGGCAGGCCCTAGCGGCGTCGGGTCTGGGTGAGGGCCGCGCCGGCCAGGACGACGGCCGCGCCCACCGGGGTGTTCCAGTGGAGCTGTTCGTTCAGGAGCAGGACGCCCGCCGTCGTCGCGATGACCGGGATGAAGTAGGTGACCATCTGTGCGGTGGTCGGGCCGATCTCCGTGACCAGGCCGTACTGCATCTGGAGGGCCATGCCCGTGCCCAGGGCGCCCAGCGCGATCACCGACAGGGTCGGCCAGAGCGGGAACGAGGTCGGGGCCGTGGTGAACAGGGCGCTGACCACTGCCAGTTGGAGGGTGGAGACCAGCAGCTGGGCGCCGGTCAGGGCCACCGGGGAGCCGGGTGTGGAGGCCAGGGTGCGGCGTACGTAGATCCAGCCGATCGGATAGCAGAGCGCGGCCAGCAGGGCGAACGCGGTGCCCTTGGCGTCGAGGCCCGAGAAGCCCTGCCAGGCGCCGAGGACGGTCAGGACGCCGAGGAAGCCCAGGCCCAGGCCCGCGAAGCGGCGGCGCGTCGGGCGGTCCTCGGAGAGGGCGACCAGGGAGAGGGCCATCCCCCACAGCGGCGAGGTGGCGTTGCAGATGCCCGCCAGGCTGGAGGGGATGGTCAGCTCCGCGTACGCGAAGAGGGAGAACGGGGCGGTGTTGAGCAGCAGCGCCGCCACCGTCAGGTGGGCCCAGGTGCGCCGGCCCCGGGGGAGCGGTTCGCGGCGGATCAGGAGCACGGTGAGCAGGGCGAGCGCCCCGAAGAAGACCCGGCCGAGGGCCACCTGGAACGGGGCGTACGCCTCCGTGCCCACCTTGATCAGCAGGAAGCTGAAGCCCCAGATCACCGAGAGGACCGCGAAGCGCAGGCGCCAGTCCAGGCTCCCGGCGGCGGGAGCCTTCGCGGTGGGGTTGGTGGTGACGGCTGAGGTGACGGCCGTGGTGGTGGCCGTGGTGGTGGTCGGGGCGGAGGCCGGGGAGGTGCGTGGGGCGGGGGTGCTGGGTGGGACCGGGGTGCTGGGGGCGCTCATGACAGCCACCTTCGCCCCTGGGGACCTCGTAGGACAAGCGAAAGTTGTTGGGGGTGACGTCGTAGGATCGCTTACATGTTGAACTTGGAGCGGCTGCGCACCCTCGACGCCCTCGCCCGCCACGGCTCCGTCAGCGGCGCCGCCGACGGGCTCCACGTGACCACCTCCGCCGTGTCCCAGCAGATGGCCAAGCTGGAACGGGAGGTCGGGCAGCCCCTGCTGGCCAAGAACGGGCGCGGGGTCCGGCTCACCGACGCGGGCCGGCTCCTCGCCGAGCACGCGGCCCGGATCATCTCGCAGGTCGAGCTCGCCCAGGCCGACGTCGAGGCCCGGCGCGGGTGCGCGGTCGGCGAGTTGCGGATCGGGGCCTTCCCGACCGCCATGCGGGGGCTACTGCCGCAGGTCCTGGCGCGGTTGCGTGCCGAGCACCCCGAACTGCGGCCCCGCGTAAGGGAGCAGGAGCCGGGGGAGAGCATGGCCGCCGTGGTGCGGGGCGATCTCGACATGGCCCTCGCCATCGACTGGCACAACAAGCGGCTGCCGGTACCGGCCGAGCTCACGCGGGCCCATCTCCTGGACGACTCCATGGACATCGCGGTGCCGGCGGGGCATCCGCTGGCCGGCCGCGCCGGGATCTCCCTGGCCGAGTTCGGGGAGGACGACTGGATCTCCTGGACCGAGGGGCAGTTCTGCCACGAGTGGCTCGTCTCCACCCTGCGCGGCACCGGAATCGAGCCCCGGATCGCGCACATCGCGGAGGAGCACCACACGCAACTGGCCTTCGTCCAGGCCGGCCTGGGGGTGTGCGTGGCCCCCCGGCTGGGACGCGGCCCCGTGCCGCCGGGGGTCCGGCTGCTGCCGGTGTCCGACAGCGTCCGGCGCCACGTGTACGTGGTCTGGCGGGCGGACGCCGACCGCCGCCCGTCGATCCGGGCCGCCGTCGAGGCCTTGCGGAGGGCGGCCGCCGCCGCTGCCGGGGAGGGCGGGGCGGCCGACAGTCCCTAGATCTTGCGGAAGTCCCAGGACACGATCGAGTCCGGTGTCAGCCGGATCCAGGCGTGCCGTCCGTCGTGCGGCATCTCCGTGATGCCGAAGTTCTTGACGGGGAAGAGGCGCTCCGCCTCCGCCAGTTCCTCGCACGGCTCGCCCGTACGGGGGGCCTCCCCCACGAAGACGGCCGTGCCGGACAGCTCGACCCCGCGCAGTTCGTCGTAAGCCTCGCCGGAGTCCACGACCACCGAGATGCGGGGGTCCTTGCGGAGGTCGGACCAGCGGCGGCTGCGGGTGATGGAGTACAGCCACAGGGAGGTGCCGTCCCAGACGAACCAGAGCGCGCCCACGTGGGGGCGCCCGTCGGGGGAGACCGTGGCCACCCGGCAGGTGCGCTGCTCGCGCAGGAAGGCGTTCGTCTCCTCGTCGGTCATCATGATGCGGCGGCCCCGCCGCTGCGCCCTGTCCGTGGGCGTGCTGGTGGCGGGTGTGCTGTCCACGGGTGTGCCGTCCACGGGTGTGCCGTCCACGGGTGTGCTGTCCACGGGTGTGCCGTCCATGGGGGTGCTGTCCATCTGATCCGTGCCCCTTCACATCTGACTATGTGTCAGGAATCATGCGTGCTCTTCCGTCGCCACGCCAGGGGGAGCCATGCCCGATCTCGATCCCGCCACCACCGCACTGCTCACCGTCGAGTGCCAGAACGGTGTCGTCGGAGAGGAGAGCGCACTCCCCGAACTGGCGAAGGAGGCGCGGGACTCCGGCATGCTGGACCGGGTCGCCGCGCTGGTCGAGGCCGCGCGCGGGGCCGGGGTACAGGTGCTGCACGCGGTTGCCGAGCGGCGGCCGGACGGGCTCGGAGCCAATACCAACGCGCGGCTGTTCCGGGCCGCGGGGAAGCTGCCGGTGCGCCAACTGACCGGCAGCCGGGCGGTGCAGGTCGCCGCGCCCCTCGCCGTCGCCGAGCAGGACCTCGTGGTGCGCCGGCTGCACGGGCTCTCCCCGATGGCCGGCACCGACCTGGACGCCCTGCTGCGCAATCTCGGCGTCCGCACCCTCGTCGTCACCGGGGTCTCCTCCAACATCGCGATCCCGAACACCGTCTTCGACGCGGTGAACCTCGGCTACCAGGTCGTGGTTCCCTCCGACGCCATCGCCGGGGTGCCCGCGTCCTGCACCGCCGAGGTGATCCGCAACTCCCTCTCCCTCGTCGCGGCCATCACCACGGCCGAAGTGCTCATCGCCCAGTGGGCCCCGGCGCGCTGACCTCCGTAACCCCCGGGAGCTAGGGGGGTGTTGTTAAGGCCCGGTAAATCGCGGCGGCACAGAACAGGGGTTAGTCGCGGCGTGCGGGACGCGTAGCGTGTGGATCGGAATCCGCACGCCGTGTGCGTGACGGCCTACGGGGAGGTCGAGGAACGTGCCGGGAAACGTACCGGGAAACGTACCGGGGGTCGCGCCCGGGGTCGCGCCGGGGAGCGCGCCGAGGAACGCGGGCGAGGGTTCACCCGGGCTGCGCGGCAGAGCGCGGCCTCATACGGCTGCCAGCCGGCCGCCCGGCGCGGAGCGTTCGTAGGGGATCCGGTGGAGGGGTCGTGCCCCCCAGCGATCGGCCGGCCCGGACTTCGGCTCGGACGGTGACGGTGACGGTGACGGCGACCGCGAGGGGTGCGGGCCGATGCCGGGCACGGCGAGCAGGACCGGCGGCCGGGTCCAGTCCTCTTGGCGCACGGCCATGTCGATACGGGTGCACGCGTCGGCATCGACCCGCACGGGGCCGCTGGTGCCGACGAGCAGCGGTGGATCGCCGTGCGGGCCGCTCGCGGTCCGGACGCCCGGACCCACCGCGTGCAGGTACCAGGTGCCCGGCGGAACGGCGGGCAAGGTGAAGGTCCCGGCCCTGTCGAGCCGGGACCAGGCCTGGGGCCGGCCCTGGAGGATGGGACTGTCGAAGACGCCGATGTGCAGGGGCGGCAGCGGTGTTCCCGTGACGAGGGCCGTCCCCGCAATGGATCCGAGAGGCCCGGGCGGAACGGGTAGCGGGATGACCGGCGGATGCTCGGCGGGGTCGCCCTGGCCAATTTTTCGGAATTGGGTGGGTGAGAGTCCGACCGAAGCCGTGAAACGCCGGGAGAACGTGCTCGCGCTGCTGTAGCAAACCTGTGCGGATATATCGGCCACATTGAAGTCGGTATTGACCAGAAGGCGTTTTGCCTCATGGAGCCGCACGGCACTCAGGAATCGTCCGGGTGTCACGCCCGTGGTCCGCTGGAATACTCTGAGGAAATAGAATTTGCTCATCATGGCGGAGCGGGCGAGATCATCCAGATAGATGGGCTCGTGGTAGTTCTCGCGGATAGTGGAGATTGCATGCCGAGTGAGGTGGATCATTTCTCTGGTACTCCCTGCTGTGATCTGAAGACACAGCCCTACCGTGAGCGCGGCGCTGGGCTCACGAAAAGGTGCTGAGGAACGTAGACCCCGTGAGAGCGGTCGGCCAGGACGCGGTATCCGGCGCATGCCGAACCGGCGGGCGGACTCCATGGGTGGAGCTGCGGGGCTGGGACCTGGCGAAACGGTGGCTACCCGCTCTCTCGCCAGGCGCACGTGGGCCCTGCCGGCGCCGGCGGTGACACCGGGGCCGGGAACGGTATTCGGCTGAAACCGGCCGACGGTTTCGGAAAACCGGACGCTCGCCCTTAAGGTTCCAGGCGGCCGTCGCCCGTTCGAAAAGATCTCAAACAGCGAGATCGCGTGAAATGTTCCAGCGAATCGCTCTGGATCGATCCGCGGTTCACGGCACCGAAGTCGGAACTGGTGGCGATTCTTTCCTTGGCAGACACTCGGCAACCCCCGTTGCGTAAATTAGGACGCCTTTGAGCCTCGCACAGCTAGCCACCTCGAGGCAATAGGGTTACGGTCATTTCCGGGGCGCCGGGAGTGGCCCCGTTGAGCATTTTGGAGCGAATCGCCTCGTGTATGGCGGGTGTCGCTCCGTCATTCAAGGAGGTGGATGTGGCCGTGATCGTTGCGCATGCGTACGACCGGGCGGGTGTCGATCGGTCGATAGCGGGAAATTTATTCCGAAATGCGAACGGCCCGGATCCGGGCAGGGAGCGCCCGTGATCGAGGAGCTGCTCGCGCCGGTGGTCGCGGCCGTCTCCACGCGCGGTGACGTGCCGGGCGCAGGCCTCTACCCGGAAGAGGAGGCCCTCGTCGGCAGGGCGGTGCCCGAGCGGCGGCGGGAGTTCGCGACCGGCAGGCACTGCGCCCGGCGGGCGCTCGGCCGGTTCGGTATCCCCGCCGGCCCCATCCTGAAGACGGAGCACGGAGCGCCGTGCTGGCCCGAGGGGATCGTCGGCAGCATGACGCACTGCCCCGGCTACCGGGCCACGGCTGTCGCGTGGCGACGCGACGTCCTGGCGCTGGGCATCGACGCCGAACCGGACCGGCCGCTCCCGGACGGGGTGCTCGAGGCCGTCACGGTGGCCGGCGAACGCGCCGCGCTCGTCGGCCACGCCGAGGCCCGTGCCCGTGCCCGTGCGAACGCCCATGTCCCTGCCCATGGGCAGGGCCGTGTGTCCGCGCAGGTCCACTGGGACCGGCTGCTGTTCAGCGCCAAGGAGTCCGTCTACAAGGCGTGGCATCCGCTGACCGGCCGTCGGCTGGACTTCACCGACACGGCCCTCGACTTCGATCCGGCACGCGGTACGTTCACGGCCCGGTTGCTCGTACCGCCGCCGGTGCTCGCCGGGCACGGTCCGCTGACGGAGTTCCGCGGCCGCTGGGCGGCCCGGGACGGGATCGTCGTCACTGCCGTGGTGGTCCCCGCCGCTCCTGACGCGGGCGTGCTCCGGTGAGGTGAGCAATCTCGGCGATGACAGCACGGCGACCCGGACCGCAGGCTTGAGGAGCCGGCGGGGGACCGGTGCCCGCCCTGGGTGCAGCGCCCCGGCCGTACCACGCGGCTCGCAGACGGGTCCGTCGGCGGAGTTCCCCGGCGGTCGATCACGCCCACGGCCCATCCCGGGCCGCCGGGCCACGGGCCACACGGGCCACACGGGCCACACGGACCGAGCGGGAGCCCGGCCGCGGTCCGGCGAGGTCCTGCCGTGCGGCCCCGAGGGCGTCGGGTTCCTCCTTTCGCGCCGGGGCCGCACAGCGCGGGCGCGCGGGCCCCGCGCACCGCCCCCTCGTTCTCGTGAGCGGGGCGCCCGTCCGGCGGCCGCCCCTTCCCACCCGACGACAGCAGATCGAGGTCTGTACCCAAATGACCAGTCATCAAGTGCAGTTGTTACTCCTGGACATCGCGCTGATCCTGCTGCTCGCCCGCGGGCTGGGCGCGCTGGCCGCCCGCGTCGGCCAGCCCCCTGTCGTGGGTGAGATCCTCGCCGGGATCCTCCTCGGGCCCACCCTCTTCGGCGACCTGGTCGCGGACCACCTCTTCCCGGCCGACGTACGGCCCCTGCTGGCCGGCCTGGCGAACGTCGGGGTCGCGCTGTTCATGTTCGTCGTCGGTCTGGAACTGGAACACCGCTTGCTGCGGGGCAGGGCCCGGGCAACGATCGGAGCGGCCGTCGGGTCGACCCTCGTGCCGTTCGCCCTCGGCACCCTCCTCGCCCTCTACCTGCTGCGCAACCACCCCACCGAACAGCGCGCCGCGTTCGTGGTGTTCGTGGGCCTGTCGGTATCGGTGACCGCGTTTCCCGTCCTCGCCCGCATCCTCGACAGCCGGGGGCTGTCCCGTACGGCGATCGGAGGCCTCGCGCTGGCCACGGCGGCGGTCGTCGACGTCGTGGCCTGGTCGGCCCTCGGCGGCGTACAGGCGGTGGCCGGCGGGGCCGAGGGCTACTGGCTGGTGGCCCTGCTCATCCCGTTCGCGGGAGTGCTGCTGGCCGTACGCCCGCTGCTGCGCAGGGCGTTCGCGCCGGGCGGCATCGAGAAGCCCCTCACCCAGACGATTCTGTCCCTCGTGATCGTCGGGGCCCTCCTTTCGGCGGCGGCCACCGAAGCGATGGGGATGCACTACATCTTCGGCGCCTTCCTGTTCGGTGCGTTGATGCCCCGCGAGGGTGTGGACGTACTGCGCGAGAAGATCCTGGAACGCACCGGGCAGATCACTTCCCTGCTGCTCCCCGTGTACTTCGTGGTGGCGGGCCTCAAGGTGGATCTGCGGGGCGTGGGGCTGGAAGGCCTCACCGAGTTCGGCGTCATCCTGCTCGTCGCGGTCGGCGGGAAGTTCGGCGGCACCTATCTGGGTGCCCGCTCGCAGGCCCTGGACAAGAGGGACTCCGCCACCCTGGCGGCGCTGATGAACACCAGGGGCCTGACCGAGCTGGTCATCCTCGGAGTGGGTCTGGAACTCGGCTTGCTGGACGGCTCGTTGTATTCGCTGATGGTCGTGATGGCGCTGGTGACGACGGCGATGACGGGACCGCTGCTGTCCCTGATCGGCGCCAGGGGCGGCCCGGCGCCGACGTCCGGCGCATCGGTCGAGGGCACCGCGCCCGAGGGCGCGGCGGGGGAGGGCGCCGCGGGGGAGGCGGGACCCCAGGACGACAAGGGACCCGAGGAGGGTGTCGGCAGCGCGGGACGGGGCAGCCGTGCGCTTGGCTGAGCGGGATCGTGAACTCGCCGAACTCGTCGGGGTGCTCGACGAGAGCTCCCGGGGACGGGGAAGCGTCGCGCTCGTCCAGGCGGGCATCGGCTGCGGACGCACCGAGGTGCTCGATGCGCTGAGGGACGTCGCGGCCGGGCGCGGGTTCCTCGTCCTGAGGGCCACCGGCTCCGGGCCGGAGCGCCGCGTGCAGGGCGGCGTACTGCGCCAACTGCTCACGTACGCGGACGTGCCCGTGGGCCTCGCCGATGGTCTCGCCGGTGGTGTTGCCCGTGAGCCGGGCCGGGGCGCTGCCCCGGCCCGGTGGCCGCCCGACCCGGAGGGCGCCGCGGCCCTGCACGAGCTGTCCGCCGGGATCCTCCGGACCTCCGAGCGGACACCGGTCCTGCTGTGCGTGGACGACATCGAGTTCGCGGACCCCCTCTCCCTGCACTGGATCCTCCAGCTGGTACGGATCCTGCGCTCGTCCCGCGTCGCCCTGGTGGCCGCCGAGCGCACGCCGTCGCGATCGGACCAACCGCAGCTGCACGCCGAACTGCTGCGGCAGCCGCACTACCGCCGGATCGTCCTGGAGCCCCTGTCCCCGGCGGCGGTGGCCACCGTGCTGGCCGGGCACCTGGGGGCGCGGGCCGCCGCGGCCCTGGCCGGGAGCTGCCACCGGATCAGCGGCGGCAATCCCCTGCTCGTCCGGGCCCTCGCGGAAGACCAGCGGCACTCCGCCCCGCCGGGCGCGGCCCCGTACGAGCCCGTCGTGGCCGGGTCCTACGCGGACACCGTGCTGAGCTGCCTGCACCGTGCCGGCCCCCTCGCCGTACGGCTGGCCCGGGTGCTGGCCGCACTCGACGGCGCGGAGGCGGACACCGGGCTCGCGGCCCGGCTGCTCGACGAGGAGGCCCGGGCCGTCGAGGAGTGCCGAGGAGCGCTGGAAGCGGCCGGGCTCCTCGACGGCGGGCGCCTGCGGCACCCCGTAGCCCGATCGGCGGTGCTGCGGGGCCTGTCGGAGCCGGCCCGCCGGGAACTGCACCGCAGGGCTGCCGAGTTGCTCCACCAGGACGGGGCGATCGCCCTGCGGATCGCGCCGAACCTGCTGGCGGCCGGGCGTGAACACCCCTCCTGGGCGGTGCCCGTACTGGAGGAGGCCTCGGAACGCCACCTGGAGGCCGGCCGACCGCAGGACGCGCACGACTGCCTGGACCTCGCCCTCGCCGTGAGCCGCGACGACGGCGAACGGGTGGTCCTCAGGGCGCGGCTGGCCGCCCTCGCCTGGACCCTCGATCCGAGGCTCGGCACCCGGCACCTCGGCGAGCTGACCGGTGCGCTGCGCGACGGCAGGCTTCCCGGCCGGCACGCTCTGGCGCTGGCGAGACGTCTGCTGTGGCACGGCCGGTTCGAGAAGGCGGTCGAGGCCGTGGAGGCCGTGGAGGCGGCGGGGCGAACGCGGGGTCCCGGGCAGGGCCCGGACCCCGGTCGGGCGACCACCGAGGAGGTACGCGCCACCCGCGGGCTGCTGTCGGCGGCCTGCCGGCCCACGGCAGCCGGAGCCGGGACGGCCGACGCCGGGCTCACCGACGCCGGGCTCGCGGGTGCCGGGCTCGCGGGCGCAGGGACCGCCGGTGCCGGGACCGGCGCCGTGTCCATCGGCGGCGATGCCAGGATCCGGGCCGCCGCGGCCCTGTCCGACGTGCTCGCCCACGGCCCCGGCGCCCCGGGGGCCGCCGATGCGGAGGAGGCCCTACGGGGCATGCGGCTCGGCGGGCACACCCAGGAGTGGATCGTGTCGGCCGTCACGGCGCTGGTCCTCGCCGAGCGGCTGGAGGCTGCCGAGAGCTGGTGCGAACCCCTGCTGGCCGAGGCCCGTGGCCGCCGGGTTCCGCTGTGGGAGGCGGAGTTCACCGCGCTACTGGCCGGCATCCGGCTGCGCCAGGGGGATCCCCGCGCCGCGAGGAGGCTGGCCGAGGCGGCGCTGGCCCTGGTCCCGGCGGAGAGCTGGGGCGCGGGTCTGGGCGGGCCGCTGTCGGTCCTGGTCCGGGCCGCCACCGAGACGGGCGACCACGAGGCGGCCGTGCGCCACCTTTCCGTGCCGGTACCGGACGGGATGTTCTCGACCCGCTTCGGGCTGGACTACCTGCACGCCCGGGGCCGCCACCACCTGGAGGCCGGGCGCCCCGACGAGGCCCTCGGCGACTTCGCGGTCTGCGCCGGGCTGATGCGCGGCTGGGGATGCGACCGGCCCGCCCTGGTGCCCTGGCGGACGGAGTCGGCCCGCGCACACCTTGCACTGGGGGACGAGGCCGCCGCCCGGGCCCTGGCCCTCGAACAGCTCGCCCTCACCGGACCGGAAGGCACCCGGACCCGCGGGCTCACCCTGCGGGTCCTCGCCGCCACCGCGGACGTCGCCGAGCGTGCGGCCCTGCTGACCGAAGCCGTGGGCGTCCTGCGCGCGGCCGGTGACCCGCTGGAGACGGCCGGCGCCCTGGCGGACCTCGGCCGCGCCCACCTCCGGGAGGCCAGGCCGGACAGGGCCCGGGCGGTGTTCGAGATGGCCGCGAGGCTCGCCGGGCGGTGCGGGGCGCAACCGCTGGCGACCGTACTCGCGGCGGAGCTGCACCGTCTGGGGCCACGCGCAGGACGGACCGCGGACGGCGGATCTGGCCGCGGATCTGGCCCCGGATCTGGCCACGGATCTGGCCACGGACCGGGCCCCGGACCGGGCCACGGACCGGACGGCGGACCGGACGGCGGACCGGACGGCGGCGCCGACGTTCTGGAGCTGCTGAGCGAAGCGGAACGGCGCGTGGCCGCGCTCGCCGTGGGCGGGCACACCAACAAGGAGATCTCCGAGCTGCTCGTCGTCACGGTGAGCACGGTGGAACAGCACCTCACGCGCATCTTCCGGAAGCTGGGAGTGAGGGCGCGCAAGGACCTCCCGCCGGAGATCGGGACCGACCCGCTGGAGACGGGCCCGGCCGCCGACGGTACGGGCGCCGACGGCGGACGGCCACGCCGGCCACGACGGCCACGCCGGCCAGGCCGGCCGCGACAGCCACGACGGCCGGGACGGGCGGCCGAAAGCGCCGGGTCCGATTCCGGCCCCGATGTGTAGTGTGGCGACATGAAGGCGGAGACCTTGCGAGGCAACCTGGAAGGCATGCTGCTGTCGGTGCTGGAGCCCGGAGAGCAGCACGGCTATGCCGTCATCGAAGAGCTCAAGCGGCGCAGCGGTGAGGCGATCAACCTGCCCACGGGGACGGTCTATCCGGCCCTGCACCGGCTGGAGGCCGCGGGGCTGGTCGGCAGCGAGTGGTCGACGTTCAACGGCCGGCGCCGCCGCAACTACTTCCTCACCCCGGCCGGACGCCGCGCCCTGGCCGACAAGCGCACGGCCTGGCAGGAGGTCTCCTCGGTCATCTCGGTGGTGCTGGGAGGCGGGGCGTGACGGAAGCGGCGGTATTACAGCGCTACACCGAGCACATCGCCGAGCACCTCGTCGGACCGTCCTCCAGGCGGTCGGCGATCCTCGACGAGGTGCTGGACGGCCTGGAATGCGCCACCGAGGGCAATCTGGAGCTCTGTCCCGACGTCGAGGAGGCCGCGCAGCGGGCCGTCCAGGAGTGGGGGCCGCCCACCGAGGTCGCCCGGGCCTACAACGACGCCACGCTGCGCATCAGCGCCAACCGCCTGTCCGCGCGTGCCGTGTGCGCGATGCCGCTGCTCGCGGCGACCTGGGCGTCCGCCATGCTCGGGGGCCCGGCCGGTCCCTGGGCGTACCGGCATCCGCCGCTGCTGCTGCTGGGGCTGTCGGTCGTCGCGTTCGGCTGTGTGCTCTCCCTGGCGGGAGCCGTCTCCGGCCTTCGCAAGGGCAGTGGAATCGAGGCGGCGGACGCCCGGCGGGACCGCGGGGTCACGACCGGGACGCTCGCGGCCCTCATCGGACTGCTCTCGGTGCTGGTCGCGCTGATCCTGCTGATGCTCAACCGGGGGCTGAGCCATCCCGAGTCCCTGGACTGGCCGATGGTCTCCATCGCGGCGACCCTGACCCTCCTGGCCGGCGCCTACTTCGGACTGGCGCTGAAGCGATTCCTCTCGGTCATGCGGGGAGCCGGATCCCCGTAGCAATCCGCAACCATGCATAACACCGCGTAATACCGCGTAATGCCGCGTAACAGCGCGATCAGAGCCCCCGGTGGGGGCGGCGTCCATGGACGCCGCCCCCACCGGGGGCTCTTCGTGTGTCCGGGGCCGGGTCCGCGCTCCGGCAACTTCCCTGTCGGGTCACGGTTTTGTGTTGCGGTCGCCCCACCGGGGGGCTACGTTGACCACTCATGTGTAGCGTGGCTACACAATAGCGTCGCTACAGGAGGTGTGTCGTGGAGCGCATGACGCGATGGGTGCTAGCCCATCGGCTGCCCGTGGTCCTGGTCTGGGTGGCGTTCACCCTGGTCGGTGGAGCCCTGTCCAGCAGCACGATCGAGAAGCTTTCGTTCGAGTCCCGCCTCCCGGACAAGCCGGCCCAGGTGGCGAACGACACCCTCGCCCAGCGCTTCTCCCAGACCGGAGGAAAGAACGCCCCGCTGCTCCTCGTGGTGACCGTGCCGGACGGCACGACCGCGGACAGCGAGGACGTCCGCAAGGCCTGGGGCGACCTGATCGCCAAGGTCACCCCGCAGGGCGGCCGCAGCGTGTCCTACGCGAACACCGGCGACGACTCCCTGATCTCCGGGGACAAGCGCACCACCGTCGCGCTGGTCTACCCGCCGGCGAACCGCACCAACATCCCCTACGAGCAGTCGCTCCCGGCGATCAAGCAGACGGTCGAGCAGGCGAAGATCGCGGGCGCCCCGGTCGAGCTGACGGGCCAGCCCGTCCTGTCCGGCCGCGACAGCGGAGCCCAGCGCAGCCCGATCTACGAGACGCTGATCGGCGCCCTGGGTGCGCTGGTCGTGCTCGGCCTCGTCTTCACCAGCGGCCTGGCCATCGTTCCCCTGCTGATGGCCGCGGTCGCCATCCCCACCACGTTCCTGCTGGTGCGCGGCATCACCGGGGTCACCGACGTCTCGTTCATCGTCCAGTTCCTGGTGGCCCTCATCGGTCTTGGCATCGCCATCGACTACGCCCTCCTCGTCGTCACCCGCTGGCGCGAGGAACGGCAGAAGCCCGGTGCCGACGGCCCCGATCCCGCCGCACGCCGCGAGGCGGTCGTACGCTCCGTGGCCAGTGCGGGCCACGCCGTCGCACTGAGCGGCGCCACCGTGGCGATCTCGCTCGCCGCGCTCGTGGTCCTGCCCGTCCCCTTCCTGCGCAGCGTCGGCTACGCGGGTCTGCTGATCCCGCTCGTCAGCGTCGCGGTCGCCCTGACCCTGCTGCCCGTCCTGCTGTACTCGTGGGGCGACAAGCTCGACCGGCCGCGCCGGGCGCACCGCCCGGACAGCAAGATGTGGGGCCGGATCGCCGGGGTCACCACACGCCGTCCCGCGCTCACCGCGGTGATCAGCGGTGCCCTGCTGCTGGCCCTGGCGGCGCCCGTACTCGCCCTGCAGCTCGGGCAGCCGGCCACCGTGACGCTCGCTCAGGGCGGACAGCCCGCAGCGGCCTTCCAGCGGATCGTCGACGCGGGCTTCGGCGAGGGCATCGCACGCCCCCTCGAGGTCATCGTGGACGCCAGTGGCAGTGACGCCATGGACAGTCGGCTCGGCGGTCTCGAAGGCGTCGCGGGCTCCGTGGCCCCGGCGGACTGGGAGCGCGGCGGCCAGCGCATCGTCGACGTGTGGACCAAGGCCGACCCGTCGAGCGACGACGGCCGGGACACGGTGACGGCGGTCATGGACACGGCACGGGAGACCCCCGGCGCGCTCGTGGGCGGCGGACCCGCCCAGGACGTCGACTTCATCGACGCGGTCTACGGATCCCTCGGGCTCATCCTCGTCTTCGTCGCCCTGCTCACCTTCGTGGTGCTGGCCCGGACCCTGCGCTCGGTGGTCCTTCCGGTGAAGGCCCTGATCCTCAACGCGCTGTCCACCTGCGCGGCGTACGGCGTGGTCGTGCTCGTCTGGCAGGAGGGCTACGGCAGCGAGGCGCTGTTCGACACCCCGGCGATCGGGGCGGTGACCATCTGGATCCCCATGGCGGTCTTCGCCTTCCTCTTCGGGCTGTCCATGGACTACGAGGTGTTCATCCTCCACCGCATCCGCGAAACCCATCTGGAGCTGACCGCCAAGGGGGTGCGCGACACGGTGATCCCCTCCGTCGTGACGGGCATCAGCCGGACCGGCCGGCTCGTGACCTCCGCGGCACTCATCCTCTTCCTCGCCTTTACCGCACTGGCCAGCATCCCCATCACCGACGTGAAGGTGTTCGCCACCGCGCTGGCGGCGGGCATCATCATCGACGCCACCATCGTCCGGGGGCTCCTCACCCCGGCCCTGGTCACCCTCCTCGGGCGGTCCAACTGGTGGTTCCCGAACGCCTTGGGCCGCCTGCTCGTCACATCCCCCGGACGAGCGGCCGGCCCGAGGTCAGACCCCGCCGGTGACGCGGCGGCAGGGGACGGGGGCGAGGCGGCGACGCCGACCGCCGCTCCCCCCTCGCAGACGGCGGGCCCGCGCGGCCGCGGCTGACCGCGGTGCAGGCCGGCGCGGTGCGCCGGGCCGGCCTGCACGTGCTTTGTCACGCCTTCATCGGCATGGACAAGGGTGGTCGTGCGGCCGCCAGGCTCAAGACGGCGTCCGCTACCAGACGACTGCGAAGGGAACCGACCGTGTCCACACCGACCGAGTCCGCACCACCCACAGCGTCCGCGCAGAGGCCCAGCCACGACGTGCTGATCCTGGGGTCCGGCATCGCCGGATCCACCCTCGGCGCGGTACTGGCCCGCAGCGGGGCCAGCGTACTGATCGCCGACGCGGGCACCCATCCGCGGTTCGCGGTGGGGGAGTCGATGATCCCCCAGCTCATCGCCTGGCTCCAGGTGCTCGCCGAGCGCTTCGACGTACCGGAGTTCGAGGCACTGACCGACGCGACCACGATCAACCAGAAGGTGAGCAACACCTTCGGCCGCAAGCAGCACTTCGGATTCATGCTGCACCGGCCGGGCCAGGAGCCCGACCCGGACGAGGCGCACCAGTTCGTCATCCCCGACGCGCTGACCTCCGCGAGCCACCTCTTCCGCCAGGACAGCGACGCCTACCTGCTGCGCGTGGCCGTCGGATACGGCTGCGACACCCGTCAGCAGTGGCGGGCGGAGAAGATCGACTTCGACGAGGACGGCGTCACGGTCACCGGCACCGACGGACACGTGGTCAGGGCCCGCTACCTGGTGGACGCGAGCGGCTTCCGCTCCCCGCTGGCGGACCACCTCGGCCTGCGCGAGGAACCGGCACGCTTCCTGCACCACTCGCGGTCCCTGTTCACGCACATGGTCGGGGTGCGCCCCTTCGACGACGTGCTGGAGGTACCGGAGCAGAGCCGGCCGCCCGTCCCGTGGCACAACGGCACCATGCACCACCTCTTCGACCGGGGCTGGTTCTGGATCATCCCCTTCGACAACCACGAGCTCTCGCGCAATCCGCTGTGCAGCGTGGGGGTCACCCTCGACCCGCGCACGTACCCCAAGCCGGAAGGGATCGGGGCGGAGGAGGAGTTCAACCAGCTGCTCAGCCGTTTCCCGGCGGTGGAGCGGCAGTTCGAGGGAGCCAGGAAGGTCCGGGAGTGGGTCTCCACGGGGCGGCTCCAGTACTCGTCCAACAAGACGGTGGGACGGCGCTGGTGCCTGATGTCGCACGCCGCGGGCTTCCTGGACCCCTTGTACTCCCGCGGCATGTCCAACACCTTCGAGATCATCCACGCCCTCGCCCCGCGCCTGCTCGGAGCGCTCGCGGACGACGACTTCGAGGAGGAGCGCTTCCGCCACGTCGAGGAGCTCGAACAAGGACTCCTCGACTACAACGACACGCTCGTCAACTGCTCCTTCATCGCCTTCTCGCACTTCCGCCTCTGGGACGCGGTGTTCCGGGTCTGGGGGAGCGGCAGCACCCCCGGCACCCTCCGCATCAACAATGCCCTGCGGAAATTCCGCGGAGACGGCGACGCGAGCGTCTTCGACGCACTGGAGAAGGCGCCCCACACCGGCCTCTGGTGGCCGGACAACGACGAATTCAAGTCGCTGCTCGCCGTGACGGCCGAGGCCTGCGCCCAGTACGAGGCGAAGCTGATCGACGGCGACACGGCGGCGGACCTCATTCTCGATCAGATCAGGGAATCAGGCGCGGTGCACGACGGATTCGGCTGGAAGGACGTGAAACAGCGGTTCATCCACCCGGATCAGGGCCAGATAGCGGACTTTCTGAAATGGG
Source organism: Streptomyces sp. NPDC099050 (assembly GCF_044759865.1). Lineage (NCBI taxonomy): Bacteria > Bacillati > Actinomycetota > Actinomycetes > Kitasatosporales > Streptomycetaceae > Streptomyces > Streptomyces sp. NPDC099050. The sequence goes on along the minus strand of NZ_JBIWAE010000004.1, from coordinate 420,515 downwards.
CCGCCGCGTCGCCGGTGCCGGAACTGAACACCGTCGGCCGTGAAAGCCTCGCGGCGCTGCGCGCGGCGGGTGCGCCGCCGCGCTCCGTTTCCCCGGAGCCGGGCCGGTGAGCGGCGTGAGCGCGCAGGGGGAAGCGGGCGTCCAGGAAGCCAACAAGGCCCTCGCGCGACGGTGGTTCGACGAGGGCTGGAGCCGCGGGAACCTGCAGGCCGCCGACCAGATCTTCGCCCCCGAGTTCCTGCTGAACGGCGAACGGGTCGGCCCCGCCGGCCCCAAGCGGAGCGTATGGTCTCGGCGCGCCGCGTTCGCCGGGCTCAGGGTCGACGTCGGGCTTCAGGTGACGGAGGGTCCCTGGGTGGCGAGTTGGTACACCGCACGCGGCACGCACGTGGGGGAGTTCGCCGGCCTGGCACCCACCGGGCGCGAGATCTTCTCCGAGGGCATCCAGCTGTGGCGGGTGGAGAACGGGCTGGTGGTCGAGGACCGGAACGTGTTCGACACCCGGCGGGTCATCGCGCAGCTGCTCGCGCCGGACGGGCCGGTTCCCGGTCGGGGCCCGGGCGAAGCGGCCCGGCGTGAATGATGTTCTTCTCGTAGGCGAAGATGACCGCGTGCACCCTGTTGCGAAGGCTCAACTTCTCCATTACTTTCTGGATATGAGATTTCACGGTGCTCTGACTCAGCACTAATTCCGTTGAAATCTCGGCATTGCTGAATCCTCGCGTCATGAGGCGAAACACGTCGATTTCCCGATCGGTCAGCGGATCGAGCGGAGAGTCGCCCGAATCCTGCTGGGCCCTGGGGATGAGCAGGGACCGGCCGGCGGCCATGATGCGGACCGCGGCGGCGAGCTCCTGTGCGCTGCTCCCACTGGACAACAGGCCGTTCACGCCGGCCTGGAGCACTTGGTCCGCCGCCGCGCCCACATCGTCGATCAGGACGAGGACGTTCGGGGGCGGGAGCGTCGAACGGGGCGGCGACAGCGCGTCTATGCTCTTCAGGGCCTGTGTGGCGTTCTTGTGCGCGTTGATGATGACGACATCGGGCCGCAGCTCCCGGTACTTGGCGGCCGCGGTGGCGTCGTCCTGGGCGACACTGGCCACCCGCAGGTCGGGGCAGCCGTCGAGAATGGCCTGCAGCCCGGTCAGCGAGATGGGGTGCGAATCGACGAGCAGGACAGTGATGCGAGGCGAGCCTGACATGTATTCCCCCGAAGTTCATGGACAGTGCAGTCGTCGGCCAGAATAGCCTGGCCGATGTCGGTCGGATCCAGCTCGTTCTTATCCCAGATTGGCGAGTTCGGGCAGGCTTGCCCCGCTCAAGCGTGTCGAAACACGTGCTTACGGTGAGGAATTCAACGCGAGGAACACCCGCTCCCGGGCCACTGGTCCGGGAGCGGGTGCGCTTTCGTGTCAGTTCTTGCGGCCGATCACGGCGGTCGTCAGCGCGGGCAGCCTGAGCACCCGTTCGACCGTGAAGCCGGCCTCCGTCATCCACGCACCGCACTCGGCCGGCGAGAAGCCCGCGGCCTGTGCGGACTGCAGCATCATGATGAGGCTGAGCATCAGGGGCTCCGCCTCCCGCCGCTCGTCGTCCATCATGGTGTCGTACACGATGACCGCCCCGCCGTCGTGGACGGCTTCGTAGGCCTTGCGCAGCAGCAGGGCGCGCCGCTCCATCGGCCAGTCGTGCAGCACGCCGCCGAGGATCACCACATCGGCGCGCGGCAGCTCCGCGGTGAAGAAGTCGGCGCCCACGAAACCCAGTTGTTTCCCGACCCCGCGTTCGGCCACGAGCCGGTCGAAGTGCTCCTCCATCGACGGCCGGTCCAGCACCGTGCCGGTGAGCCCGGGGTGCGCCGCGGCGAGGCGCGCCGCCAGGTTGCCGCGCGCCCCGCCCACGTCGCTGAAGGTCGCGTACCGGGACCAGTCGAAGGCGTGCGCCAGCTCTCCGGCCACGGCTCCGCTGAAGCCGTCCATCGCCGACAGGAACTGCCGTAGCCGGGCCGGGTCGTGGAAGATCCGGGTGAACGGGACCTCACCGCCGGCGGTCTGGTGGCGGGCGGCGCCGCCCCGCAGCATTCCGGTGAGCGAGTCCGGGTCGCTGCCCATGAGTTCGCTGGTCATCCGTAGGAAGCCGCCCACGAATCCCGGGCCGTCCGGCAGTAGATGGTCGCGGGCGCCGGGGCTGTTGCCGTAGCGGCCGTCGGCCCGCACCAGGAGGCCGATGGCCGCCAGCGCGTCGAGGAAGTCCCGGCCGCCGCGGGGGTGCAGGCCCGTACGGGCGCACAGTTCCTCGGCGCCGAGCGGTCCGTCGCCCAGCACCGAGAAGACCTCCAGGTCCATGGCCGCGGTGAGGAGCTTGCCCCGGAAGAAGGACCACCCGACGAACATGACGTCGAAGGGGTCCGTGAGGGGTCCTGGCGTCGTCATGCGGGGTACCTCATTCCCTTGTCGTGGAACTGCTTTCGGCGCGCGGGCTCCGTGCGGCCGCCGGCTCGGTGCGAGGAGCCGGAACGGGTACGGTGCGCCGCCCTATCCGCCGGCGCAGCAGGCGCTCCACCGGACGCTCGTAGAACTGGTAGAGAAGGGCGCAGACGGCCAGGGTGATGAATAGGGCGAGAAGCGCCCAGCCCGCATTCGACCAGCTCGGTTCGACGGGACGCATATAGAATTCGATGATGCTCTTCTTGTCGAATACCGACGATGAGATCTCGAAGAGCACGGTGAAGTGCAGAAGGTAGAAGGCGTACGACCATTCGCCGAGGGCCACCATCGGCCGCGCCCGCAGCCACGACGCACCGCCGGCGAGGTCCCGCTGGGCCACGGCGACGACCACGAGGGCGAACAGCGGGGCGGACACCTGGCCGAGGACGTCGAAGAGGACGTACAGCCGCCAGGTCTCGTCACGCAGCAGCCACAGCCCGAAGAAGCCGGCGGCGAGCAGCGCGGTGGCCGACCGGACGCCGACGGGGGAGCGCCAGCCCTTGCGGACCGCAGCCGCCGCGACCATGCCGAGGAGGAACTCCCAGACCCGTGCGATGGGGGAGTAGGTGCCGAAGATCAGGCCGTCCATGCCCGTGAACGAGGGGCGCGCCTGGGGCGGATAAGCGTCCCAGAGCCACAGCTTGATGCCCCAGCCCGCCGCCACGAGGACCACGGCCGCCCAGCCGAGCCAGCGCAGCGAGCGGCGGACCGTGTACTTCGCCACGAACGGGAAGATCGCGTAGAAGAAGGCCTCACAGGCGAGGGACCAGGTGACCGGGTTCGTGCTGCCGAGGATGTAACTGGGCATCCACGCCTGGTAGAGCAGGACGGCGGAGAGCGCCATCAGGACCAGGGTGTCGGACTGGCCCGGCCGCGCATCGGGGAGCTGGAGGAAGAGCGGGACCGCCACACCGACGGCCAGCAGCGGCCAGATGCGGGCGAACCTGCGTCCGTAGAACGGGCCGACGCGGTCGCCGGCCATGTACGTCCAGGTGAGGACAAAGCCCGAGAGCACGAAGAAGAACGTCACTCCGGAGGAGCCCAGGCCGAACACGGCTTTGGCGCCGGGAATCGGCAGCAGGGTGCTGACGTGCGAGAGGAAAACGGCGAAGGCCGCGATCCAGCGCAGTCCGGTGAGGGAGTCCAGCCGGGCCGGTCCCTCTCCGGGCGCTTGGCGCGCGACGGGCGCGGAATCGGGTCTGTGAGCGGAGGACGTCATGGGACTGACACCAGCCATTTCCATGGAGACGGGGACGGAGTGGGGGTGGCGGCCCGGGGAATCGAGACCGTCACGCGGCTGCATTTCATCACCGGCCGATGAATCCTCGCTTAAGTCGAAATAAATCGGCCCCGTCCGGTCTTTCTCTCCGACTATTCGCTGGCCTGTTCTTGGATATCGTGGATAGTCTGTCCGGGCGTATGAAATCAATTGTCGAAGAGATTCGAGGAATGCCATGCGGCGATTTCCGTACGGCTCGGCGATGGTGACCGGGGCGTCGAGCGGGATCGGTGAGGGGTTCGCCCGCCTGCTCGCCCGGGAAGGGGTGGACCTCGTCCTGGTCGCACGGCGGGGCGACCGGCTCAAGCGGCTCGCGGCGGAACTGGAGTCCGCGCACGGGGTGAACGTGGAGGTGATGCAGCTCGATCTCACCGACGAGAGCCAGGTCGCCGAGGCCGAGCAACGGCTCGCCGAGGCCGACCGGCCCGTGGAGCTCCTGGTGAACAACGCCGGTTCGAGCGGCTCCGGTTACTTCGCGGAGCTGCCGGTGGAGCGTGAGCTGCACACCGCGGTGCTCAACGCGGTCGTCCCCCTGCGGCTGTCCCGCGCGTGCCTGCCCGGCATGATCGCCCGTGGCGCCGGCGGCATCGTGAACGTCTCCTCGCTCGTCGCGGTCCTGCCGAAGCCCCGGTCCGCGACCTACGCGGCCTCCAAGGCCTTCCTGTCCTCGCTAAGCGAGAGCCTGTCCATGGAGGTCGCCCGCCACGGAGTCCACATCACCACCGTGCACACGGGTTTGACTCGCTCCGGGTTCCACGAGGCGGCCGGCGTGCCGGCCTCGGCCCTGCCCGACATCAAGTGGCTCACGTCCGAGCAGGTCGCCCGCGCCGGACTGGACGCGGTGGCGGCAGGACGGGCGTCCACGGTGCCGGGCCTCTCCTACCGCATCAGGCTGCCGCTGCTGCGGGCGGCGCCGCGCTCCGTGGTCCGGGCCCTCACCCGGCGCATCCACGACAGGGCGCGGACCTGACCGTACGCGGCGGGCGGCTCCCGCGCATCCGTGGGAGCCGCCCGCTTTCCGTCGTGCCGTGCGCAACCGTGCCGTGCGACCGTGTCAGTGCGGCAGGGCCATCTCGTCGTCGGCCGGTCCCGCGAGGGGCACGCCGTGCACGTCCACGCCGTCGACGAGATAGCTCAGTTCGCCGGGGCCCTCGTGGCGCAGCCAGTGCGCCATCCGTCTCAGATCGTCGGGCATGGGGTAGACGAACCGGCGGCCGGGGTCGCGCAGTCCTAGGTGGTCCAGCACCACGGGGGCGCTCACCACCGCGCCCAGCAGCTCACCGCCCGCGTCGGCCGCGGTGCGCTCCCCGCGGTCGACCGCCTCGCAGAGCCGCACCATCTCGTCGAACAGCGCCTTGTAACCCGCGGATCCGGGCACGGGAAGTCCCGGGTGGGCCGCGTTCTCCATCGCGCGCAGCACCCCGTCGTCGCCGGAGGCCGCGAACCGCTCGGTGAACCGGTCGAAGCGCAGGTTGATCGGAACCTCGGCCGCGCACCAGATCCGGTAGACGGCGTTCCAGAGGGAGTGGTCCTGGAAGGAGATGAACGAGCAGTTGACGAGCTCGTCGTTGTAGCGGATCAGCCCCTGCTGCAGCTCGTCGACGTACCGAAAGCGCTCCTCGTCGAACTCGTCCTCCGCCAGGGCGTCGAGCAGCCTCCACGCAAGGGAGTTGATCACCTCGCCGGTGTTGGTGAGGCCGCGCGAGTACAGCGGGTCGATGAAGCCGGCGGCGTGCGACATCAGGCACCAGCGGTGCCCCACCGTCTTGTCGGAGGCGTACTGGATCCGGTCGGCCGATACCCACGGCCGTACGGTCCTGGCGTCCGCGAAGAGCCGCTCCACCGCCGGGAACCGCGCCGCGAAACTGCGGAACTCCTCCTCCGGGGTGACCCGGTGGTCCCTGGGGTACTTCCGTTCGTCGAGCGTGAGGCCGACGCTGACCAGCGGGTTCTTCGATCCGGGTGCGTTGTTGAACGGGATGGACCAGAACCACCCGCGGTCGAAGAGGTGGTGCATGGTCCCTTCCACCCAGGGGATCGGCGGCGCGTCCTCCGGTCCCACCCGCAGGCACTCGTCGGTCGGCCGGACCCCCAGCATGTGGGTGAACAGGGAGCGGGAGTGGTGCTTGAGCGCCCCGGGGGGCTTGCGCAGCCCGAGTTGCCCGGCGAGCGGGGAGCGGAACCCGCTGGCGTCCACCAGGTAGCGGCCCTCGTGGCGTTCGCCGCCCTTCCCGGCCACGGCGACGTGGTCCTCGGCCAGTTCCACGTCCTCGACGTGGAAGGCCTGGCGGACGTCGCAGCCGTAGCGGACCGCGGCGTGGAAGAGGTACGCGTCGGTGTCCTGGCGGAACAGGTGCCCGGTCTGCAGCGCCTTCGAGGGCGGGCTGAACTGGAGGAACTCCGCCGGGTCGGGCTCCTTGCCCTCCTCGTGCCGGATGAAGCCGAAGTGCCGCTTGGTTCCGGAGGACGGGGCGATCTCGTCGTGGATGCCCTCGTACGAGGTGAGCGACTCCAGTTCGGGAACGCCGTAGCGCCGGGCCAGCAGCCGGAACACCTTCAGGGTGTACAGCGTCGTCGACTCCCCGACGGCGAACCGGGGGTGCGTTCCGCCGTCGAGGAGCAGGACGGAGACGCCTTGCTTCGCCAGGATGGCGCCCAGGGTCGCCCCGGCGATGCCGGAACCCAGGATGATCACGTCATGGCGCCGGGCCGGTGCGGCCGTACGCGGGCTTGCGCCGCCGCCGGAGTGTTGACCGTGCATGGTGTCCTCCTGTGGGACGGGAGCGGGTGGGCGGCTTCCGGGTGCGGCGGAGCCGAACGGGGGACGGCCGGGGTGGCGCGGAAAGTCGCGCCACCCCGGCCGGGGATCCTGCGGGCCGGCTGGGGGCCGGCCCTTGGTTCGGAATGTTCGGGCTGCGTCAGCCCCGTGTTCCGTGCACGGCGGGCGGACCGCCGGCGCCGCGGCGGATTCCGGCCGGCGGGCCGCCCACGTCACCGCGGGCACCGGGCGGCGGTGTGAACCCGCGCATCTGGTTCGCGTTGGCGAGCTCCTGCATCTTGCTCCAGTCCGGGGCCCCGCCCGAGACGAGCTCGGACAGCCCGATGAAGAAGTTCTCGACGCCGCCGGGGGTCGCGATGACCAGCAACTGGCCCGGCTCGTCACCGACGTTGAGGAAACGGTGCGGAACCCCGCGCGGGCCGTAGATCACGGTGCCCTCGGTGATGGTCTCGGTGACCCCGCCGACCTCGAACTCGTAGGTGCCCTTGTTGACGAAGAAGGCCTCGTCGGCGGTCTCGTGGACGTGCAGCGGCGGACCGCTGCCCGGCCGGGTGGTGATCTGGTAGAAGCTGTAGAGCCCGCCGGTGTCCTCCTTTTTGAGCAGGAACCGGCCCTCCTCGCCGAACCAGCAGACGGGCTCCACCTCGTCCCGGCTGACGACTTTGCGTTCGGTCGTCGCCTCGGTCGTCGATTCGGTCTTCGATTCGGTACTCGGCATCGTTCGTTCCCTTCGTTGGGCAGTTCTCTGACAGGCAATCAGCGCCGGCAAAGGGGCTGATAAAGGAGAGGAAAAGCGGGCCGGGGGCGACGGCCCGGGCCCCGCGGGCACCAGCCGGTCAGGCCAGGGCCGTGCCGCCGTCCGCGACCAGGCAGCTGCCCGTGAGGTACGAGGCGCGCTCGGAGGCGAGGAACGCGATGACCTCGGCTATGTCCTCGGGGGTTCCGTTGCGCCGCAGCGCGGAGCGGTCGGCGGCGGCCCGGCGGGCTTCCTCGGGGATGTGCCGGGCGAGTTCGGTGAGGATGAGGTTGGGCTCCACCGCATTGACCCGCACGCCGAGCGGACCCACCTCCAGTGCCAGCGTGCGTACGGCGGCCTCCACCCCGGCCTTGGCCACGGACAGCGGCAGGAAGCGCGGCGCGGGCCGGCGGGCGAGCGCCGCCCCCACCGCCACCACGGAGCCCGCACCCCGGGCGATCATGTCGGGAAGCGCCGCCTGCGTGGTCAGGAACAGCGCCTTGAGCTGTCGGGTGACCACGTGCTCCAGGTCCCCCCAGGCCAGCTCGGCCGCGGGGGCGATGCGCGCCTCGTGGGCATCGAGACCGGCGGCGTTGAGCACCAGGACGTCGATCGGGCCCAGTTCGGCCCGTACGCCGGCGACCAGCGCGGCCACCTGGCCGGGATCGGTGACATCGCCCTGGAGCGCCACCGCCTCTCCTCCGCTCCTGCGGATCGTGTCCACGAGGTCCTGAGCCCGGTCTGCGCTCTTGTGGTAGTTGACCGCCACGCGGGCGCCCCGGGCGGCCAGGATCCGCGCGGTGGCCGCGCCGATGCCCCGGCCGGCGCCGGTCACCAGCGCGACCCGGCCCGCGAACTCCGGTGCGGAGGCCTCGTCTCGGCTGTGCTCGGCTGCGGGATTCACCAGTTCTGCTCCTCGTAGTCGTCGTCGTAGTCGTAGTCGTAGGCGGCGTCGTTGGCGTTGGCGTCGTAGTACTCGCCGTAGGCGTCGGGTCGTTCGGGAAGGAGGCACGGGGCACTCAGGCCCACGCCAGCCAGCAGCCGCCGAGCGCCGCGCAGAACGCCAGGACGGCGAAGGCCGTACGCAGCCGGTTGGCCCGAGCCCACCGGGCGCGCAGGAGGTCCCAGCCCCCGGGGATCTCCCGGGCCTCGGCCCAGGCGTCGATCCGCCGGTTCATCCGTACGTTGCGCAGCTCCGACACCAGGGCGACGCCCGCCACCGCGGCCAGGGCCACGGCGAACGCGGCCTTCGCCCCGGCTCCCGGAGCCAGGAACGACAGCCCCAGCCCGGCGGCCAGGGCCACCTTGTTGACGGTCGGCATCAGCGGGTCGAAGCCGGGGTCCAGGGCGCGGTGGACCTCTGACCAGGTCTGCCGCGGCAGGCCCGACAGCATGGGGACGATGGCGCGTTCCACGGCGATCAGCGCACCCGCCAGCACCCCGGTGCACAGGACGAAGGCGGTGGCCAGGGCGGCGGCCAGCACGGGCACCTCACCCCGACCCGCGGCCGAGTGCCCCGGCCGTGCGCAGGGGTGCCCGTTGCAACCGGCCGTCCAGCATGAGCGAGTAGCTCTGGCCCTTGGCCACCGAGTCGAAGAACGTGTACATCGCGGCGTCGCGGATGCGGCACAGCGGCCCGTTGTGGGCCAGCCCGAGCGTGCCGATGCGCCACGAGGCCGTCACCATGTCGGCGGCCCGCGCCCTGCGGGCTTCCTCGAAGGCTTGCAGGGCCTGCGGGATCGCGTCCGGCTCGGCCCGCCCCAGCAGGTCGGCGAGCACCACGCCGCTCTCGATGGCCTGGCCCGCGCCCTGGCTGAGGTTGAGCGTCATCGGATGGGCGGCGTCACCGATGACCACGACCCGGCCGTCGCTCCAGCCACCGCCCGGCGGACGGTCGTGGATGCTCACCGGCAGGATCGCCTCCTCGTCGGTCGAGGCGATGATCCTGCCGATGGGCTCCGGCCAGTCCCGGTACGCGGCCGCCAGTGCCGCGCCCCGCGTGTGGCGGACCGTGTCGATGCCGGCGGTCGCCCGGTCGCTGGTGATGGCGTCCCAGTAGACCTCGTCCTCGTTCAGCCGGCAGTACAGGAAGCGCAGGCCGCCCTTGCCCCACAGGTTGAAGAAGGTGCCGGTGGGCACCACGGACTCGCCCGGCAGCCGGGTGATGGCCTGCCAGGCCGTGTAGCCCGCGTACCGCGGCGGCGGCTCGAACCCGCCGCGCATCGCGGCGCGCACCGTGGAGCGCAGTCCGTCCGCGCCGATCAGTACGTCGCCACGGGCCGAGGAGCCGTCCTCGAAGTGGGCGGTGACCCCGTCGGCGTCCTGGGCGTACCTGGTGAGCCGGCTGCCCAGCCGGATGCGGTGCTCGCCCACCGCCCCGGTGAGCACCGTGTGCAGGTGGGAGCGGCGCAGGGCCAGCGCCGGAGCGCCGGCCCGCTCGGTCGGCCCGTCCAGGTGCCAGCGGGCCAGACGGCGCCCGGAGTCGGAGCGGAACTCGTGGAAGCGCATGCGGACCGAACCGGCCGCGACGGCCTCGTCGAGCCCGAGCCCGAGCCTGCGCAGGGACAGGACGGCGTTGTGCCAGAGCATGAAGCCGCCACCGGTCAGCAGCCGTCCCGGAGTGGGACGCGCCTCGAACACCTCTGCTTCGATGCCCTGCCGCAGCAGGCCTGCCGCGGTGGTGAGCCCGCCGATGCCGGCGCCGATCACCAGGGCCTTGCGGATGGTCGCCATGGTCGCCGTCCGCTCAGGTGTGGGACGGCACGCTGTCGAGCCGGGCGCGCAGATCGAAGATCCGCCGCTCGATGTCGCCACCGCTCCAGTAGGGGAACATGGGCGCCGCCATCTCCCGGTGGGACGGAGCGTCCTCCCAGGTGCGGAACGCCTCCTCGCTCTCCCACTCGGCGAGCAGGATGTAGCGGCCGGGCTGCTCCGCGTCGCGCAGCAGCTCGTCCCGGAGGTGCCCGGGGGTGCCCCGGACCACGGAGGTGACCTGGCGGTAGGCCTCCTCGAAGGCCTCCTGGTCCTTCTCCTCGACACGGGCGGAAACCATGACGCGTACGGTCACGACGGATCACCTTTCAACGGCGGGGTGGTGGGGACGCGCTGGACGAGTTCCAGCACGCGCTTGCGGGCGTTCTCGCGGAACGGCTCCAGCCGGGCGCTGAGCCGCTCCCTCTCGGAGCTGTTCTGGAAGGCCTCCAGGGCGGCCCGGTCGGCCCAGTCGGCCATGATCAGGTGCGTACGGGGATGGCGCGGATCCCGCAGGAGGGCCTGGGTGACGGAGCCCGGCAGCCGCGCGGCCTCCTCGGCCGTCTCCTGCCAGGCCGCGCGGAACTCCTCCTCGCGGCCCTCCCGGACCGTCATCTCCAGCACGGTGCGCAGCACGGGGGCACGGTCTCCTTCCGGATCAGATGCCGCCGTCGACATCGAGCGTGGCCCCGGTGACGTAGCGGGCCGCGTGCGAGGCGAGGAACAGCACCACGTCGGCGATCTCCTCCGGGCGGCCGAGCCGGCCAAGCGAGATCATCTGCTCGTAGCGGGCCTTCCCCTCGGCCGTGACGGCCTTCATCTGGTCCGTCTCGATCAGCCCGGAGGCGATGCAGTTGACGCGGATGCCCTGCGGGCCCAATTCCTTGGCCAGCGCCCTGGTCAGCCCCATCACCCCGGCCTTGGAGGCCACGTAGTGGGCCGCGGCGGGCATGCCGTGGTGGGCCACGGCGGAGCTGATGTTGACGATCGAGGCGGTCTCGGCGACGTACGGCAGCACTCCGCGGATCACGTTGTACATACCGGTCAGATTGGTGTCGAGGACGCGCTGCCACTCGGCGGGCGGCAGGTCGCGCAGGGGGAGGTGGCTGATGACGCCGGCGTTGTTGACCACCGCGTCGACGGCCCCGTACCGGGCGTGCGCCTCGGCGGCCAGCCGGCCGGCCTCCTCGTGGTCGGAGATGTCGGCGCGCACGAGCGTGCCGCGGGCGCCCAGGTCGTCCAGTTCGGCCCGCAGGGACTCGACCTGCTCGCTCTCGTTGACGTAGCAGGCCGTGACCGCCGCGCCCTGTGCGGCCAGCGCCAGGACCGTGGCCCGCCCGATGCCCCGGGCACCGCCGGTGACCAGGGCGTGCTTGCCCTTGAGTCCGAAGCCGTCGCCGCTCATCGCGCCGCCGCCGAGCCGGCGTCGGAGCGGTCCGCCGCCTCCAGCCGCTCCTTGATGAGCGCGAGCTGGATCTTCGAGTTCGTGTTGATGCGGTCGGTCATGCCGGCGTCGTCGAGGGGCGCCTGCGGCTTCATGTGGAACTCCTGCACCCAGCGCATCTCCACACCGGCGCCGGTCTCCCGGTAGGACCAGTGGATGTTCATGAACTCGAAGGGGCCGGTCTCGACGCGGTGCGCCGTGACGGTCCGGTTCGCACGGTCCATGACGCGCTCGGAGACCCAGCTCCAGACCTTCCCGTCGGGCTCCGGGTGGAGGGCCAGCCGGAAGCGCACGGTGTCGCCGTGCTGCTCCAGGATCTCGGCGGAGGCGTACTCGCTGAACAGGTCCGGCCAGCCGGCCACGTCATTGGTCACGTCCCACACGAGGTCGAGCGGGGCGTCGATGACGATCTGGTTCTCGGTACGGGCCCCCGCCGGCCGCAGCGCCTCGTTGATCAGCGCGTGGATCGCCGGGAGCCGGTCGATGCCGTCGGCGTCCAGCCGGATGTCGTAGCGGTTCTCCACCTCGGTGAGGACGTTGATCAGACCCAGCGAGTCCACGCCCAGGTCGTCGATGGTGGCGGCCGGGTCGGCGGACCGCAGCGTCTGCGCCGCGACCCCGGTGCACCGCTCGACGACGGCGAGGAAGTCCTCGTAGGACAGGGCCTCTTGGGAGAGAGGCTCTTGGGACAGGGCCTCTTGGGAGAGGGGTGACACGGTCATGGAGAGGGATCCTTCCGATAGCACGTGATCGAGATCGGGTGTGGCGGTCACGGGGTGACCGTCCGTACGACGAGCGCGGAGTTGAAGCCGCCGTACCCGCGGGCGAGCACCAGCGCGGTGCGCAGACGCGCCTCACGGGGTTCCGCGACGAGGTCGATCCGGTGGGCGGGGTCCGCGGAGGCACCCGGTCCGGTGGGCGGGATCACCTGCTCGCGCAGGGCGAGCAGGGCGGTGACCACGTCGAGCGGCGCACCGCCCGCGTACAGCCGTCCGTAGCGCGCCTTGGGGGCCGTGACCGGCACCCCGTGCGGCCCGAACACCTCCGCGAGGCAGCGTGCTTCCGCGCGGTCCAGCTCGGGTGTGCCCGCCGCGTCGGCGAAGACCACGTCGATGTCCGCCGGCCGGACGCGGGCGTCCGCGAGGGCCGTCCGGACGGCGCGGCGCAGCGCGGTGGGGCCGCCGCCCGCCGAAGTGCCGGGCGCCGGGTCGAAGGTGGCCGCGTACCCGGCGACCTCGCCGTAGGGGGCGTCGGCGCCGCGCTCGCGAGCGCTGTCCTCGTCCTCCATCACGAGGATCGCGCCGCCCTCGCCGGGTACGTGCCCGCACGCGGCCGCGTCGAAGGGCAGATAGGCGCGCTCGGGGTCGTCGCTGCCGCTCAGCCGCCCGGAGGCGGTCTGACAGGTCAGGGCGTACGGACTCAGCGGCGCCTCGGTGCCGCCGGTGAGGATGACCTTGGCGTCGCCGTGCAGCAGGGCGCGGCGGGCCTGGCCGATCGCGTCCAGACCGCCGGCCTGCTCGGCGACGGTGACCCCGCAGGGCCCCTTCATGCCGTGCCGGATGGAGAGCTGGCCGGTCGTGGCGGCGTAGAACCAGGCGATCGACTGGTACGGGCCCACGTGCCGGGGCCCCTTGGACCACAGGGCCGCGATCTCCCGCTGCCCGAAGGCGTTCCCCCCGGAGGAGGAAGCCGTGATCACCCCGAGGTCGTACGGGGAGTAGGCCTCGGGCCGCACCCCCGCGTCGGCCAGCGCCTCCTCGGCCGCCAGCAGCGCGAACTGGCTCCAGCGGTCGGTCTGTACGGCCAGCCGGGGGTCGACCCCCGGCAGGGTGACATCACCGAAGACCTCGCCGACCACCCGGACCGGGAACCCGTCCGCCTCGAAGTGCGTCACGGGGCCGAGCTCGCTGCGCCCTTCCAGCGCCCCGTCCCAGAAGGCCTTGGCCCCCACGCCGCCCGGCGCCACCGCGGAGATCCCGGTGACGACCGCCCGGCGGACGGAAGTCGCGGTGTCAGGCATCGCGCACCGTCCGTCCGGGCGCGGTCAGGACCATCGCCGTCTGGAAGCCGCCGAAGCCGCTGCCCACGCTGAGGACGGTGTCGGTCCGCTGTTCCCGGGCCGTCTTCGGTACGTAGTCCAACCCCAGCTCGGGATCGGGGTGTTCGAGATTGGCGGTCGGCGGGATCGTGTTCTCCTCGATCGCCAGGGCGCAGGCCGCGAGCTCCAGTGCGCCGATCGCGCCCAGGGAATGGCCCACCATCGACTTGATGGAGCTCACCGGCACCGCGTACGCGTGCTCGCCGAGCGACACCTTCAGCGCGGAGGTCTCGTGCCGGTCGTTCTGCCGGGTGCCCGACCCGTGGGCGTTGACGTAGTCCACCGCCCGGGCGTCCAGCCGGGCCCGGCCGAGCGCCACCCGTACGGCCTCGGCGAGTTCCTTGCCGTCCGGGCGCAGGCCCGTCATGTGGAAGGCGTTGCTGCGCTGCGCGTAGCCCGCCACCTCGCAGTAGATCCGGGCGCCACGGCGGCGCGCGAACCCTTCCTCCTCCAGGATCAGCACCGCCGCGCCCTCGCCGAGCACGAAGCCGTCGCGGTCCCGGTCGAAGGGGCGCGAGGCGTGAGCGGCGTCGCCGTTGTTGGGCGAGGTGGCCTTGATCGCGTCGAAACAGGCCACGGTGATCGGCGAGATGGGCGCGTCCGTCGCGCCGGCCAGCACGACGTCGGCCGTGCCGTCCTCGATGTACTGGGCGCCCTGCGCCACGGAGTCGAGCCCCGAGGTGCAGCCCGTCGACACCACCCGGACCGGCCCCTGGGCCCCGGCCGTCCACGCCACCTCGGCGGCGAGCGTGCCGGGCACCAGGGCCCCGTACAGGTGCGGGTACGGATCGGCGGCGTCCACCACCCAGCGGCTGCCGCCGTCGCTGACCCGGACGTACTGCTGCTCGAGGGTGACGGTGGAGCCCACCGCGCTGCCGATCGAGACGCCGATGCGGTGCGGAGCGATCTCGTCGGTGTCCACCCCGCTGTCCTCGAGGGCCTCCCGCGCGGCGACCACGGCGAACTGCGCGCTGCGGTCCATGCGCAGGACCTCCCGGGGGCTCAGGCCGGCCGCGGCGGGGTCGAAGTCGCACTCCGCCGCGATCCTGGAGCGGTAGTCCGAGGCGTCGAAGTGGGAGATGGCGCGGGTGGCCGTACGCCCGTCGGTCAGCAGTTTCCAGAAGGCCTTGGTACCGATGCCCCCCGGCGCCACCACCCCGATCCCGGTGACGACGGCCCTGCGGGGGCTCACACCGCCTCCTGGCCCGGCAGGGGCTCGGTGTCCACGTGGCCGAGCTCGGGGCGGGGTGCGAGCGGGCCGAGCTGGAAGACCAGGAAGGCGGGCTCCGCCCCGTGGTTCTCGAGCCGGTGACGCACGTTGATCTTCAGGTGGAGCGCCTCGCCCGCGGAGAGCACGACGGGCTCCCCGTCGACCCGCGCCAGCAGCTCCCCGCTGACCAGGTACAGGAACTCCTCGGAGTACGGGTGGTAGTGCTCGGTGACGACCTCGCCGGGCTCCAGGGTGAGCACCCCCATGAAGCCGGCGGTGGCACCCGCGTTGGCCGGGCTCAGGAGCGTGCGCAGGTCCCCGCCCCGACGCCGGTTGGACTCGACGTCCTTCGCCACGATCTTCGTCATGCGTTCGCTGGCCATGCCAGTCTCCTCTCGTTGTTCCGCACCGGCGGTGCGGTTCCCCCCAACGGCGACGCCGCCGTCGCTGCCCGGACGCGCGGGCGGCGAGCCCTCTCAGCCCTCCGCGCGCCAGGTGTAGAACTCGTGGGCCATCGCGTCCCGCGGACCGCTCCAGGTCACCGGGTCGTAGGCGGCGATGTGCGGGCTCAACTTGTCGCTGACATCCGCGAACAGCTCGTGACCCGTCAGCTCGCCGATGGGGCCGCGCACGTCCTCCTCGGAGGCGATGTAGTGCAGGTAGAGATCGTGGAACCGGAACAGCCTGCGTTCCTTCACACCGATCAGATGAGGAAGCTCGCCGGCATCGGATTCGGCGAAGATGCGCTTCACGTCAGCTGCGGCGGTCGGCTTCATGCGAGCCACGATAAGAGTGCTGCGCATTCACTTTCCTTCCGTTCCAAGTTCGGCCGCCCGGTGAGCGGCCACATCAGAATCACCCGGCGGGGTAAAGCGCGGATGAGGGCGGGGAAAAGCCGCCGGGAGAAAGGCCTCCGGCGGATTGCGGGTGGTGCGGGGCCGAGGGGCGCCGGGGTGGTGCCAGTCCGCCGGTACGTGCTCCCGGCACTCCCAGATTGCCCAGTCGGCGTTCCCGCAAGGACCGGGACGGGCGCGGCCGCACGTCTGTGACCAGCGGTCGAGCGCCGGGTAGCCATGCTCCGGTACGGGACCTTCGGACGAAAGTACGCCCCGCCTCGTCCTTTGGGCCGTAGGCGGCGTCAACCTCGCATCGTTAAGGTCGGGTACCTGCAATGCCCTGCCTCCGGAGTCCGAATTCTCTCCGGCGAAGGGAGCGCGCAGTCTTTCATAGGGGGAATACGTGGAGAGCTTGACCGTTTCGAAAGCCGAGGAAAGGGATATCAAGGTCGTGGAGGCGCGAGTGCTCCGGGAAGTGTGCGGGCGATATCCGACCGGTGTCGCGGTCATCACCTGCCGGGGGGACGGGGAGGGGCCGGTGGGGGTCACGGTGAACTCGTTCACCTCGGTCTCGCTCGACCCGGCGCTGGTGCTCGTCTGTGTCCACAGGGAATCGCGGGCCCTGGCGGCCATCCAGGCCTCGGGCGCCTTCGCCGTCAACATCCTGGCCTCGGACCAGGCCGCCCTGTGCCGCGACTTCGCCCGCCGCGACACCGCCGACTTCGGTGAACTGGCCCACGCCCCCGGCGCGACCGGCTCCCCGGTCCTCGGGGACGCGCTGGCCTTCCTCGACTGCCGGGTGCACACCACGTTCCCGGGCGGCGATCACGTGATCGTCATCGGCGAGGTCGTCGACCTGGGCCTCCTGCGCGAGGAGCAGCCGCTGACCTTCTTCCGCAGCGCCCATCCTCGACTGGAGGTGCCGGCATGACCGCCACCATGGAACGGCCGGTGCCGTGCGGCGTGCAGGACCTCACCCCGCGCAGGGTCGCCCTACGGCTGCTGGGGCCACTGGAGATCATGGTGGACTCGGTCGAAGTGCTGCTGCCACAGCGCAAACTGCGCCAGCTCCTGGCCACGCTGCTGGTCCGGCCCAACGGGACCGTGTCCAACGAGGCGCTCATCCGCGAGCTGTGGGGCGACCGCCCGCCGGCCACCGCACTCGCCGCCCTGCGCGTGTACGTCTCACAGCTCCGGAAGTTCCTGATCCGCCACGACCTCGACGGCCGCTGGTGCACCCTGCGCACCCGGGCGCCGGGCTACCAGCTCCAGGTGAACGACGGCATCCTCGACACCGTCTGCTTCGACCGGCTGTGCGCACTGGCCGCGGATTCGGAGAGGGCGGGCCACCACGAACTCGCGTTGAACCAGTACCGCGAAGCCCTGGCCCTCCGCCGCGGCCCGACGCTGGAGGGCCTGCGGGACAGCTCGGCGCTCTCGGGCACCGCCCTGCAGTACGACGAGGCCTGCATGACCGCGCTCAAGCGCCGCATCGACCTGGACCTGCGGCTCGGCCGCCACCTGGAACTGGTCGGCGAGCTCAGCCGGCTGGTCGCCGAGCACCCCCTCAGCGAAGGGCTCTGCGCCCGGCTCATGGTGGTCCTCCACCGCAGCGGCCGCAGCGGCGACGCCCTGGCCTCCTACCGCCGCACCCGCGAGCTGCTCATCGAGGAACTCGGCATCGAACCCGGTCTGGAACTGCGCATGGCCCACCAGACCGTGCTCGCCGACGACACGGTGTTTCACCTGTCCGACCGGCTCTCGGCCTGAGCGGCCGTGCCCGTGCCCGTGCTCATCCCCGTGTGGGTGAAACGCCTCCTGCGCTTCTGCGTGGACGCGCTGACCGTCTACGGCGCGACGCAGTTCTGCATCCCCGACGCCCCGGACGTCCTGCCCGCTCCCCACGGCCGCCCGGGGCCCCTGCGGGGACTCCCGCCGGGGCACCCCGAACGCATGCCCCGGGAACAGTCGCTGACGGCGTCGGAGAGGGCGCTCGACCGTCAGCTGAAGGGCCTCTAGGAAGGCGTCGGCCCGGCCTCCCGCCGGCCCTGGAGGGGCGCCACCGCGGTGATGACGAGCAGGATGAGGGCGACCAGGGCCGTGGAGGTGCGGATGCGGTTGAACATGTCCCAGCGGTGCAGGATCTCGAGGACGTCGGCCGGCGCGGAGGTGGTGGCCCACACCTTGATCTGCCCGTTGATCGGCACGTTCCCGAAGCGGGTGACCAGGAAGGACGTCCCCACCAGCAGGGTCGCGCCCGCCGCGAGCGCCCGCTCCCGGCCGCGCGTCTGCAGGGCCAGCGCCAGCGAACTGACCCCGGCGACCGCCATCGCGGACAGCATCACCGGAGAGTTCATCTTCATCAGTTCGGCGTGGAAGGACAGCCGCATGTCCAGCGGCACCTCCCAGAAGGTCGGTCCGAGGTTGACCGCTCCGTAGCCGAAGGCGCCGGCGAGCAGCCCGGTGGCGGCGACGGCTATGCCCTTCGTCGCGCGAACAAGCATGAATCTTCCTTCAGTTGAATCCGTCGGCCCCTGCCGTGGAGTCGTCACGAGGACGAGGACACCCACGGTAACCGAACCCGTCGCCCATCCATGTGAGGTGCCGGCCCCAGGTCGGGGCGCCCCGGAGAGCCGGACGGCCACTCCAGGGAAGCCATTGAAGGCAGGGCCCCATAAGCCACATCCGGCCCTCCCGGGCCACCTGACAACTTACGGAGGCCCCATGTCATTCGAAGCGCAGGCCGTCCCGGCTCCCGGGACGGCCGCCCCGGAGCGGGCCGGGGCCGGCCGCCGTCCGGTCCTGGCCCTGCTCGTCATCGCCGCGGCCGAGCTGATGGTGGTGCTCGACGCGACCATCGTGAACATCGCCCTGCCGAGCATCCAGAGCGGCCTGAAGATCTCCGCCGGCAACCTCGCCTGGGTGGTGAACGCCTACGCGGTCACCTTCGGCGGACTGATGCTGCTCGGCGGCCGGGCCGGAGACCTCTTCGGCCGCCGCAGGGTGTTCCGCTTCGGCATCGCCCTCTTCGTACTGGCCTCGGTGCTCGGCGGGCTGGCCCCCGATGCGGGACTCCTCATCGGCGCACGGGTGCTCCAGGGCGTGGGCGCCGCCATCGCGGCGCCCACCGCGCTCGCGCTGATCGCCACCAACTTCCCCGAGGGCCGGGAACGCAACCGCGCCATGGGCACCTACGCCGCCATGGCGGGAGCCGGTTCGACCGTCGGCCTGATCCTCGGCGGCGTCCTCACCGAGTACCTCGACTGGCGCTGGGTGCTGCTCGTGAACATCCCCATCGGGATCGGCGTACTGGCCGGAACCACGGTGCTCGACGAGGCCGACCGGTCCCAGGGCAAGCTCGACGTCTCGGGAGCGGCGGCCGGCACCGCCGGCCTGCTGTCCCTGGTGTACGCGGTCACCCGCGGCGGACAGGAGGGCTGGGCCGACGCGGTCACCCTCGGCTGCTTCGCCGCCGCCGCGCTGCTGCTCGTCCTGTTCCTGCTGCGCCAGTCCCGCATCGAGCATCCCATGCTCCCGCTGCGCGTCCTCAAGGACCGCAACCGCGCGGGTACTTACGCGGCCCTGTTCCTCGCGGGCCTCGGCATGTTCTCCACGTTCTACTTCCTCACCCTCTCCATGCAGCACGTGCTCGGCTACGGTGCGGTGCGGACCGGGCTCGCCTACCTGCCGTTCAGCGCCGGCATCGGCATGATGGCCGCGATCGGCTCGAAGCTCATGGTCAGGCTGGCGCCCCGGCTGGTGGCCGCACCCGGACTGGTGGTCGCCGCGGCGGGCATGCTCTGGCTGGGCACCCTGACGCCGCACTCCTCGTACGCCGCCGTGCTGATGCCCGCCATGTTCGTCACCGGCGCGGGACTCGGCTGCGCCTTCGTGCCGCTGACCCTCGGTGCGGTGCGCGGAGTCGACGAGAACGACTCGGGCAGCGCCTCGGGCCTGCTCAACACCGCGCAGCAGATCGGCGGGGCGCTCGGGGTGGCCGGTCTGGGCGCCCTGTCGACGGCGTTCGCGGGCGAGCGCCTGCCGCGCGCCGACGAGGCCTACTTCTCGGGTCTGCGCACCTACGACACCGAGCTGGTGGCCCGGGCCCAGGAGGCCATGACGTACGGCTACACCCGGGCCTTCACCGGAGGGGCGCTGGTGTTCGCGACGGCCGCGCTGATCGTGGCCCTGGTCAACGACGCGGGCCGCCAGGAGCCGTCGGCCGCCGCTTGACCCGCGGGTACGGCCGCACCGGGCGGCGCGGCCGTACCCGCAACTCCCACGCGGTCTACGGGACCCAGTGGTTCCCGGAAGCGGTGATCATGACCTGGAGCTGGATGCTCGCCGAGAAGTAGCTGCTGGTGTCGACCGGTGCGGCCAGCATCTTGTTCCACAGCGCGTCCAGCCAGACCTGGCTGCCCGGGTCGGTCATGGCCGCCAGCGCGAACGGGGCGAAGTACGCCGCCTCGCTCCCGGAGGAGATCTGCGTGCCGTCGAGCTTGTAGCCGATGGCGATCTTGTTGGGGTCGCCGCCGGTCTTGGCCTTGATCCAGCTGTTGAGCTTCCGTGCCGACGCGAGGGACTTGGCGTCCCCGCTGGTCACCGCGTCGTCCGCGATGCGCCAGGGGGTCCGGCAGGCGTTCCACCAGTAGGCGCCGTCGTTCGGGTCCTCGAGGACCTGACCGGGGGCGGGCTTGGGGGTGGTGTTGGTGTTGACGACGAAGTCGGGCAGGAGCCCGGTGTTCGGCGCGTAGGACGCCTGCAGGCTGGTGATCTGGTTCTGGTGCGCGGTGCGGATGGTGTCCCAGGCCGCGTCGCCGGTCGCCGCCTTGAAGGCCCGGAAGTGGTCGACCATCCAGTCCGAGGTGCGCGAGATGTAGTAGTACTGGTCGCCGGAGCTGCTCCAGTCGCCCAGCTTGAGCAGGTTGGTGGACGGGTTCAGCTCGTCCTTCTTGATCGCGTTGATGTGCTTGATGGCGAGGGCC
This sequence comes from Streptomyces sp. NPDC099050, assembly GCF_044759865.1. Classification (NCBI taxonomy): domain Bacteria; kingdom Bacillati; phylum Actinomycetota; class Actinomycetes; order Kitasatosporales; family Streptomycetaceae; genus Streptomyces; species Streptomyces sp. NPDC099050. Next base: position 399,911 of record NZ_JBIWAE010000004.1, on the reverse strand, counting down.
TTGTAGTTGTACGTGCCCGCGCTGCCCCACTGCTTGTCGGCGAGGAGCAGCCCGTACGCGACGTCCATGTCGCCGTCGGTGGCGCCGTCACCGCCGTTGACGCTCCGGCAGGCGGTGTCCTGTTCCGCGGCGAGCAGGTCCGGGTTGATCACCGAAGGGTGGTCGATCGTCCACTTGGTCAGACCGTCGAAGATCTTCTTCGCGTCGGGGTCGGCGCCGGCCATCGTCGCGGCGATCACCATGCCGTACCCCTGGGCCTCCGCCACGTACGGGTGGTCGGCATCGGGGGAGATGACCTGGTACCAGCCGTTGCCGCAGTTCTGCCGGACGAACGCCGACTTCCAGGTGGTGTAGTAGTCGATGGTCTTCTGGTCGAGCGTGCCCTGGGCGCCGGTCGGCTTCAGCGTCCCGGCGGTGTAGGGGCGGGTGTGGCTGCCGAACGGAACTGCCGGACCGGAGCCGTTCGCGGGCTGGGTGGTGACGTTGAGCACGGTGCTCGCCGCGGAGGCGTTGCCCGCCGCGTCCCGTGCCTTGACCGTGTAGCCGTAGCCGGTGGAGGCCGTGAGGCCGGTGTCCGTGTACGAGGTTCCGGTGGCCGCTGCGACGCGCGTGGCGCCCCGGTAGACGTCGTAGCCGGTGACGCCCACGTTGTCGGTGGCGGCGTTCCAGGCCAGCGAGACGCTGTTCGCGGTGGTGGCCGTCGAACGCAGACCGCCGGGAGCGCTCGGCGGGGTGGTGTCGGAGCCGCCGGAGACCGGGGAGCCGTAGACCTCGAACTCCCAGAGGGAGTAGCCGTACGCGGTGCCCCGCGCGGTGCCGTGCATGCGGACGTAGCGGCCGGTTCCGGTGACCGTCAGGTCGTCGGTCGCGCCGTTCCCGGTGCTGGTGGAATAGACGCCGGTCCAGTTCGTCCCGTCGTTCGAGGTCTGGATCGCGTACGTCTTCCCGTACGCGGCCTCCCAGTCGAGCTTCACGCGGCTGATGGTGTGCGCCGCACCGAGGTCGATGCGTATCCACTGCGGGTCCACGCCCTCGGCGCTGGCCCAGCGCGTCGCGGCGTTGGCGTCCACGGCCTTGCCCGCCTCGAAGCCGCTCGCCTCGACCGAGGAGGCGCTCGTGGGCTTTCCGGTCGAGACCAGCACCGCGGCGGCGGCCGCGGCGGGGGCCGCGGCCGAGACTCCGGTTCCGGCGGCCGTCGCGGCCGGGGCGCTGAGGCCGGTGAGGCCGGCCATGGCGGCGGCGAGGGCGGCGAAGCCCGCCAGCGGGCTGTGCCAGTGGGGGCGGCGACGGCCCCTGTGCGGGGAAGGTTGTTGATGTGCTCGTGACATCGGGCGTCCTCGGGGGTGGGTGCTGCACGAGTGGGGGAGCGGCCGGGGAGGCCTCTCGGCCAATAGTTAGGAATGGTTCCTAACCATTGGCGGAGAGAGTAGAAACGGAACAGGGTGTCGCGCAAGACCCCGGGCGCGATCCATCGGCCCTGCACGTCAGTTCACGGCGGATCCACCCGGCCGCGGCCGGTGGTTCACGCACCCGCTCCGGCCGGATTCCTGTCCCGGGACGGGCCCGGATGGCCCGGTTCCCCTCCGGCCCGTCCGTGTCGGGGGGCAAGGCGCAGCGCCGAAGCGGTCGGGTCGGTGCCGGCCGAACCGTGACAGGCAACGTGGAGCAGGGGCGGGGCTCCGGCGAGGGCGAAGGGGGGTGTCTTGTCTGTCCCCGCGGCGGTCGTTGCGCCACCATGGGGGACGACCCGGGCCGTACGACGGAGGGGACCGGACGATGAGCGGTGGATGGCGTTCGCTGGGGCGGCGACTGGGGCTGGGGTCGCGGTCCGCGGAGGGCGTGGGGGACGGGACGGCCGGCGAGGTCGCCGAACACGCTCCGCAGACAAGGGAACTGGGCGGGGGCGCCTCGTACAGCATGTCGACCTATGACGGGCCCGACGGGATCCCCGTCATTGACGTCAAGCTCCGGATGACGCCGGAGGCGATGGCGCGCTGGACGCTGAGCGCCGCCCGGGAACAGAAGGGCGAGAGCCACCCCGAAACCCTCACCGCGGCCTACGAACTGGCCGAAGTGCTGTGGCGGCAGGCCTCCGCGGGCGAGGCGGTGGACCTCCTGCGCCACGTCGTGGCCGGCCGCCGGACCGTCCTCGGGCACGGCCATCCGGACACCCTGGCCGCAACGTCCTACCTGGCCCAGTCGCTGGAGACACTGGGCGAACTGGCGGAGGCGGACGCACTGATGCGGACGGTGTGGACGGAGTACGGGCGCACCTCGGGAGAGGAGCATCCCCAGACCCTGAGGAGCCTCGCCCACCTGGCCCGCCTGGCGCTCCGGCGCAACCGGCCCGAGGAGGCCCAGCGGCTGGCCCGCCAGGCACTGGCCGGCCGTGAGCGGGTCCTGGGACTGGAGCACCGTGACACCCTGAGGAGCCGCAACGACCTGGCGGCCACCTGCCGCGCGCTGCGTCTGCCGGAGGAGGCGGAGCGCCTGTACGGCCAGGTGGCACGGGACGCCGCCCGGCTCTACGGGCCCGCCGACCCGCTGAGCCTGGACGCACGGGCCAACCACGCCGCCGTACTCGCCGACCTGGGGCGGTGGGACGAGGCGGAGCGGAGTTACCGCTGCGTGGTGGAGGAGCGGATGCGTACCCGCCCGGGTCACGCGGACACCTTGCTGGCGCAGAACAACCTGGCCTCGGTGCTGCACGGCGCGGGCAGGGCGGCGGAGGCCGAGGCGCTCATGCTCGTCGTGGTGGAGAGCCGTACGAACCTCTTCGGCCCCGACCACCCCGATACCCTGCACAGCCTCAGCAGCCTCGCCGCGATGTTGCACCATCAGGGCCGCCGGGGGGAGGCGGAGACCCTCTGCCTCAGGGTCGTCGCCGCGGCCGAGCGCCGGTTCGGCCCCGGTGACCCGCGTACGGCCGAGGCCCGGGAAAAGGGCGAGGAAGTTTCTTGCGCGTCGGTCCAGATGGTTCAGGAGCGGGCCGAGGTGGTTCTGCCGCCACTTCGCTCCGCGGACGGCTTGGCCGCACAGCTCGTACAAGTCAGCCACCCGGCCGCCAGGGGTCGGCTCGGAGGAGTATTTGCAGTGCACCAGGGTGACGACGAGTTCGTCGCCGTCGATCTTGATTCCGACTAGGTCGGCTGCTTCGCGAGCACGGTCGTCGTCGATGAGGACGTCGAATTCCTGCGACTGCTGCAGGTGGGCGGAGACGTAGGCCTGGATGGAGTCGGGTTCGCGCGTAGCAGTCTGCGATTCCCGAACCGGGAGAAATGAACCTCGCTCGCCTGGCCGAGCCGGGCGCTGGCGGCCATCAGCCGCACCGCGACCAGCACGGCCTGCGGGTCGGAATCGAGGCCGTAGTGCCGGATCTGGCGCCTGGCCTGGTCCAGTGTCGGGCCGGCCCCGAAGGGTCTCTGCGGATGGCGATGAGCGAGACGGAACTGCTGGCCCGCCTGCGCTTCATCTCGGCGTCACCGGCTGTTCCGGTGGCCCCACGGCCGTGAGGAAGGCAATCCGCTGGCCTTGCCGGCGCTCAGGGGAAGCACAGGGTGAGGGTGAGTCCGCCCCCCGGGCCGGGGCGCGCCGTCAGGGTGGCGTGGTGGGCCTGGGCGATGGAGGCGGCGATGGAGAGTCCCAGGCCATGGCCGGTGGTGGCGGTGCGGTCTGCGTCGAGGCGGCGGAAGGGCTCGAAGAGGTCGGGGATGCGGTCAGCGGGGATGCGGGGGCCGGTGTTGGTCACCGTCACGGTGGACGCATCGAGCCGTACGAGGACGTGGCCGCCGGGGTGGTTGTACTGGATCGCGTTGCGGATCAGGTTCGTCAGCAGGTGGCGCAGCAGGACCGGGTCACCGGGAACGAACAGCGGGACGGCGGTGCCGGTGCCGGTGCCGGTGTCCGAGTCGGTGTCGGTGTCGAGACGCAGGCCGGTTTCGGCTGCGAGCGGGGCGAGTTCGGCGGTCACGAGCCGGGTGGTGGCCGTAAGGTCCACGGGCTCGGTCTTCTCCAGTCCGCGGTCGCTGTGGGCCAGCAGCAGGAGCGAGTTGATGAGCTGTTCCGCCTCCCGGTTGGCGGTGAGCAGGTCCTCGCGGACGCCGGTGAGGCCGTCGGGCAGAGGGTCGGCGAGGCCGACCTGGAGGGTGGTGCGCTGGACGGCGAGGGGAGTTTTGAGTTCGTGGGAGGCGTTGGCGACGAAGCGCCGTTGGCTCTCGAAGGACCGCTCAAGCCGGTCGAGCATGGTGTCGAAGGTGTCGGCGAGGCGGTGCAGTTCGTCGTCGGGGCCGGTGAGGGCGAGTCGCTGGTGCAGATTCTGTTCGCTGATGCGGCGGGCGGCTTCGGTCATGGACGCGACGGGACGCAGCGCCCGTCCGGCGAGCCACCAGCCGAGGAGCCCGGCGAGGAGGGCCAGGACGAGGAGGCCGACCGCGGACCAGACCACCATCTGGCGCAGAGCGGTGTCCTGGACGGCCTGCACGGTCTGGTCGATCTTCTGGATCAGTGCGACGTCACTCGGAGGTTCAGGGATCTGGTCCGGCCGGGTGGGGCGTACGGGTTCGAAGGGTGTCGTCTGCCCGCCGGGCGCGTCTTCGTAGGTGACCGAGATGCCCTGGACCTGCTGGGCAGTTCCATAGCGGGCGAGTACCACGACGAAGGCGAGGAGGAGGATGCCGGTGAGCAGGAAGAGCCCGGAGAAGGCCAGGGCCAGGCGGGTGCGGAAGGGCAGCCTGTTCAGCAGTGCCCGGGGGGTCAGTCGCACAGCCGGTACCCCTCTCCCTTGTCGGTGAGGATCAGGCAGGAGTCGCCGAGTTTGCCGCGCAGGCGGCTGACGGTGGTGCGAACCACGCCGGTGCGCGTGTCGAGGTGTTCGTCCCAGACAGTGCGGACGATCTCGTCGTGGGCCACCGGTGCCCCGCCGGCCCGCATCAGCAGGCGCAGGACCGCGGTCTCCTTCGGGGACAGCTCCAGCGGCATTCCGTCCACGGACACCTCGCGGCGCGTCTCGTCGAGGGTGATGTTTCCGAAGCTGAGCACGGCGGGGGGCGGCTTGGGGGCGCGCCGGCTCAGTGCCCTCACCCGGGCGACGAGTTCGGTGAAGTCGAAGGGCTTGGCCAGGTAGTCGTCGGCGCCGAGCTCGGTGAGGCCGTAGATCTTGTCCGTGAGCTCGCTGGCCGCCGTGAGCATCAGGATCCGCGGCGGGTCGGTGAGCTCGCGCAGCCGTCTGCACACCTCGTCGCCGCTCATGACCGGCAGGTCGCGGTCGAGGACCAGTACGTCGTAGGCGGTGAGTAGGCACATCCGCTCGGCCTCGTCGCCCGTGGCGGCGATGTCGACGGCCATCGCCTGGCGGCGAAGACCGGTGGCGATGGTGCGGGCGAGAACGCGGTGATCCTCGGCTACCAGGATTCTCATGACTCCAGGAAACCAAGATCACGATTGCAGCCGGATAAAGACGCGGAAGCGCGGGCCGCGAGGTGATCGGCATCTGAAGGCCGGACGTGCGGGAGGGGTCCTTATGCCGCTGTAACACGCTTATCTTCCTGCAAGCAGCAGACTGGTTTCGTCTGGGACATGAACTTCGTCAAACGCGCAGGGACGAGCCTGGGTGCCAGAAAATCCAAGACCGCCGCCCTGCTCGCGATCTTCCTCGTCATCTGCGCCCTTCTCCTCGGCGGCTTCCTGCTGCAGGCCGCCGCGGCCCGGCAGGAGGCCGACGCGCAGCGCAGCATCGGCGTCGATGTGACGGTCAGGAAGGAGGGTCTCACCCCGGCCCTGGCCGACCGGCTCGGCGCCCTGGGCCCGGTGCACCGCTACAACGCGGAGCTCGCGGTGCGGGCCGGCGCGCAGGGCTTCACGCCGCTGGCGTCGAGTGTTCCGGAGCCGGGCGGTACCGCGGACGGGGAGAAGGAGAAGGGCGCGCTGGCCGTGAACGGCGTGCGCGACTCGGGCATGCTGCTGCCCTTCTCGTACGGCTCGACGAAGCTCACGGCAGGCCGCGGTATCACCCCTGAGGATGCGGGCCGCGACGTCGCGGTGATCGAGCAGCGCCTGGCCGACAAGAACCGCCTGAAGGTGGGCGACACCCTCCAGGTGCGGTCGGCGGACGGCAAGCACACGATGCCTGTGACGGTCGTCGGCATCTTCCAGGACCCGGCCCAGGATCCGACGATGTGGACGCCGCCGCATGAACTGCCCGGCAACAGGCTGTACGTCCTGGTGGGCACCGCGCAGAAACTGAGCTCCGGCACCGCGACGGTCCGCGAGGCCGTGCTGAAGATCGGCTCGCCGGACCAGGCGCGGCAGCTGCACGCCGAGACCGAGAGGCTCCTGGGCAAGGGCGGCTTCGAGTTCCGCGTCAACGACAAGGCGTACAAGGACCAGGTCCTGCCCATCCGGCGCGTCGGCACGTTCGCGGGACTGCTCGTCTGGGTGATCGCCCTGGCCGGAGCACTCATCCTCGGCCTCATCGTGATGCTGCAGATCCGCGAGCGCCGCTCCGAGCTCGGAGTGCTGCTCGCGATGGGCGAGAAGAAATGGAAGCTCATCGGCCAGCACGCCGTGGAGGTGGCGGCCGTGGCCCTGCCCGCCGTCGCACTCGCCGCACTGGCCGGCTCGCTGGCGGGGCAGAGCGCCGGTGAGGCGCTCCTCGCCCACCAGGACGACAAGCCGGTATCGGCGGCCCGCGCCCCGGACACCGAGATCGCTCCGCCCACCGTACGGGTCGAGCCGGCCGATGTCGGCAAGGTCGCTGGCATCGCGCTGGGGATCTCCCTGGTCTCCACCGTCATCCCCGGCATCGGAATCCTGCGCCTGCACCCCCGATCCATCCTCACCGACACCGAATAGCCGGCCCACGACACCGAACAGTCAACCGCCGGCACGGACCGAGAAAGCCGATCCCCATGAACTTCGTCAAACGCGCAGGGCTCAGCCTGTGGGCCCGCAAGGGCCGCACCCTGATCACCCTCGCCACCTTCCTCGTCATCTCTGTGATGGTGCTGGCAGGCGTCCTGATCAACGGCGCGACGGCCCGGGCGGAACAGGACGCCAAACGCTCTGTGGGCGCCGAGATGAACCTCGACGTGGACATGAGCCAGATGGGCAATGCGGCACAACTCCAGGCACCGAGCATCGACGCCGCGACCGTCGACAAGATCGGATCCCTGCCCCAGGTGCAGAAGTACACCTACTCGATGTGGGACCGCGCACTCCTCACGGGCAAGAACAAGCTGGTCGACGGCGGGCCGAAAGACCCCATGGGTCCCGGCGGAACCGTGGGCATGGGTGTCCTGGACTCCTCACTGCTGCCCGACTTCCGCAGCGGCAAGTCCACCCTCGTGTCCGGTGGCCACATCACGGCCGCCGACAAGGACAAGAAGCAGCTCCTGATCGAGGAGCGGCTGGCCGAGCAGAACGGCCTCAAGGTCGGCGACAAGATCACTCTCACCGGCAACGACGAGAAGACCACGGGCGAGTTCACCTTGGGCGGCATCTACCGCGACCCGCGCCCCACCACCGACGCCGACGCCGAGTACGGCGTCAGCCCGGCCAACATGCTCTACGGATCGGTGGGCGGCCTCTCCGCGCTCGGCTCCCAAGGCAACGGGCCGAGGAAGGTCGGCAAGGCGACGTTCCTCCTCCAGGACGCGGACGTACAGGACGCGTTCAGGAGCGAGGCGAAGCGGATCGCGGGCTCGGCGCTCGCCGGCTTCAAGCTGGACGCCAACGACAAGGCCGTCCAGCAGATGACGGGCCCGCTCAAGAGCATCCGCTCGACGGCCACCGTCGCCATGTGGCTGATGGGCCTCGCCGGCGCGGCCGTACTCGCCCTCCTGGTCAACCTCGCCGTCAAGCAGCGCCGCACGGAGTACGGCGTCCTGCTGGCGATGGGCGAGAAGAAGAGCAAGCTCATCGCCCAGCAGGTCCTGGAGATCGTGGCCGTCGCCGTCATCGCCATCGGTGTGAGCTCCCTGTTCGCCCCGCAGCTGACCCAGAGCGCCGGCCAGGCACTGCTCGGCAAGGAAGCCTCCGCCGCCGAGCGGAAACTCGGCTCCTGGAAGCCCCCGGCGCTCGGCAGTACCGGACTCGACCAGGGCATCGACCCGAACGACAAGCCCGTCGAGAACGCCGACCCCATCGACAAGATCACCGTCGCGCTCGACCCGGCAGACCTCGCCACGGTCGGCGGCGTCGGCCTCGGCATCGGCCTCCTCGCCACCGTCATCCCGGCCGCGTCCGTGCTGCGGCTGAGTCCCCGCACCATCCTCACGAAGGGCAAGTGACCCGCCATGACCACCGCCACCACGGCCCCGCCCGTCCTGCACCTGGCCGGAATCAGCCACACCTACTCCGACCAGCGCCGCAGGACCACGGTCCTGAGGGACGTCGACCAGGCCTTCGAACGCGGCACCTTCTACACCATCCTGGGCCCCTCCGGCTGCGGAAAGACCACCCTGCTCTCCCTCGCCAGCGGCCTCGACACCCCCACCAAGGGCACGATCAGCTTCAACGGGCAGGACCTCACCGAGGTCGGCCTCGGCCGCTACCGCAACAAGCACGCCGCCACGATCTTCCAGCAGTACAACCTCCTCACCTACATGACCGCCCTCCAGAACGTCACCACCGCCATGGAGATCACCGGCGCGAAGCCCGCGACCGGCAGCCGCAAGGCGCGAGCCCTGCAGCTCCTGGAGAACATCGGGCTCGACAAAGCGATGGCCACCCGCAACGTCATGCAGCTCTCCGGCGGCCAGCAGCAGCGCGTCGCCATCGCCCGCGCCCTCGCCTGCGACGTCGACATCCTCTTCGCCGACGAACCCACCGGAAACCTCGACGAGGACACCGCCCAGGGCATCATCGACACCTTCCGCGACCTCGCCCACCAGCAGGACAAGTGCGTGGTCGTCGTCACCCACTCCCAGCAGCTGGCAGCCCAGTCCGACCGCATCCTCAACCTGCGCAAGGGCAAACTCGCGGAGCAGGTGAACGCCCGATGAACACCCGCACCCGCGCATGCTGGGCGCTGCCGCGGTTCCCCTGCTTGCCGTCGCGCCGGCCGCCTGCGGCAGCGCCCCGGACGGCTCCCCGGGCGCCGGCGGCCGGCCGACCCCACCGCAGGAGCAACAGCCGACCGGCAACGTGGGTGGAGGCGACGTCTTGTTCTTTATCTACCAAGATCTTCCGGGCTTGCCGATGGCCTTGATGGTCTCGGGGCGTTTGACGGTCTTGCCGACGTCGTAGCGGGGTGCCCGGTGTCTATTCTTGGCGCCGGGTGGCCGTCCGGGGCCCGCGCCTCGGGGTTTGGGAACACGGGCCGGGCAGGCGAGGTGGGCGCGGACCGCGGACACCCCCGGGCGCCGCGGATATCGCGTCGGTACGGCTTGTCGCCATGCCGATCACCGTCCACCCGGCTGCGAGCGGGCGGTGCGCGGGCCACGCCGAGTACTGCCCGCGGCTGTTGAGGACGGGTACCCACCCCTCGGCATCCGATTCGTTCCTTCCGGGCATTTGACCTTCCTTGTTTGCAGATCGGGCGCAGTACAGATGCCGCGCCACGCAGTCTTCCCGCACGGGTCGTGCCCCAGGCTGTTCCGCCTCGGAGTCGTCGGTGGTCGTTACGACGACGAAGGCAAACTCCCGTCCGCAGGCTCCCTCAAGCGTGCGACGGCATCGGCCAGGGAGCGCACGGACTCGAACGTCTCGGGGATGAGGAGGTCGTCGGTGAAGACGACGTCGTATTCGGTCTCCAAGACAACGATCAGTTCGACGATCGCCAGCGAGTCCGCTCCCAGGGCCTCCAGCGTGTCCTCCGGTTCCAACCCGGCCCGTCGCGCGCGCGACGGTAGGCAACGGGTCAGCAGCGCCATGAATCCTTCATCGGGGGCGACGATGTCAGCGGTCATTCCTACCTCGTTCTTCGGGACACTCACGGGGGCGCGGCCCCTTTACGTTTCGGTCGTGCGGATGGCTCCCGTCGGGCAGCGCGATACGGCCTCCCGTACGGTTTCGAGCAGTTCCGGCGGAGGTTGTTCCTGTAGCGGGAGGACCACGCCGTCCGTATCGGACTGGTCGAAGACGTCATTCGCGACACGAGCGCATTGCCCGGCTCCGACGCACAGATCCGAGTCCACGTGGATACCAAGTCTTGTTCCGCTCTCTCGTGCCGGGCGCCCTACCAGGTGACCAGAAGCTCGTGCACGCCGTAGAAGCCCGCGTCGTCGGCGAGCCGCACGTTCGCCGCCGGCACCGCCAGGCGCAACCGGGGAAAGCGTCGGAGCAGTGCCGCGTAACCGACACGCATCTCCAGCCGGGCCAGGTTCTGGCCGATGCACTGGTGCACTCCGTGCCCGAAGGCGAGATGACTCAGGGGGGTTCGCCCGATGTCGAGGACATCCGGTTCCTCGAAACGCCGGGGGTCGCGGTTCGCGGTGGCGAGTGAATGGGTTACGCTCTCGCCGCCTCGGAACACCTGTCCGTCCACCTCGACATCCTCCAAGGGCATCCGCGGCACGCCGAAGTGGAAAATCGTGAGGTATCGGAGAAGTTCCTCGACCGCGTCGTCGATCAGTTCGGGATCGCCGCGCAACGCCTCCAGTTGTGCCGGGTGGCTCAGCAACGCGAAGGTGCCGAGACCGAGCATGCTCGCGACCGTCTCGTGGCCTGCGGTTAGCAACAGCACGCCGGCTCCCGCCACCTCGAGGTCGCCAAGACCGCTGTCGGTCGCCAGCGCGCTCAACACGTCGTCTTCCGGCAGACGGCGTTTGTGGCGGACTAGGTCGACCAGGAAGCCGGTAAGCGCCTCCATCGCCCGGACGGCCTCGTCCGCGCTCGCTTCAAGGCTGAACAAAACGGTGCTGTTGTGCTGGAATGCGGCGCGGTCACTGTAGGGAACTCCGAGGAGTTCGCAGATCACCAGGGACGGCACCGGCAGCGCGAAGCTCGCCACCAAGTCGGCGGAGGGCCCGCAGCGCTCCATCACGTCGAGATGCTCCTCGACGATTCGCTCGATCCCGGGACGAAGCTCTTTCATCCTGCGTACGGTGAATTGGCCTGCCAACAGCCTCCGGTAGCGCGTGTGGTCCGGCGGGTCCATGTCGACGAACCATCCGGGCAGTGCTGGTCGACCGATGAACGGGTCGGCTCCGGGGCGGCTGACCGGCACCCGCTTCAGCTCCGAACGGGCACTGAAGCGCGGATCGGCCAGGATCTTCCGGGCCGACGAGTAGCCGGTGACCAGCCATCCCAGGTGGGCGTCGGGGTAGAGGAGGCGGCGTGGATCCGGTTGGTCGCGGAAGGACAGGAGTTCGTCCGGCGGATCGAAGGGACAGCTCCGTGCGGTCGGCATCGCGACCGGAGGCGGTTGCGGGGTGAATGGGCCCAGCGGCATGTGCGCAGTTCTCCCTCAGTCCTCGTGGGCGTTCGTGGTGCCGACGTTCCAAGACCGCCACAGCGCCGCGTACACCCCGTCCAGGCGTAGGAGTTCGTCATGCGATCCCAGTTCGCGGATGGCGCCGTCCTCCATGACCGCCACCCGGTCCGCGTCATGGGCGGTGTGCAGGCGGTGCGCGATCGCCACCACAGTCCGGCCCTCCAGGACGGCGGCAAGCGACCGTTCGAGCCGCCGCGCCGCCCCCGGGGTGAGCAACGACGTGGCCTCGTCGAGGACGAGTATCTGCGGATCGAGCAGCACGATCCGGGCCAGCGCGAGCTGCTGCGCCCGAGCCGGTGACAGCTCATTGCCGGGTGCTCCAGTCTCGGCGTCCAGTCCCATTGCGGCAGCCCACTCCCACGCGTCGACGGCCCGCAGAGCGCTCTCCAGCTCACCGTCGTCGGCGTCCGGGTCCGCCATGCTCAAGTTTTCGCGCAGCGTCCCTCGGAACACGTGGTGTTCCTGCGTCACCAACGCGATGCGGCGGCGACGTTCGGTCGGCGACAACCCGGACGAGACCCGACCGGCCAGGGTGACCGACCCCGAATCCGCCGTGTGGATGCCGGCGAGCAGCCGCCCCAGCGTGGATTTCCCCGCGCCGGACGGGCCGACGATCGCCAGCCGCTCGCCCGCCCTGATATGCAGGTCGACGCCGCGGAGCACGTCATGGCCTGGCCGGTAGGCGTACCTCACACCCGAGACCACGGCGCCGGCGCCCGGGGCGTTCGCAGGTGCGGCGTCGCCGTCGGAGGCGGCCTGGGCAGGGTGGTGGGTCAGGGGCTGTCCGCGAACCCCGAGAAGTCGTGCCAGCGAAGCGGAGCCGACTTGTAGTTCGTCCATCCAGAACAGCAACCGGTCCACGGGTTCGAGCAGTTGCTGCACGTACAGGGTTGCCGCCGTGGCTGCCGCGAGCGTCACCCAGTCGTTTATGTAGAAGATGCCTCCGCAGATGACCGTGGCCACGACCGGCAGGCTGTACGCGACGTCGGAGACCGGGAGGTACACCGATCGCAGCCGGAGCGTGTAGCGCTCCGCCGCGTAGGACTCGGTGATGTCCCGGTCGGCCCGGTCGAGTCGGCGCCGACGCAGGTCGAACGCATCGACGGTCCGCGCGCCCTCGACCGTTTCGGTCAATCCGTCGATGATCTGAGAGTAGGAAGCGCTCTGCCGCAGGTAGCCGTCCCGGGCTCGCGCCAGATACCAGCGGGTGGCCACGGCCAGGACGGGAACCGCGACGAAACAGGGGAGGACCAGCAGGGGATCCAGCAGCGCCAGGGCGCCGAGGGTCATCGCGATGGTGATCCCCGCGATCAAGGTGTCCGGTACGGCCTGCCGCGCGGCGCGGGACAGCACGTCCACGTCGCGGGTGGTTCGGGTGACCAGGTCGCCGGTACCCGCCTGCTCAACCGTGGTCAGGGGCAGCGCCAGGACGTTCTCGACGAATTCCTCGCGAAGTTCGGCGAGCACCTTCTCGGAGAGCCGCGCCGACACGTACATCGCGTAGCGGATCAGCACTGCCTGCGCGAGCACCGAGGCGGCGATCACGGCGGTGTCACGGACCACGTGGTCGACACCTCGATTTACGTCCTCGACCAGTTCGCCGACCACCCACGGTCCGACGAGACCGCAGACGGCGGCGGCGGCGTGGAGCAGCAGGCCGAACGCGAGGTCGCGCGGGTGGCGCCAGACGAGTTGTCGGGCGTAGGTCTTCGCATCGTCGGCGGAAGCGACGGGCAATGCCTTCATATCGCGGCCTCCCTCGTGACGGCGAAGCGGTAGCGGCTGTCTTTCAGCAACTCCGTGTGCGACCCCTCGAAGAGGGCCTTGGAATCCTCCACGTAGATCACGTGGTCGGCGTGCGCCAGGACATGTGGGCTGAGACTGAAGACCACCGTGGTCCTGCCTTGCCGGGCGACGGCGAGATTGCTTGCGATGCGGGCCTCCGTGTGCGCGTCCACCGCACTGGTGGGGTCGACAAGCAGGAGCGTCTCCGGGTCCGCCATCAGGGCGCGGACCAGTCGAAGCCGCTGCTGTTCGCCACCGGAGAAGTCTCGGCCCGCGTTGGTTACGTGGCCTTCGGCGCCATCGGCGAGGCCGTCGATGATGTCGCGCGCGCAGGCTGTGTCGACGGCACGCCGGAAGGAGGCTTCCGCGTCGCCGGACGAATCCGTCGGATCGAGTTCGTCGCGCAACGAGCCGGAGAAGAACCGGTCGTCGTTGACGGTGACGTGGATCCGGCGCCGGACTTCGCCCAGTGGCATCGCGGCGAGCGGAACTCCGCCGTACGTCGCGGTCGAATCGACGTACCGTCCGAGCCGGTCCGCAAGGAGGCCGGCATCGCTCGCGGAAGCGCAGGCAACAACGGTCAACCGGTTGCCGCGGATCGTCATGGCCGACTCCGGTTCCACCAGATCGGCCGTTGGGCCGGGCGCGGCTGCCAATTGTCCGGTGTCGGGCAACTCGGGTTCGAGCGCGAGGATTCGCGCAACCCGGCCGGCGGACACGTAGGCCTTAAGGAGCTTGTCCGCGACCTCGGTCGCCCTGCGGAGCGCGGCTGCCAGGAAGGCGGTGTACCCGTAGAACGCGACCAGTTCCCCGGCGCTGATCCGGCCGGAAAGCACCTGGTGTGCGCCCAACCACACCACGAAGGCGATGAAGAGCCCGGGAATCAGTATCCGCGCGGCGGCAAGCTGGGCCTCGACGCGTGCGACTGCTACTCCGGCGTGCAGTACGAGCTGGGACTCGCGCCGATACCGGCCTCCGAACACACCCTCGCCGCCGAGACCCCGCAGGACCCGCAGGCCACTCACGATGTCGATGGCCCGTGACATCAATTCCCCTTGCTGATCCCTGAGTTCCTCCTGACGGCCGTGCAAGGGCCGGATCAGCAGCGCGATCACCCACGCCATCAGTGGGACTCCGACCAGCACCGCGAGACCCAGTTGCCACGAGGCGATCAGCATGACCGAGGCCACCACGACGATCGCCGCGCCCGCGCCCGCGCCGCGGGCGGTGATCTCCATACCCTGGCCGATCTGGGCGACGTCGACGACACCGGCAGTGACGATGTCACCGGCTGGCATGCGCTTGGACAGGCCCGCACCGAGGCGGGTGGCCTGGCGGGTCAGCAAGTGAAAGGTTGCGTACGAGGATTCCAGGTAGCTCTTCAACGCCTGACGGTCACTCAGGATGCTGGCGACGGCTTGGAGAAGTCCGAGGCCGAATACCACGAACGACCATTGGACCAGGGACGATCCGTCGCGCGCGATGATGCCGGAATCAACCGCCTTGCCGACGGCTGCGGGAACGAATGCCTGCGCGAGCATGCACACGACGCCGAACAGGGCACCCAGAAACAGGGGCTTGCGGTGGTTTCGCAACAGCCGGCGAAGGAATCGAGCCGGGGAACTGTGCTCCTGTGGCGCGGGGTACGGGACAGGGGGACTGGGAGGGGGCATGGCGCATCAGCCTTCGGTCACGGGTCGGAGTCGATCGCAGGTTCGGGATCGCCGGTCACTCCTTGACGGCTGTGGTGAGTCCGTGCTCGTAGGGAAGACCCGGGATCGTCCTGACGTCCACGAAGCCCACTCGGGTCAGCCAGGACTCGTAGTCCGCGGCGGGGTACGCCATGCCCTGCCCACTGGCCAGCACGTTCAGATAGAGCGAGAGGCGGGCGGAGTACAGCCCACGTGTCTCGTCTTCGGTGACGTTGTAGCCGTAGAGGAACACCTTGCCCCCGCACGGGAGGGCATCGAACGCCTTGCCCAGGAGCTCGATGATCTGCTCGGCGGCGAACACTTCGAGGACGTGACTGAACAGAACCGCGTCGGCGTCGGCCGGGAAGGGATCGACGAAGAGGTCGCCCGGGTGGAAGTCGACCCGGGCGGGACCGTCGAGGGAGGGCTCCCGCTCGGCGAGCCTGGTGACGCTCGGCATGTCGAAGACCGTGATGCCGGTTTCCGGGAAGCGGTCCGCGAGCGATCGCGCGGTGGTGCCGTCGCCTCCGCCGATGTCCAGGAGCCGGCTGACTCCCGTGAGATCCACGTTGTCCAGGAGCCCGCCCATGGACTGCAGAGTGAAGGCGGCCATCGAAGCGTGCAGAACACCCTCGATCTCGGGGTTGTTCGCCAAACGCTGGTAGAGCGTCGGCTCGTGCCCGGGGTAGGAGTCCAGCGCCGAGTTGGTGCCCGCGCGCAACGCCTCGGTCGTGTGTAGGAACGCGCTGGTGGGGAAGCTCGGTGACGCCGACATCTCCTTCGAGAGCCGGTCGGGGGCCGAGGAGTGGCTGGCCTGTAGGCCGTCGCGCGCCGCACGCCCTGCCAGGGCTGCGCGGGCGCGGAGCCTTGAAGCGCAGCGGCCCGACCGGCGGGGCGGCGAACGGGATGCCCTTGGCGACGGCGCCCCACGGGGTGCGTTCGGCCTCGATACGGCCGTGCGTGGCCTCGAAGATAGCGGGTGTTCCTGCCTTCTGGGGGCCGCGTGCCCCGGCCGGGGCACGCGGCCTGGGCTACAGTCCTGGGCCGCGCAGCGCGATGGTGCAGCCAGCCTTGGACTGGATGTTGACGTACAGCGTGTGGCCGTCGGGGTCGAACGTCGTCCCGGCGAACTCCGCGTCAAGGTCGCCAGGGACCGGTGCGAGTCGTGCGATGTCGAACAGGGAGCCGTGCGCGGTGAGGCCGCGCAGGTAGTTCTCGTTCTCGCCGTCCTCGCACAGGATCAACGTGCCGCGGGGACTGACCGCGATGTTGTCGGGCATGTCCAGCACCGTCGAGTGCGGTGACTGGTAGACCAGGCGCAAGCGTTCGCGGCGGATGTCGTACGCCCATACCTGGCCGCGGCCGGCGCCGAACGCGCTGAGGCCGCCCGGGCCGGGCGGGAACTCGTCACCGGGCGCGGCATCGCCGCCCTGGGTGGAGACGAAGTAGACGGTCCCGTCCTGGTAGGCCGCGCCTTCCAGGCGTGAGAACACCGCCCCGCCCTTGGCGTGGCCTTCGCGGCTGACGGCGGGCGCGGCGTCGAACCAGGTGGTGCCGGGAGCGAAGGCGGGGTCGGGGTCGTCGATGTCCACCCACGAGGTCCGGTAGGTCGCGCCCTTGGGCTGGCCCAGCTGCAGTTGCGCGCGAGGGCTGTCGGCGACGGCGAGCATCTGGAGGCGACCTCGGTCGAGGATGCCTCCGGCGCGTGTCGGATGGACCGGCGGCAGGTAGCGGTAGAACCCGGACGGGAACAGAGGGTTGTCCTCGGTCAGGTACAGCGCGCCGGAGACCGGGTCGAACGCGACCGACTCGTGCTGGAAGCGGCCGGCGGCGCGAATCGGCCGGGCGGTGCCACGGCCGCGGGCAGGGACCTCGAAAAGGTAGCCGTGCTTCTGGTGGAGCTTGCTGTTGTCCGAGCCGGGAACCGGGCTCTTGACGTCGGGGCCGTCGACGGACTCCTCGCAGGTGACCCATGCGCCCCATGGCATCGGACCGCCAGAACAGTTCATGATGGTGCCGTTCAGGCTCACCCGCTGGTCCACTAGGCGACCGTGCCGGTCGACGGTCAGCGTGGTCGTGCCCCCTCCGCCGACCGGGTCGTACGCTTGCCCCAGGTCGCCGAACGCGCCAGGTGTTCCCGGGACTTCGTGGTTGCGGACCAGGACGGTGGTGCCGCCCCGGCCGCGGAAGGCTGCCATGCCGTCGGGCCGTGCGGGGGCGGGGTGGCCGTCGTCCATCTGGTCGCCGACTGCGGAGAAGGACCGGTAGCGGAAACCGGCGGGCAGGTGCAGGCGCACCTGGCCGTCGCGGTCGTCGGCCACCGGCTCGAGCGGTCCGAACCCGGCCTCGCGGGCTGGGCCGGACGCGGAGGCCACCAGGCCCTGGAAGGGGCCGGCGGCCAGCGCGGCGCCCCCGGTGACGATGGCGGTGCGGGCCAGAAACTCTCTTCGTTGCACGGAATCTCTCCTGACGGGCGGGGGCCGAGAAGGCAGAGGTAGATCGCGAGCGCAGTCGCGGACGGAGGCCAGGACCCCGGGAGCGGCGCGGGGGTGGGGATGGCGGGATCAAAGGCGCGGCCGGGTGTCGGCGGGGCGGCTTTGGAGCGCGGGCGGTGGCCTCCTGCGCATCATGTGGAACCGCTCGCGCCGCACCGTCCAAGGGAGGGACAAGACCGCGTCGACACCGGGTAGGGTGCCGTCGTCTTCGGCGGCCTGGCAACTGGGCGGAGGATGATCCGCGTGCCGGGACGGGCCTGCACAGACCGAACGTTAACGCGTTTTTTTGACCACCGCTAGATATGCGCTATGCATGATCTCGATGGGCCAGGCCTGGACGCCCTTCGCCCGCCCTGGCCGGTGGCGCCCACGGACCGGAGGTGGGGTTTGATGGCGCTCGCCGACGTCTCACGGCTTGCCCCTGAGTGCGACGGCGGTGTCGACGCGATGGTCACGGGTATCAGGTGCGAGGGTGGCCGCCTTGCCGGTCACGGCGCCGGGGCGCGCACCCGCACCGTCTTGCCGCTGCCATTTCATCGCAGGCCTCGACGGCCCTTGTCTCCCTCTCCTCGTCTGTGGACGTTCAGTTTCACGGGTAACCCCCTGGGTGGCATGAACTAACACGTGTAAGCAAGTGTCCTGCGGCGTGGCGCCGGAGGCAAGGGGGAGGTTCGAGACCTCCCCCCCCCGCCAGGAGACAGGATCCTCGGTCTTCCAGGTCTTCGACGGCTCCGGCCAGGTCACCGTCGGCGCGTCCAGCTGGACCGTCGAGCGCGGAGACCTCTTCGTCGTGCCCTCCTGGCCGCCCTTGCCCCTCGCGACCGAGGCCGGCATGGACCTCTTCCGCTTCACCGGGGGTCGCCTCACATGCGCGCCTGTACCCCCCCTGACCAGGAATAATGTCCGCCGTTCACCACGGTGATCCCCTGTTTGGTCCGCAACTGGCCCAGTCCTCGGCCCTTCTGTTGATGGGCGGAGACCGGGTCCGAGTCATGAGGCGCTGCTTCGGCAGCGACGTCATCTCCTTCGGCCTCAACACGGACGAACCGCAGGCCTTGATCAAGACCCGCTGCCGTGGAAGCTGTGGCAGAACGACACCGTCCGCGAGTCCCTATCAGCCGCACTACTGTCCCCGACCGTATCCGGGCCGGCTTCCGCGCCGACCGCCTCGCTTGCTCGGGCTGCTCCGGCCGGACCGAAGACGGTGGCCCACGGCGCACTGATCAGCCACGATCGCACCACCACGGGCTCGGCCAAGGTGATCCGGCTGCCCGATGGCTCTCACACCGTTAGACCGGCGAGTGTGGCTGACCGGCATCAGTCCCAGTCGAGTCCCGCAGTTGCCGGTCTCGGTCACGACAAGGGGTGGGCCGGTGGTGCCCAGTCGCCGTGCGATCCCTGGGGGGCGATACTGAAGGCCACGCTGCGTGGAGGCGACATGCGCGAACCGGAGCATGGCGGCCCGACCCCGGCCTCGGCGTCCGTCAGTGACATGGCAGCGGTCGTCTTGAACGACGAGGGCGTGGTCGTCGCCTGTTCGGTTATGGCCGAGACGCTGCTGGAGTGCTCACCGGGGGAGCTGTGTGCCCCTTTGCTGGCGCTGCTTCCGGGCAACGGAACGGAAACCGGTCCGGTGAGGCGCCTTGTGGCAGCGCCCGGAGGGGATCGGTCAGGTCGGACGGCCGGCCTGGCGTTCAAGGTGGTCCGGCTCGAGGCGCGGGCTGCAGGCGATTGCGCTTCCGGCGCGCGGTGGCTGGTATTGGTCACGCCGGCCGAACCCACGGCGAGGGCAGCTCAGCGCGATACGGAGCGACGCCGGATGGGGCTTTCCCACGCCGCCGCCGTGAGCATCGGCGCTTCCCTGGACGTGACAGAGATGGCCGAGACCCTCGTGAACCTGCTCGTCCCTGATTTCGCCGACCTCGCGACCTTGGATCTCGCGGAGACGGTGCTGGTGGGCGACGAGCCACCGCACCTCGACGCCACCGGTGACGTTCGCCTGCGCCGGATCGCTGCCGCGCAGGGCCCGGAGATATCCGCGGAGGACCTCCTGGCAGTGGGGGAGGCGCTTCCTCCCGTATCGGACAGTGCGTTGATGCGTCCCCTCATGAAGGGATGGCCCGTGCTGGTGTCCGATGTCGCTGTTCTCCGCGAGAGGCTGGGCGCGGATCCCGAGAGCCTGCGGTTGTTCGTCCCGAACGGGGCGCACTCCTCGGTGGCGGTGCCGCTGTACGCGCGAGGTCTGATCCTTGGCTGCGTCACGGTCTGGCGCGGTCAGTTGCCTTCCGCCTTCGTCGAGGAGGACGCAGCCCTCCTGCAGGACGTCGTTTCCAGGGTCGCACTCGGCGTGGACAACGCGCGCCGTTACACCAAGGAACACCGGTCGGCGGTGGCCCTGCAACGGAGCCTGCTTCCGCGCTCGGCCCTGGATTTCGCCGCCGCGGAGGCGGTGGGCGTCTACCAGCCGGCGGGCGGCGGATTGGGAGTCGGCGGGGACTGGTTCGACGTGATCCCCCTGCCGTCGTTGCGCGTCGCGTTCGTCGTCGGGGATGTCGTCGGCCATGGACTCGATGCCACTGCGGCCATGGCGCGACTGCGGACCGCGGTGCAGACACTGGCCGACCTCGATCTGGATCCTGGTGAGCTCCTCACGCACCTGGACGACCTGGTGCTCGGCCTCTCCAGCGAGCAGATGACCGGAGAATCCCGCTCCGAGACGGCACTGCTCGGAGCGACGTGCCAGTATGCGGTCTACGACCCGGTGACGCGGGAGTGTGCCGCTGCCACCGCGGGACATCCGCCGCCGGTTCTTGTGTCGCCGGGCGAGGAGCCGGTCTTCGTCGGCATGATGCCGGGACCGCCGCTGGGAGTCGGCGGAATGCCTTTCGAGGTGACGGAGTTCGATGTACCGACCGGCAGCATGCTCGCGTTCTTCACGGACGGACTCGTCGAGAGCCGCGACGGCGACATCGAAGAGGGAATGGAGAGACTTCGGAGCGCGCTCGCCGGCGCGGACTCAAGCCGGGCCCTGGGCGAGATCAGCCAGAGCATTTTCGAGAGCGTGCTGCCTCAAGAGCCTGCCGATGACGTTGCCTTGCTGCTCGCCCGCACCCACGTCCTCTCGTCCGATCACGTCGCCGAGTGGGAACTCGAAGCCGACCTTTCCCTCGTCGCGCACGCTCGTGAGCTGGTGGTGGGGCAGCTGTCCGATTGGCAGTTGGACGACCTGGGCTTCGTGACGGAGCTCGTCGCCAGCGAACTCGTCACGAACGCGATCCGCTACGCCGGAGGCCCGGTCGGTCTCCGGCTCATCCGGGACCGGGTGCTCGTCTGTGAGGTATCCGACCCCAGCAGTACTCAGCCACGCCTGCGGCGCGCACGGGAGACGGACGAAGGCGGGCGGGGCCTCTTCCTCGTCGCTCAGCTCACCGACCGCTGGGGCAGCCGGTTCACCCGTACCGGGAAGACCATCTGGACGGAGCAGGCGATAGGCGGCCCCCTGGCCTAGTGCTTCTGTCGGTGCGGCTTGAGATGTGAAACGGCCGCGGTGACGGCGTCGAAGCGCATGGTGGTGCGGGATTGCTCGTCGTATCGGTCCCAGTGCGGCATGGCCGGGTGGTTGGGGTCGCCGGTGCGTATGAACGATATCCATGCCTGGTGCATGGTCCTGGCCAGGCCGTCTCTGATCCTGGTGTCCATCCCCGCCAGGAACGGTGCGTGCGACCAGCTGTCGAAATTGTCGAACATGAAGGGCAGCTCGAGGCAGTGCGGGGCGCCCAGGCGGCCATCATGCGCGGGTGTGGGAAAATCGAACTCGTACGCCCAGACCGGGCGGCCCCGTGCCGCCCGCGCTTCCGCGAACGCCAGGGTTGGCTTCCTGAACAGCTCGTCGGTGTTCAGGTCGATGAGGACGTCGATCGGCTGTGCGCCTGGGCGGGCGGCTTCGTACGCCGCGTACGCCTCGGCTGCGCCGTCTCCGAAGGTGTCCTGCGCCCTCCGGAGCACCTGTTCTTTGGTCGTCGACGCGTACGTCTCGTTGAGCGCGAAGCTGAAGGCGGTCTCTTCCCTGGTCCAGCCGATGAGGACGTCGATATCGGCGCCCGGACCGTCGAGCAGGTTCTCGACGGGTTGCCGCGACGCCGTCGAGCCGTCGAGAACCGGCATGAACGGTGCGGCCCAGTGTCCCCATTCCATGGTGGCCGTGAGGAGTTCGGCCGTGGCCTCGACCAGTCGTGGCCACGGGGCCGTGCGCAGTTCGTCCTCGTCCTTCGCGCCGACGATCTCCAGATAGGTCGCGGTGCGGGCCAGGGACTCGGCAGGCGTGGCGAGGAGCATGGCGAGCGGGACGCTCTGGAGGATGGCTCGGCGGAAGAGTCGGCCGTCACCTCCGTGGCCCGCGAGTGCCGCGGTGGAAAGGGCGCCGGCGGACTGGCCGGCGACGGTGACGTTCCCGGGATCCCCGCCGAAGGCGGCGATGTTGTCCTGAACCCAACGCAGCGCGGCGAGTTGGTCGGTGAGCCAGACGTTGCCTTGCTCGGCGCCGTCGTCCGATGCGAAAGAGAGGAGGCCGAGCGGTCCGAGCCGGTAGTTGAGGTTCACCACCACCAGGTCGCCGTTGCGAGCGAAGGTCTCACCGGAGTAGTTGGGCATCGCGCCGGACCCGGAGATGAAGGCGCCGCCGTGGATCCAGACCAGGACCGGACGGCGGACGTCGTCGGTGCCGGGTGTCCACACGTTGAGGGTCAGGCAGTCCTCGTCGAAGGGCGGGAAGCCGTGGCCACCGAGTACGGGGTCGCCCTCGCGGACGGCTTGCGGTGAACTGGGGCCGTGTGCGGTCGCGTCGAGGGTCCGGCTCCAGCCGGGATGCGGCTGCGCGGGGCGCCACCGGAGGGGCCCGACAGGCGGCGCGGCGTAGGGCACGCCCTTGAACACGACGAGGTCGCCTTCGACGATGCCGCGGATCGGACCTGAGCGAGTGTTCACGACGGGAGCGTTGTGGTCCTGAGCGAGACCCATCCGGTGCTTCCTTCCACCACGGTGATCGAGCCCTTGGCAACCATCAAGCTATTGCGTATTTGTAGCGAGCGTCAATATTCTTCGATCCTCTGTTGAAGTGGAGGCTCGGATGGCGACGTGGAGTATCGGTACGACCATGATTCACAAGGTGCTGGAGGCGGAAGTGCCCGTTCCCCTCACCGCGGCCTTGCGGACGGATGACACCGCGCTCCTGAAGAGGTACCCGTGGCCTGCTCCTGAGTTCAGCAGGGTGGACGGCACCTTTGTGCTGTCGGTGCACGGGCTGGTCGTGGACACCGGTACGCGCAGGATCCTCGTGGACACGTGCGTGGGCAACGCCCGGCAGTCGGTGCCGTTCCTGCAGATGCTGGACACCACGTGGCTCGACGACCTCACTGCCCTCGGCTACCCTCCGGAGTCGATCGACACCGTGGTGTGCACCCACCTTCACTTCGACCACATTGGGTGGAACACGCGTCTGGTGGCGGGGAAGTGGGTGCCGACGTTCCCGCGTGCACGTCACCTGGTCACACGTGTGGAGTGGGACCACTGGGCAGACGAAGTAGATGCCGGCCTCCACGACACGATGCGGCCTCTGGTCGATGAAGGTCTTGTCGACTTCGTCGAAACCGATCACCGTGTGTGCGACGGCGTGCGCCTGGAGGCCGCTCCCGGGCATACCCCGGGGCAGGTCGCCGTCGTGGTCGAATCCGGGGAGGAACGTGCGGTGATCACCGGTGACCTCGTACACCACCCGGTGCAATTCATCGAGCCCGACGTCCCCAGCCTCGCCGACAGCGACGCGACGCTGGCCGCCGCCACCCGGCGGGCATTCGTCGAGCGGTATGCCGACACGGGAACGCTCGTCATTGGCACGCACTTCCCCGCCCCCACGGCCGGCCTCCTCCAGCGCGGCGGTGACGGGACCGTGCGGTTCGTCGCGGACGGCCGGCGCTGAGCGGTGGACTTCCGGCAGCTGGAGTACTTCCTCGCCATCGTGGACCACGGCGGCTTCAACCGCGCGGCCGCGGCACTCTACGTGTCCCAGCCGTCCCTGTCCCAGGCCATCCAGGTCCTGGAGCGCGACCTGGGCAGCAGCCTGTTCCACCGGATGGGCCGCAACGCGGTCCTGACCGAGGCCGGCACCGCACTGGTCCCCCCGGCGCGCGAAGCCCTGCACGGCCTGGAACTGGCCCGGGCCAGTGTCGGCGCCGTCCGTGAACTGCGCGCCGGGCGCCTGCACATCGCCGCGATGGCCTCACCCACGGTCGAACCCCTCAGCACCATGGTGCAGCGCTTCACCGACCGCTACCCGGAGGTGTCGCTCGGCCTGCGCATTGCCCTCACCCCCGCGGACGTCATCGAGATGGTGCGCACAGGAGGATGCGAACTGGGGCTGCTGACCACCTCCTCGCCGTTGTCGAGTCCGGACGTCGTCACCCACCACGCCGGAGACCACCGGCTCGTCCTGGTCACCCCGAAGGACGGCCCCTTCCCGGCCTGCCGGGCGGTCCGACGCGAACAGCTCGAAGGGCACCGGCTGATCGTCGGACAGCGAGGGACCGGAATCCGCTCCTACGTCGACGACCTCGGAGCGCAGGGCATCGACGTCCGCATCGCGGTGGAGACCGAACACCGCATGGCCTTCCTGCCCCTGGTGCTGAAGGGCGTCGGGCTGGCGGTGGTGACGGAATCCTGGGCCGACCTGTCCGAACGGGCCGGAGCGCTCGTCCTCGACCTGGAGCCGGCCTCCCTCCAGCACAACGTACTGGTGAGCCGCAAGGCGCAGCTGACGCCGGCTGCCCGCGCCTTCCTGGACATCGCCGTCGACACGGCACCCCGACAGGCCGGCTCATAGGGCCCGCCTATAAGACACATCGGGGATACGTGTTGGACCCGGACGGCACCCGATTGCTGGAATTCGGGCCATGACGAACCACAGCATCGCCCTCATCCCCGGTGACGGCATCGGCACCGAAGTCCTCCCGGCGGCACGCGAAGTCCTCGACACCGTCGGACAGCGCCACGGCATCACCTTCACCTACGAGCAATTCGACTGGTCCTGCGAGCGGTACCTGCGCCTCGGATCGATGATGCCCGAGGACGGCCTCGAGCAGCTCCGCCGTCATGACGCGATCCTGCTCGGCGCGGTCGGTTACCCAGGCGTGCCGGATCACGCCTCCCTCTGGGGACTGCTCATCCCGATCCGCCGGGCCTTCAACCAGTACGTCAACCTCCGCCCGATCCGCGTGTTCGACGGCCTTCCCAGCCCCGTACGCGCGGCCACGCCCGGAGACGTGGACTTCGTGGTCGTCCGGGAGAACACCGAAGGCGAGTACAGCGAGATCGGCGGCCGGATGAACCGCGGGCTTCCCGATGAAATGGCCGTGCAGCAGGCCGTGTTCACGCGGGCGGGAGTGACCCGGGTCCTCGACTACGCCTTCGAACTCGCCGAACGACGCGACGGCCGCCTCACGTCGGCGACGAAGTCCAACGGCATCGTGCACACCATGCCGTTCTGGGACGAGCTGGTGGCCGAGCGTTCCGCCGATCACCCCACGGTCGCCTGGGATCAGGAACACATCGACGCGCTGGCCGCCAAGTTCGTCCTCGACCCCGCCCGCTTCGACGTCGTCGTCGCCTCCAACCTCTTCGGGGACATCCTCAGCGACCTGGCAGCGGCCGTGGCCGGCGGCATCGGCATCGCGCCGTCCGCCAACCTCAACCCCCAGGGCGAGTACCCTTCCATGTTCGAGCCGGTCCACGGATCAGCCCCCGACATCGCCGGGCAGGGCATCGCCAATCCGATCGGCGCGATCTGGTCCGCCGCGATGATGCTCGACCACCTCGGCCACCCCGAGGCCGCGACGGACATCACCGACGCCATCGCCCGCGTCCTGGCCACCACCCCGGTGCGCACGCGCGACCTCGGCGGCTGCGCCTCCACCGCCGAATTCACTTCCACCATCCTTCAGCACCTCTGACGGGGCGCCGAGGAAGGGCACCGTAAACCGTGATGAGGGCGGAGCGCACATGCGCTCCGCCCTCATCCGATGGTTCGTGTCAGGGCCGCAGCCCGGCGAGCAGGGCGCTCGTTCCGGCGAAGTGGGCCGGCCCGGTGTTCCAGTTGACGGACATGGGGCTGATCGCGATCTTGTCAGCGATCACGGCCTCTACGTCGCCGCCCTTGGCGGGAGGCCGCGGCGCGAACTTCACCGTCACCTTCCACGTGCCATCGCCGGAATCGGTGAAGTCAGGCTCCAGCGGCTGCTGGGGGTCCTGCAAGGTCATGGCGACGCCGGCGGCGGTTCCCGTGCCGTCCGCTCCCACGACGGGGTGGTTGATGTTCAGCCCGACGCCCTCGGGCAGCAGGGGGCCGGAGTTCGCCCGGTCCCGCAGCCGGTCGATGAGCTTGACCGCGAAGTCGACGGTGGGGCGCATGGCGTTGACGGTGGCGACCGCGTCGGGGCGGCGAAGCCGCCGGTGCTGAGTGCGATGGCCGGCACGCCGTACTCAAGGGCGGCGACGGCCCCGCCGACCGTACCGGAGTGGTTGGCGAGCCCCGCGACGTTCGGACCGAAGTTGGTGCCGGAGACCACCAGGTCGGGAGCCCGGCCCTCGAAGACCTCGGAGAGACCGAAGGCCACCGAGTCGCCAGGGGTGCCGTCCACGGCCCACACCTTGGGCTCGGGGTGCTTGACCGTCACGGTCGGGGCGCTGAGCACTTTCGTCCCGGTGCCGCTCTGGTTCGTCAGCGGCGCGACGATGGTGACGTGGTGCCCGGCGGCGGTCAGGAGCTGGAAGGCCGTACGGATACCCGGAGCGTTGTAGCCGTCGTCGTTGGTGAGCAGGATCCGCAGTGGGCCGGAGGGCGCACCCTGCGGTGACGCCGCTGCGGGCGCCGTCCCGGCGAGGAGGGGCGTACACAGCAGCAGGACGGCCAGCGGCAGAACTCGCGTACGTCTCACGTCGTGCTCCTTCGAGAAGGGAGGGACGGACGGAGGGAACCCGGCGGGCGTACGACCCTCGGCGTACGCCCGCCGGAGCAGGGTTCGGGCCACCGCCGGGCGGGAAGCGGCCCGGGAGGAGATCAGCGCACGGTACGGATCGGCAGGATGGCGAGGGCGCCGAACAGCGAGAGCACGCCGCCGACCAGGAACAGCGGGGTGTATCCGCCGAATGCGGTGACGACCGCCGAGGCGACGAACGGGGCGATGATCTGCGGCCCGGCATTGGCCATGTTGAGGACGCCCAGGTCGCGGGCGGCATCCTCGGCCCGGGGGAGGACCAGGGTGACGAGCGCCGTGTCGACGGCCATGAAGCAGCCGAAGGCCAGACCGTTGAGCGCGTTGAAGACGATCATGCCGGTCCAGGTCGGGCTGACTACGGGGACCACCATGACGAGCCCGGCGAGCGCTGCGGAGACCCCGACGAACACCTTGCGCCGGTTCCAGCGGTCAGACAGCACACCGCCGACCACCGTGGACACGGCCATCGCGACCATCGTCACCGGGGTGAGGACTGCCATCGCGGCGGCCGGGGAGAGGCCGGCCGGCAGCTCGATGTGGTCGTCCAGGATGTACAGCTGATATCCGATGACCATGAAGTAGCCGAGCACCATGAGCGCACGGCCGATGAAGGCCCATCGGAAGTCGTGGCTGGACAGTGCCGAGAGGAACGCGGCGATCTTCTGGCGCATGGGCACGGCCGGCGCAGGTGCGGACCGGGGGACATCCCGGTAGAACGCGCTCAGCAGCAGTGCCGAACCGGCGGTCAGGGCGCCGAAGATGAGGTACCCCGTACGCACCTGCCCCACGGTCTGCGAGGCGATCAGTACGCCGACGGTGCCGCCGATCGGCAGCGCCAGCCCGACCACCGCGGATGCGGTGCCGCGCTTGGCCACGGGGATCCGGTCGGGCACGACAGCGGTGACTGCGGCCTGGTAGACGTTCAGCGTGGCCTGGATCAAGCACCAGGCGATGCCGACGAGCAGTGCGGTCCGGACGGAGCCGAGGAAGGCCAGTCCGGCCAGGGAAGCCAGGGCGCCGCCCAGGATCCACGGGTTGCGACGGCCGGACCGGTCGGACAGGGCGCCGGCGATCGGGTTGAAGGCGGTCGCGAAGACGGCGCTGATCCCGCCGATCAGACCCAGGAGGGCGACCTTGTTCTCCGGGGCGATCGCTGCGATCTGCGTGGGCAGCAGGACCGAGCCGACACCCATGTAGACGGCCAGCATCGATGAGTTGGCTATCAACAGCAGCAACATGAGTCCGCGCTGCCGGGGCGCTTTCAGCGCCTCATGGGTGCGCGGCTCGGTCAGTTCGTCGGCGGTCATGACGACTCCTCGGAAAGGGAGCAGAGGGGGAGGGGAGCCGCGGGATCGAGTGGCGCGCGGCGATGATGGCTCCTGAACCGGGGCGCATCGAGTTACACGTGTTAGCAATGTGTATGAACACTGTGTAGCACGCGGCCTGTGATCCCGGCTAGAGCGGAATCGAGCTGTCGGGTGGCCGTGGACGGGCAGCGATGTCCGAAAGTTATATCGCATCAGTGATGGCCGTCAGATATACGCGATACTCTCTGTTGGCGCGACGCTACCGCCCGTTGCGGCCGCGACCCGACCGCCGCCCACCGGCGACGTTCTCGGTGTCGCCCTCCCCTGCATCTCTCCGGGTTGCTCCGTGGAGTGAGACGTGCCGCGCTCGCTCGTGTCCGAATCCGTGCACCCGTGCTCCGCGTCCTTCCCGTGTTCGAATGCCGGGAAGGCGGCCATGATTGTAGGTAAAGGTGATCAAATTGACCTTCCTGGGGCGCCCACCCCTGATGCCGTCCGCTTCTCCTCGGCACTACGTGCCCGCTCCCCCGCCGCGCGGCGCGCTGCTGTCCGGGGTCGCGCTCTTGTTGATGGCTTTGTCTGTCGGACTCCTGCTCGGAGGTGAGCAGCCACCGTTCTTCCAGACGCTCGACGACAGCTGGGCGCAGTGGATGGACGGCGGGGGAGGCGGGGCGGCCGCGGACTTCGTCTTCGTACTCGACCGCCTGGGCGGCCCGTTGGGGATGATCTTTCCGCTCGCGCTGTCCGGCGGTCTGTGTGCCTTCGGGCGCTGGAGGTCGGGACTGTTCGTATTCGCAGCCGCTGTCGTGGCGAACATGCTGGTGGTTCTTCCGCTGAAGTCGCTGGTTGACCGCCCGAGGCCGCCGCATCCGTTGGTGCTGGTCAATGACGGCTCGTACCCCTCCGGCCAGGTGTTCACGGCCGTGACTCTCGTGATCGCGGCCGGCATCGTGCTGTTTCCTCCCCGTGCGCGGCGCTGGTGGTGGCTGTTCGGCGCCCTGTACGTCGTGGCCATGATGTGGAGCCGGACCTGGCTGCACGCCCAGTGGCTCAGCGACGTCGTGGCCGGAGCTCTCGCGGGGGGTGGGGTGTGCCTGTTGCTGCACCGGGCCTTCGCTCCGTTGCTGGATCGGGAAGCGCTGCTCGCCTCGGAGGACCGACTCTGGCTCTAGGCTCTGTCCGAAAGTTTGTTACACGTGTAATCTCACCATTGGGGCCGCCGTGACGGGGGAAGTGGCGGGCCGGCCCCGGGTGCGGCGGGAGCGCCCGGGGCCGGTGCGGGGAGCGACTGCGGTCGGCCTTGAGACGGCGGCCCGCGGCAGGGGCCGGCCCACGGAGCCCGCAGTGCGCGTGGGCGGTCCATACGCCTTTTGAAGCTCGGAGGAGAATTCAATGGCACATACTCCGGCGGCCCGGCCGCGCATCCTCGCCGCTCCGGACGGCACGCCGTTCCGCGATCTGAACGGCAACGGCGTCATGGAACCTTATGAAGACCCCCGGCTTCCCGTGGCCGAGCGGGTCGCGGACCTGCTGCAGCGCATGACGCTGGAGGAAAAGGCGGGCCTCCTCTTCCACACCATGATCGCCATCAACCCCGACGGCTCCCTCGTGGAACCGGAGCCGGGAGCACCCGACGACGACCCGATGCGCGCCTCCACCTCCGCGATGGTGACCGGCAAACTGATGAGCCACTTCAACCTGTTCGGAGCGGCAGCCCCGCGCCGCATGGCCGAGTGGAACAACCGCCTCCAGGACCTTGCCGCCACGACCCGACTCGGGATCCCGGTGACCCTCTCCACCGACCCCCGCAACGGATTCGTCGACAATCCGGCAGCGAGCGTGCACACGGAGGGGTTCTCGCTGTGGCCGGAACCGCCCGGCTTCGCCGCCGTCGATGACGAGGAACTCATCCGCAGCCACGCCGACATCGTGCGTCAGGAGTACCTCGCGGTCGGCATCCGCCTCGCCCTCCACCCGACGGCCGATCTGGCCACCGAGCCCCGCTGGCCCCGCGTCCTGGGCACCTTCGGCTCCGACGCCGAGGTGGCCGCCCGCATGGTCGGCGCGTACATCCGAGGGCTCCAGGGCGAGACGCTCGGCACCGGCAGCGTCTCGACGATGACGAAGCACTTCCCCGGCGCCGGACCGCAGCTGAACGGCGAGGACGCGCACTTCCCGTACGGGCGCGAACAGGTCTACCCGGGCGGCAACTTCGACTACCACCTGATCCCCTTCGAGGCCGCTTTCGCCGCCGGCACCTCGCAGGTCATGCCGTACTACGCCATACCCGTCGGCACGCCCTACGAGGAAGTCGGCTTCGGCTTCAACAAGGGCGTCATCACCGGCCTGCTGCGCGAGAAGTACGGGTTCGACGGCATCATCTGCACCGACTGGGGCCTGGTCACCGACGCGCAGATCTTCGGGGGTCCCTTCCCCGCACGTGCCTGGGGCGTGGAGGAGCTGGACCGGCTCACCCGGGTGGAACGCATCCTCGACGCCGGAGCCGACCAGCTCGGCGGCGAGGCGGCCCCCGATCTCATCGTGGAACTCGTTCGCACCGGCCGGGTGACGGCCGAGCGTATCGACAGCTCGGTCACGCGGCTGTTGAGGGAGAAGTTCGTCCTCGGCCTCTTCGACGATCCGTACGTGGACCCCGACAGTGCGGCGCGGATCTGCGGCAACCCGGAGTTCACCGCGTCCGGCCTCGCCGCCCAGAGCCGCTCGATCACCGTCCTCAAGGACCGCCCCAGCGACGCCACGGGACCGCTGCTGCCGCTCGCTCCAGGGGTCCGGATCTATACCGAGGGCCTGGACCCCGCTGTCGCGGCACGGTACGCGACCGTCGTGGAGACACCGGAGGAGGCCGATGTCGCCGTGATGCGCATTGCGGCCCCGTACGACAAGGAGCGGACGACCGGCTTCGAGTCGTTCTTCCGGGCGGGCCGGCTCGACTTCACCGAGGACGAGCTGCGGCCCGTACTCAAGGTGGCTTCCGCCGTTCCGGCCGTCGTCGACATCTTCTTGGACCGGGCGGCGGTCATACCCGAGATCGCGGACCAGGCGGCAGCCCTCGTGGCCAACTTCGGCGCCTCGGACACCGCACTGCTGGACGTTCTCTTCGGCCGGGTAGCGGCCGAAGGGCGGCTGCCCTTTGAGCTCCCCCGCTCGATGGAGAGCGTCGTCGCCGGGCACGAGGACGTGCCCAATGACTCCGCAGACCCGCTCTTCCCTTATGGGCACGGCCTCCGGCTCGGCTGACCTCGGCTCGCCAGGGGGTGGCCGCCGCCCAGCAGCTGCCACCCCCGAGGGGACAGGCTGGTTCCGGTGAGTCGTATCACCAGCCGTTCATGGAGTTCCACCAGCCCCACGCCTGCGGCGTCGGGCTGCTGTCGGCTGCCCGCGCGTCCTGCCGCTTCTCTGGTACTCCCATCAGGGTGGGGGTCGCAGGCGCGGCGGCCGGGGCGTTCGGGGCGGGCCGGATCGGGGCGAACGCCACCGGCAGTTGGTCCGGGGTGCCGCTCCACAGGGAGGGCTGCCAACGCAGAGCGGCGGTGTCGCAATCGCCGGGGCGGACCAGGCTCAGCCGACGCATCAGGACATCGACGGCCGTCTCGGCGATCGAACGGGCCGCGTCCTTGGCGGGGCATCCATGAGAACCGGTTCCCCAGGCCAAGTGGGCACGGCTTCCGATGTCTTGCGAGTCGTGGATGAGGAGGTCGGTGTTGGCGGCCGCCAGGCAGGGAATGAGCAGGTCCCCGGCGCGGACCCGGCATCCTGCGAAGGTGAGATCGTTTCGTGCCCAGCGTCCGGAGATGTTGGGGACCGGCGAGCCGTCCCACAGCGCGCGGTCGGCGGCGTCCGTGACGGTCATCCGACCGGTGGCCACCGCCGAATTCAGGCGGTCGTCGCCCATCAGCAGGCGCATCGTGCCACTGATCCAGCCGATGGTGCTCTCTCCTCCCGAGAAGAGGATCGCCGCCAGGTTGTGTGCCACCTCGGCCCCGGTCAGCTGGGCGGAATGAGCCAGCAGCCATGAAGTGAGATCCGGACCGGGCACTTCACGCTTCTCGGCGACCAGACGATGCAGCGTCCGCATCAATTCGGCCTCGGCGCGCGCCGCGTCGTGGGAGCCCCCGGCGATCGAACCGAGCAGCGCGGCAACCCTCCGCTCCTCGGCCCCCGGTAGTCCGATCAGCACCCTGAAGGCGTACGACACCAGGGGACGCGCGTACTGGGTGACGATATCGGCAGTGCGGTTCATGCCCCATCCATCCACCAACACCTCGGCCTGCCGCCTTACGGCGCTGCGCAGCCGGCGCAGGTCGATGCCGTTCAAGGTCTCGGTCACGGCCTGGCGGTGACGGCGATGTGCCTGGTCGTCGAGGCGGTTCAGGGCCGGACGCCAGCCCAGAACCGCCAACAGAGGGGAGTCCTCGGGCAGCGAGCCCTCGACGATCGTGTTCCAGCGCCGTGCGTCGCTGGAGAAGGCCCGCTCGTTCCATACGAGCTCAAGTACCTCCTGGTAGCCCATCACGAGCCAGGCTCCGACCCCCGGACTGAGTTCCACGGGGGCGATCGCCCCCCAGCGTCGGCGCAGGGCCTCGTAGACATGGCGCGGATCCTGGGCAAGCAGGCCGCCGTGCAGCGGAACCAGACCGCCGTGAACCGGAACGGGGCATTCACGTGGTGACTGGCTGCTCTGATCCATCGGGCTCCTTCCTTAAATATCCAGAAAATCCAGTAATCATCAATGAATGGTGGTGAATGTTAGGGATCGCGAGAGGCACGCCTTGGCGGCCTTGCCTGCCGGTAACGCGTGTAACCTTGGAGGAGAAGCGGTCGGCCGGCCGGAAAAGCGAGCGAAGGAGGACGGCATGGCCAAAGAAACACCCGGCGCTGCCTCCATCACCAGCACGGATGTGGCCCGCCTCGCGGGTGTGTCCCGTGCCACCGTGTCCTTCGTGCTGAACGACACCCAAGGTCACCGGGTCGGCGACAGCACCCGAGCCCGAGTGCTGGCCGCGGCCAAGGACCTCGGATACGTGCCGCACGCCGCCGCCCGCTCTCTGCGTGCCGGGCGCAGCAATCTGGTACTGCTGCCGGCATCGGTCTCCGCGATCGGCAGCCTGGTCAGCGGCTGGGTGGACGAGCTGCAAAGCGAACTCGACCGCCACGGCTACACGACCGTGCTCCACACGGGCCGCTTCCCCGACGCGGCGACCGCCGCGCGCGCGTGGGCGGAACTGCGGCCCGCGGCGGTGCTCGCCATGAACGGTGACCGGATGACCGGCGAGGCCGGCGCCATCCTGCGCCGCGCCGGAGTGCGCGGGCTGCTCGCTGCCGCCGCCCAGCCGGTGGAAGGAATCCACACCGTCGCGTTCGACCACGGGCGTATCGGCGAGGTCGCCGTAGAGCACCTCATCGCCCGTGGACGCAGCAGGATCGGTGTGGTCATGCCGCAGGAGCGCGGCCTTGACGCCTTCGGCCAACCGCGGCTGGCCGGTGCCCAGCGAGTCGCCGCCCGGCACATGGCCACCGTCACGCCGGTGGAACTCGCCTGCACGCGCGAGTCCGCCACGGCCCTGGCCGCGCACTGGGCGGCCCTGGGCCTGGACGCCGTCTTCGCCTTCAACGACGAATACGCCGCTCTCCTCATGCACGCACTCCGAAGCGAGGGCATCGCCGTCCCGGACGAGGTCGCCGTCGTCGGCTGTGACGACCTCGTACTCTCCGCTCTGCAGCAGCCGCCGCTCACCACGGTCCGCCTGCACCTGCCCTCGGCGGCGACCATCGCCGACACCCTCCACGCGCTGATCGAGAAGGGCGCGGCACCGCCGGTGCAGGGCATGGAGGCCGAGTTGGTGCACCGGCTGAGTTCCTGAAGCGGCCTCAGCCCCGGGAGGCGGCGCCCTCGCGGGCTAGCCCCCGTCTGAAGAACCACCAGAGCAACAATGCGGCGCCGGCGCCGACCGAGGCGCCGGCCACGGTATCGCTGAGCCAGTGGGCGTGCAGCCAGGTACGACTCCACATCATGGCCAGGGTGAAAAGTGCGCCCGAGATCCACCATGCGCGCCGCCGCGCCGCCGGTACGAGCAGAGCGCCCACGATCACCACGAGGAGCGCCGCCCCGGCAACGTGACCGGACGGGAACGAACCGTGGTCGACCCGGACCAAGGGGTTCGCCGGTCGGGGTCGGTCCACCAGGTGCTTGAGGACCTGCACGAAGGCCATGTTCCCCACCAGGTAGGTGGTGAGCAGGTAGGACAGTGACCACCAGCGCTTCCGCACGATCAAGAAGATCAGCAGACCGACGGGAACGATCACTCCCAAAGGCCCTCCGAACCAGTTCAGGACGGCTGCCACGGCGGCGTAGAGACCGCCGTGCGGACCTGCCATCCATGTCAGCCAGCGCTCGTCCAGCCCCTGGAAGGGCGGACGTTCGGGATGCGAACGGACAGCGATCCCCAGCAGCGCGGTGACGAGTAGGAAGAAGATTCCCAGGAGAAGTACGCCGCCTCGTGGGGGAGCCGGTATGGATCGGCGGTTCCTGGGAGTGGCCGGGGCGGGAGGGCGAGCAACGCGGATACCGGACATGACAGCCTCTCACGGCCGCGGCAATGCCCGCGGCCCGTATCTGTGTGTCGTACGTGGACTCGCGACGCGAGCACGGGAAGGCATGAGGCGCTGGCAAGCGGCGCGCGGCGCCCCATGCCGCGACAGGAGCGCCGGGAGTGTGGTCAGGCGCCCAGGTGGCGGGCCAGGAAGGCGACACTCCGGGTGACGATCGGAGTGACGTCGGGGGCGCCGAGGAAGATGTGGTCGGCGCCGTCCACGGGCTGGAGGATGACCTCGCCGCCGGCGCTCCTCAGTGCCTCGGCGAGCACCTCGCTCTGGCTGTAGGGCACGAGCTTGTCCGCAGTGCCGTGAACCAGAAGGAATGGCGGGGGAGTCGCTCCATCCGCGTAGGTGAGGGGGCTGGCGGTCCGGGCCAGTTCAGGCTGCTCGTCGGGGGTGCCGCCCAGTAGCGCGGTGAACGGGTTGGGGAATTCGGCCCCCGGCGGAGCCGGCGGCAGGGGATGGGAGAGGAGTGATGCGATCTCGGACACGCCGTACCAGTCCACCACGGCCCGTACCGCGGTGTGCCCGTCGCGCACCCCCACGCTGCCCTCCAGGGCCTCACCGACCGGGCCGTCGGGGCGGGTGAGCCCGGCGAGCGCGGCCAGGTGGCCGCCCGCGGACTCGCCCCAGACCCCGATCCGCTCCGCGTTGACCCCGAAAGTGTCGGCGAACTGCCGGACGTAACGGATGGCGGCCTTCACGTCGTGCAGCTGCGCGGGGAAGGGGGCCTCAAGGCTGTGGCGGTAGTCGATGCAGACCAGGGCGAGCCCGGCCCGCAGGATCGAACCGTGCAGCAGCTCGACGGGAATCGTCGGCGGGGGATAGCGCCGGTCGCCGTGCAGCCAGCCGCCGCCGTGTATCCAGATGACGGCCGGGACCGGTTTGTCGCTCGCGGGCACGTGGACGTCGAGCAGCCGGGGCCGGTAGCCAGGGGTGGTCGCGTAG
Source organism: Streptomyces sp. NPDC099050 (assembly GCF_044759865.1). Taxonomy (NCBI): domain Bacteria; kingdom Bacillati; phylum Actinomycetota; class Actinomycetes; order Kitasatosporales; family Streptomycetaceae; genus Streptomyces; species Streptomyces sp. NPDC099050. The sequence continues at coordinate 364,595 of NZ_JBIWAE010000004.1, read as the reverse complement.
GTGACCGCGTCGAAGTGACGTACGCCGTTCTCGGCCGCCACGGGCGGCGCGGGAGCCTGGTAGGGGGGGCGGAGGCCACCCCGGGTCGAGCCCGGCCGGAAGTGCTTGCGGCATCGGAGCCTTCTCCATTCGGCATAGATCCAGAAATTCATGCTTCGCGATGTTTGTCCGAAATGCTTGAACTTCTCCAGGGGAGATGCCTAGCATGTTACACGTGTAACACCACCTTGGTCGGTGCTGGCGCCCCGGCATCGGCGAGCGGCTGTGCAGCGCGCCGTTAATGAAATCAAGCATTGCGTATCATTGACGGTCGCAAGATTAGCGAGATACTTGCTCCACTCTCCCTGCTGCCCCGAGATTGAGGTGCCGCCCCATGGAGCTCTCCCCGTCCGCTCATGTCGATACGTTCTGTCGCGATCGGCTCCCGCCCTTCTCCCTCTGGCCCGAACTGCACTTCGATCTACCGGAGTTGCACTACCCGGACCGGCTCAACTGCGCCCGGCGCCTGCTCGACGACACCGTTCGCCAGCAGGGAGCCGACAGGCCCTGTCTGCTGACTCCCACGGACCGGTGGACGTACGGTGACCTCCTGGAACGGGCCAACCAGGTCGCCCAGGTCCTCACCGAGGACTTCGGTCTCGTCCCCGGCAACCGGGTTCTCCTGCGAGGCCCCAACAACCCCTGGCTGGTGGCCGCTTGGTTCGGCGTCCTGAAGGCCGGCGGCGTCGCCGTCACCACCATGCCGCTGCTGCGTGCGGGCGAGCTCGCGGAGCTGCACGAGATCAGCAGGCCGACCGTCGCCGTGTGCGACCACCGCTACCTCCAGGAACTCGCCGCCGCCGGCGCTTCCGCCACTCCCGCGCTGGCCTACGGCGGCCCCGGCGAGGACGACCTCACGGTCCGCTGCGCGGCCAAGGACGGCGTCTTCGACACCGTGGACACCGCCGCGGACGACGTGGCCCTGATCGCCTTCACCTCCGGGACGACCGGGCGGCCCAAGGCCACCCTGCACTTCCACCGGGACGTCCTCGCCAACGCCGACACGTTCTCCCGGCACGTCCTGCGGCCCCGCCCCGACGACGTGTTCACCGGTACCCCGCCGCTCGCGTTCACCTTCGGCCTCGGCGGACTGGTGGTCTTCCCCCTGTACGTGGGTGCGTCGACCCTGCTCGTCGAGCAGGCGGCCCCGCAGCGACTGGCCGACCTCGTGGAGGAACACGGAGTCACCGTGCTCTTCACGGCGCCCACCGCCTACCGGGCGATCATGGAGGCCGGCGCGGTGCACCAGCTGGCCGGACTGCGCCGCTGCGTGTCCGCGGGGGAGGCCCTGCCGGCGGCAGTGTGGGAGGAGTTCCACGCCGCCACCGGACTGGCGATCATCGACGGCATCGGCGCCACCGAGATGCTCCACGTGTTCATCTCGGCTTCCGACGGCGAGATACGCCCCGGCTCGACGGGCAGGCCCGTCCCCGGATACCGGGCCCGGGTGGTCGACGAGGAGGGCCGGCCCATCCCGGACGGGCAGCCGGGGCTCCTCGCGGTCACCGGTCCCACGGGCTGCCGCTACATGGAGGACCCGCGCCAGAGCGTGTACGTGAGGGACGGCTGGAACATCACCGGGGACACGTACATCAGGGATGCCGACGGCTACTTCTGGTACGTGGCCCGCAGCGACGACATGATCGTCTCCTCTGGGTACAACATCGCCGGCCCCGAGGTGGAAAAGGCGCTCGCCACCCACCCCTACGTCGATGAATGCGGCGTCGTCGGAGCCCCGGACGCCAAGCGCGGAATGCTCGTCAAGGCGTACGTGATCCTGCGCCCGGGTGTCGCGCCCGACGGGGCGACGGTCAAGGAGCTCCAGGACCACGTGAAGCGGACCGTCGCGCCCTACAAGTACCCGCGCGCCGTCGAGTTCGTCACCGACCTGCCGCGCACGAGCAACGGAAAGCTCCAGCGCGCCGAGCTGCGCAAGCGCGCCCACACCACCGCCGGCTAGCAGCCGAACGAAAGGCACGATCATGGACACCTCCAGCACGCGGCAGGCGGCCTCCGTACCCACGGACAGCTGCGCCGCCGGATGCCCGGAAGCCCTCGCGCAGAACCTGCCCAGCGTCGTCATCGAGCGGCGTGTCGAATGGCCCGACACGGACGCGGCCGGCCACTACCACCACTCCACCGTCGTGCGCTGGGTCGAGGCGGCCGAGGCTGTCCTGCTGCGCCGCCTGGGCCTGTCCCACCTCTTCGGCAGCACCCCCCGCGTCCACTTCGAGGCCGACTACCGGGCCCGGCTGTGGTTCGGCGAGACCGTCCGTACCGAACTGAAGGTCACCAAGGTCGGCACCAGCTCCCTGCACTACGCCTTCACTGTCCGCGGTGAGGGGGAGGGGACGGCCGCCAGCGGGCGCATGGTCATCGCCCACTCGGCTTCGCACGCCACCGGATCCGCGGCCTGGCCCGATGACGTGCGGGAGGTCCTCACGAAGGCCGGTCCTCAGGCCCCCGAGCTCTTCGCGTGAGCCGAGGCGAGACACCCCCCAGGAGGTGTCAGGTGTGTCGAATTCTTGACGCTCGCCAAATACTCAACATATCCTGGTTTCTGGAACCACTAGGAGGAACACCGTGCGTGTAGCAGTCATCGGGGGAGGGCCCGGCGGGTTGTACTTCGCGGCCCTGGCCCAGCAGCTCTCACCGGAGTGGGAGATCACGGTCTGGGAGCGCAACGCCCGCGACGACGCGTTCGGCTTCGGCGTCGTCTTCTCCGACGAGACGCTGGACGGCATCGCGCAGGCCGATCCCGCGGTGTTCGAGGCGATGTCCGCGGAGTTCGCCCGGTGGAGCGACATAGACGTCCGCTACGGCGGCCAGGTCCACGTCTCCGGCGGCCACGGCTTCGCCGCGCTGGACCGCAACCGGCTGCGGGAGATCCTGCAGAAGCGCTGCGCGGAGCTCGGGGTGCGGGTGCACTACGGCACCCAGGCGCCGCCCGTCGAGGAGCTCTCCGCCGAATACGACCTGGTGGTCGCCGCGGACGGAATCCGCTCCGCGGCCCGCGAGACGTATGCGGCGAGCTTCCGCCCGGACCTGGACGAGCGCCAGTGCCGCTACATGTGGTTGTCCACCGACCGAGTCTTCGAGGCGTTCACCTTCATCGTCGAGAAGCGGGACTTCGGCAGCGTCCAGGTCCACGCCTACCCGTACGACGACAAGCGCAGCACCTTCATCGTGGAGATCGCGGAGGACGACTGGCGGCGAGCCGGCTTCGACGCCCTCGCCGACCGGGAGTTCGAGCGGGGCGAGAGCGACGAGGCGAGCGTACGGCTGTGCGAGGAGATCCTGGCCGACCACCTCGACGGCCACCGTCTGATCCCCAACGCCTCGAAGTGGATACGGTTCACGACCGTCCGCAACGCCTCCTGGCGCCACGGCAATGTCGTCCTGCTCGGCGACGCCGCCCACACCGCCCACTTCTCCATCGGCTCCGGCACCAAGCTCGCCATGGAGGACTCGCTCGCCCTGGCCGCCTGCCTGCACGAGCACGCCGACGTGGCCTCGGGACTCGCCGCGTACGAGAGCGAACGCCGGCCTGTCGTCGAATCCACCCAGCGCGCCGCCCAGGCCAGCCTCGAGTGGTTCGAGAACGTCGGCCGCTACACGGACCAGGACCCCCCGCAGTTCGCCTTCAACCTCCTCACCCGCAGCCGCCGCGTCACCTACGACAACCTGCGCGTGCGGGACGAGGAGTTCACCACCTCCGTCAACGCCTCCTCGCCGGTGCCGCCCATGTTCCGCCCCTTCCGGCTCGGCGGACTGCTGCTGCGCAACCGGGTCGTCGTCCCGCCCACCGCCCTCTACACCGCCCGCGACGGAGTCCCCGGTGACTTCGACCTCGTCCACCTGAGCACCCAGGCCCTCGGCGGCTCCGGCCTCGTGCTCGCCGGAATGACCGCCGTCAGCGCCGCCGGGCGCGCCACCCCCGGATGCCCGGGGCTGCACACCGACGAACAGGAGGCCACCTGGCGGCACATCACCGACTTCGTCCACGGCCAGACCGACACCCGCCTCGGCATCCAGCTCACCCACGCCGGCCGCCGCGCGGCGGCCCACGCTGACGGGCCGCCGGTCGCCGCCTCCGCCCTGGCCTGGGACGAACGGAGCCCGGTGCCACGCGAAGCCACCCGCGCCGATATGGACACCCTCGTACGGGACTTCGTACGCGCGGCCCAACGCGCCGACCGGGCGGGCTTCGACGCCCTGGAACTCCAGTACGGCCACGGCCACTTGATCTCCGGCTTCCTCTCCCCGCTGACCAACCAGCGCACCGACGAGTACGGCGGCACCCTGGCCGGGCGCCTGCGCTTCCCCCTCGAAATACTGCGCGCCGTACGGGCGGTGTGGCCCGCGGACAAGGCGCTGCTCGTGCGGATCTCCGCCGCCGACTGGGCCGAGGGCGGCCTGAGCGAGGCCGACGCGGTCGGGATCGCCCGCGCCCTCGCCGAGGCGGGAGCCGACGCCATCGACGTCTCCACCGGCGAGGTCGTCGCCCATGAGCGGCCCCGGTACGGGCGCAGCTACCAGACCCCGTACGCCGACCTGATCCGCAACGCCACGGACATCCCCACCATCGCCGTCGGCGCGATATCCACGTACGACGACGTCAACTCGATCATCCTGGCCGGCCGGGCCGACCTTTGCGCCGTCGGCCGCGCTCACCTCCACGACCCCCTGTGGACCCTGCACGCTGCGGCCGCCCAGGGCTACAGCGGCCCGGCGGCACCATGGCCCGCATCCTGGAGGGCGGGCAGCGGCCGCCCGCCCGGTGCACGCACCGACCGGATCGCGCCCCGGCTCCAGCTGCTCCGCGAGGCTTCCGCCCCTGTGCACCAGCGCTGGGTTCCGCACCTCCCTGCTGCCGCAACCCCAACGGCTGCCGCATCCGCCTGCTGACCTGGAGAACTGATGGACAATCTGCCACGCTTCACCGCCGCGGCCGTGCAGGCGGCTCCCGTCTACCTGAACCCCGCAGCCACCGTCGAAAAGGCGATCGGGCTCATCGCGGAAGCCGCCTCCCACGGAGCCCGGCTCGTCGTCTTCCCCGAGGTGTTCATCCCCGGATACCCGTACTGGAACTGGACGATGAACCCGGTCCAGGGCTCGCCTTGGTACGAGCGCCTCTACCGCTCCGCCATCGACGTTCCCGGCCCTTACGTCGACCAACTGCGCGCTGCCGCCCGCCAGTACGGGGTCGTCCTCGTGATCGGCGTCAACGAACGCGGACCGCACAGCCTCGGCGTCCTCTACAACACCCTGCTCACCATCGGCCCGGACGGCGCACTCCTCGGCGTCCACCGCAAACTGGTCCCGACCTGGGCGGAGAAGCTCACCTGGACCGGCGGGGACGGCAGTTCGCTCAAGGTGCACCAGACGCCCGTCGGCCCGCTCGGCGCCCTCGCCTGCGGGGAGAACACCAACACTCTCGCCCGCTTCGCCCTCCTCGCGCAGGGTGAACTGGTCCACGCCTCCTGCTACATCGCCCTGCCGGTGGCGCCCGCCGACTACGACATGGCCGAGGCCATCGCCGTACGGACCGCCGCCCACAGCTTCGAGGGCAAGGTCTTCTCCGTCGTCGCCTGCTCGACCATCTCCCCGGAGATCGTCGACGCCATCGCCGGGGACGACGAGGAGCTGCGCAAAAAGTTCGCCCGCCCGCGCAGCGCCCTGTCCGGGATCTTCGGCCCCGACGGCCGCCCCGTCTCGGAGCCGCTCGTCGACGACGAAGGCATCGTCTACGCCGAGATCGATCTGGCCCGCTGCATCCAGCCCAAGCAGATGCACGACATCGTCGGCCACTACAACCGGTTCGACATCTTCCAGCTCCACGTCGACAACCGCCCGCGCACGCCAGTGACCTTCGCGACGGATCCGGCGCACACCACGGCACCCCTCTCACCCCTCTCCACCGAAACCACCGGCATCACGAAGGAGGACGCATGACCACCGAGTACGACGACAGCCAGCTGGGCCGGGCCCGGGTATCCGACTCGCCTGAACTCGCCGCGTTCTATGGCGAACTCGCCCAGCTCGAAGCCGGCGCGCTGTGGACCGTCGCCAACGACATCGAGCCCTGGTACCCCCAGCCGAAATCCGTACCCGTGCTGTGGCGCTACAGCGAGCTGCGGCCCCTGGTCCGCAAGGCGCTCGACCTGGTCAAGGCCGACGACGCCGGCCGTCGAGTGGTGATGCTCGTCAACCCGGGCCGCAAGGACGTCAGCGCCGCCGTCGGACTCCTCTACACGGGCCTGCAGATCATGGGCCCCGGCGAGGCAATGACCGCCCACCGCCACCAAGCCGCCGCGCTGCGCTTCGTCCACGAGGGAACGGGCGCCTGGACGATCGTCGACGGCCAGAAGCTGAAGGTCGGCCCCGGCGACTTCGCCATCACCCCGAACGGGACCTGGCACGAGCACGGCAACGAAGCGGACGACGCCCCGGTCATCTGGCAGGACGGACTCGACATCCCGCTGGTCAACGCCCTGGACGCGGGCTTCTACGAGGTCCACCCCGAGCTGTACCAGACCCCGGGAAAGGTCATCAACTCCTCGGTGCTGACGTACGCCGCGAACCTCCTGCCGTACGGCGTGGAGAAGTGGACCCGGCCCTACTCGCCCCTGCTCGCCTTCCCCTGGGAGCCCACCTACGAGGCCCTGCGCAATCTGGCCAAGGCCACCGAGGGATCCCCGTACGACGGCGTGATCGCCGAGTACACCAACCCGGTCACCGGCGGCTCGGTCATGCCCACCATGGGCGCCCACATGCAGCTCCTGCGGCCCGGCCAGGCCACCCGGGCCCACCGCCACACCGGGTCGGTCATCTACACCGCGGCCAAGGGACACGGCGTCTCGGTGATCGCCGGACAGCGCTTCGAGTGGAAGAAGGGCGATATGTTCTGCGTCCCCTCCTGGGCCTGGCACGAGCACCACAACCTCGACCAGTCCGAGGACGCCTGCCTCTTCTCCTTCAACGACTTCCCCGTCATGCGCTCCCTCGGCTTCCACCGCGAAGAGGCATACACCGACAACGGCGGACACCAGCCCACCCCCTGAACCGCTCCGCCGTACCGGACGCCGCCGGCCCTGACACCGGCGCCGGCACGGCGGAGCACCAGGCCGGGGGCGGTTTCCTGCCCCGTACCGCCCCCGGACCGGGGCGGCGGTGGAGCAACCTGAGCTCCGCCGCCGCCCCACCTGTCCACAGCAACCCTCTTCCCCGTCACGCGCAAGGAGCACCCATGCGGCTGGTCACCTACACCCTCAACGATTCGCCCCTCCGCCTCGGGGCGCAGGTCGACGACCTCGTCGTCGACCTCGCCACCCTGGCCGGCCTGGCCGACGTGCAACTCCCCTCGGACCTCCTGTCGTTCATCCAGGCAGGCGCGGCCGCCCAGGACGCCGCGCGTAGCCTGCTGGCCGACGGCCCCGCGGCGTGGCCGGCCGATGCCGTGCACCGGCTCGACGAGGTGTCGCTGTGGGCCCCGCTACGCCCAGGCAAGATCATCGGTGTCGGACTGAACTACGTCGAGCACGTGGAGGAGTCCAGCCGCAGCCTGGACACCGACAAAGAACGGCCCACGCGCCCCGTGCTCTTCAGCAAGCCCGCCACCGCCGTCACCGGCCCCGGACAGCCCATCCTGCACAACGCCGACCTCACCACCCAGCTGGACTGGGAGTGCGAACTGGCCGTCGTCATCGGCCGCACCGCCTTCCGGGTGAGCGAGGAGGACGCGTACGACCACATCTTCGGCTTCAGCATCGTCAATGACATCAGCGCCCGCGACCAGCGTCGCTCCGGCCAGTGGTTCTTCTCCAAGGGCCAGGACTCCTACGCCCCCTTCGGCCCCGCCGTCGTCACGGCCGACGAGATCCCGGACCCGATGGACCTCGACCTCTCGCTGCGCGTCAACGGCGTCACCAAGCAGAAGTCGAACACCCGCCACATGCTCTTCCCCATCGCCCGCCTCATCGCCGACATCTCCTCCGGCGTCACCCTCGAACCCGGCGACGTCATCGCCACCGGATCGCCCGCGGGCGTGGGAGCCGGCATGGTCCCGCCCGAGTTCCTGCACCCCGGCGACACCGTCGAGGCCACCGTCGAACTCATCGGCACCCTCGCCAACCCCGTCGTCGACGCCCGCTGAGGAGCGAACATGTCCCCCCGTACCTACCGCATCGGCCAGATCGTGCCGAGCTCCAACGTCACGATGGAGACAGAGGTCCCGGCGATCCTGCACGCCCGCGAATCCATCGCGCCGGAACGCTTCACCTTCCACTCCAGCCGGATGCGCATGACCCATGTGACCCCGGAGCAGCTGAAGGCCATGGACGCCGACTCCGACCGGTGTGCCGTCGAGCTCTCCGACGCGCACGTGGACGTACTCGGCTACGCCTGCCTGGTCGCCATCATGAGCATGGGGCTCGGCTACCACCGCACCTCCGAGGAACGCCTGCACGCCCGTACCGTGGAGAACGGCGCCCCCGCCCCCGTGGTCACCAGCGCCGGGGCCCTCGTCCACGGGCTGCACACCATGGGCGCCAAGAAGGTGGCCCTGCTCGCCCCCTACATGCGGCCCCTCACTCAGACCGTCGTCGACTACCTCACGCACGAGGGCATCGAAGTCCTCGACTACCAGGCGCTGGAGATCCCGAACAACCTCGACGTGGCCGCCCACGACCCGGCCAAGCTGCCCGGTCTGGCCCGCGCCCTGGACTACGCCGACGCGGACGCGGTGGTCCTCTCCGCCTGCGTCCAGATGCCCTCGCTCAGTGCCATCGAGGAAGCCGAGCAGCTGCTCGGCAAGCCCGTCGTCTCCGCGGCCGTGTGCACGGCCCACCAGATGCTGCGCGCCCTGAACCTCCCGGCCGTGGCCCCTGGCGCGGGTCACCTCCTGTCCGGCGCCTACGCGGAAACGCCGCCGGCGCGGCAGTCGTACACCGCGCGGTGACGGCGCCACGCCGCCCCGTCGTCGCACACCCGGCCCGCCGTGACCTGGACCTCGACGGTGCCCCGTCCGCCAGGCTCGGTAGGATCGCGACCGCAGACGACGGAAGGCGATCATGGCGGACAGTACCCTCAGGCCCAGCTCGTTGATCAACACGGTCTACGGGGCGTTCGCGCGCCGCCTCGGCGGCTGGATCTCCGTCGCCGACCTGATCACCCTGATGTCCGAGCTCGACATCGACGGCCCGGCCGCGCGCTCGGCGATCTCCCGGCTCAAGAAAAAGGGTGTACTCGAACCGGAACGCCGCGGCGCCACCGGCTACCGGCTCAGCCCGGCCGCGCACCCCGTCTTCGACGAGGGCGACCGGCGCATCTTCGGCAGCCTGGAACCGGCGAAACTCAGCGACGGCTGGGCGATGGCCGTCTTCTCCGTACCGGAGTCCGAGCGCTCGTACCGCTACCAGCTGCGCACCCGGCTGACCTGGCTCGGCTTCGGCAACATCGCCCCCGGCGTATGGCTGGCACCCGGCCGGCTCCTCGACGACGCCCGCGGCATGCTCATCCGGCGCGGGCTCAGCGACTACGTCCACCTGTTCGCCGCGGACTACGCCGCCTTCAGCGACCTGCCCGAGACGGTCAGCTCGTGGTGGGACTTCCCGGCGATCCAGGAGCAGTACGCCACCTTCACCGACGCGTACGGTCCCGTCGCCGCGGGATGCGCGCAGCAGCGCGACATCGACGGCGGCGAGGCCTTCCGCCACTACGTACCCATGCTCACCCAATGGCGCCGACTGCCCTACCTCGACCCCGGCCTGCCAAGTGAGCTGCTCCCGGCCGACTGGAACGCCGTTGCCGCGCGTCAGATCTTCCAGCAACTGCACGACGTACTCGCCACGCCGAGCCTGCTGCACGTACAGCAGGTCACCAGCCTGGAAGAGGCGCCGCCCGCCTCCTAGATCCGGGCACGCTCAGCACGGCACCAGGTCCCGCGGTGCGCAGACGGCGCGGGACCTGGTGGCAGGGCTGTTCGCCGCAGAGCAGCGGCGTGGTTGTGGTTACGGCACTGCCGGATGGTGCAGGCGGCGCCAGTATCCGGCGATGTCCTCGGTGGCGGTGGTGACCGAATCGAGGGTCATCGTCGTGCGGGAGTCCCGGCCGTAGCGGTCCCACTGTGGCATGGGGTGGTGGTTGGGGTCGCCGGTGCGGATGAAGGAGATCCAGGACGAGTGCATGGTCGCGGCGAGACCGTCACGGACCCTGGGACCCAGCCCCGCCAGGAAGGGCGCCTGCGACCACTTGTCGAAGTTATTGAACACGAACGGCAACTCCAGGCAGTGCGCGGCCGCGAGTTGACCGTTGTGTGCGGGCGTCGGGAGGTTGAACTGGTACGCCCAGACCGGACGTCCACGGGCCGCTCGCCGTTCGGCCAGCGCCACGCAGGGCATGCGGAACAGGTCGTCGGTGATCAGATCCATGAGCACGTCCAGCGGGCGGGCGCCCGGCCGGGCCTCCTCGTAGGCGGTGTAGGCCTGGTCCGCCCGGCTTCCGAAGGTGTTCCGGGCTCTGGCGAGCACCTGCTCCTTGGTCGCCGCGGCGTACGGCTCGCTGAGGGCGAAGGCGAAGTTCGCCTCCTCCCTGGTCCAGCCGATCAGGACCTCGATGTCCGCCCCGGCGCCGCTGAGCAGCAGGTCGGCCGGGTTGCGGTCCAGCGTGACCTCGTCCAGCACCGGCAGGAACGGGGTCGACCAGTACCCCCACTGTCCGGTGCGCCCGAACATCTCGAAGGTGGCGGCGATCAGGCGCGGCCAGGGCACGGCGCGGAGCTCCGCCACGTTCTTGGCTCCGACGATGTCCAGGAAGGTCGCGGTGCGCTGCAGTGACTCGGCGCGGGTGGGGATCTTCAGCCCGAGCGGTGGGCTCTGCAGGATCGCGCGCCGGAACAGCGGGCGGCCCTTGGTCGTCCGGGCGCCGGCCAGCGCCGCGACCGACAGTGCGCCGCCGGACTGTCCGGCGACGGTGATGTTGTCCGGGTCGCCGCCGAACGCGGCGATGTTGTCCCGTACCCAGTTCAGCGCGGCGAGCTGGTCGGTGAGCCAGAAGTTCCCGCCGGCGCCGTCCTCCCCGAAGTAGAGGTAACCCAGCGGCCCAAGACGGTAGTTGATGGTCACGGCGACGAGGTCGCCGTTGCGAGCGAAGGTCTCGCCGGAGTAGTTCGGCAGCGAGCCGGATCCGGAGATGAAGCCGCCGCCGTGGATCCACACCATCACCGGCCGCTTGGCGCCACTGGCTCCCGGGGTCCAGACGTTGAGCGTGAGGCAGTCCTCGTCGAAGGGGGGCGAGCCGTGCGTTCCGAGCACCTGGTCGCCGCCTTCCCGGTAGGGCTGCGGTGCGCTCGGTCCGAAAGCGGTCGCATCGCGCGTCCCCTGCCAGCCCGGATGGGGCTGAGCCGGCCGCCACCGCAGAGCGCCGACGGGCGGCGCCGCGTAGGGCACCCCCTTGAAGACGTTGAGGTCCCCCTCCTTGCTTCCGCGCAGTCGGCCCGCGGGTGCCTCCACCACGGGCGAGGACGCGTGCGGGGCGGCCTGTGCGGTGCCCCCGCCCGGCATGCCGGAGAGCAGTGCGGCACCGGTCAACATCCCGCTGTTCTTGAGGATCTTGCGCCGCGATGGATCATCGGTCATGTTGCTTCACTCCCTGACTGATCAAGAGCCCGTCGCCGAATCGACATAGCGTGATTGTGGCGAGCGTCAGTATTGCGCTATGCGTTAGGGCGGGGTCAAGGGGTGAGCTCCCGCGTGATCCGTGATGTCGAGAACTCTTGACGCCCGTCGGCATTACGCGATAGACACGTGTCACCTTCCGATGTCCCTGCCAGGCGGTCAGTGCGCTGGCCCGGGCATCGGCTCTCGCTTCGAGCCTGTCCTGCGGCGACGAAACGCACATCCCGACCGGCAGTCAGGCCACCCCTGGGAGCCGGCCCCTCTTCTGGGACCCCTCAAGGCAGCCCCATCAGCAACATCCGGCCTTCCAGGGCTGGTTGACAACGTACGGAGTTTCCATGGCAGGTCGAATTCGTCCCGTTGGTCTGATCGCCGTGACGACGGCAGCTCTCTTCCTGACCACGGCATGTGGTGGCGCCAGCCTGGGGACAGGCGACGGCGACAAGCAGAGCGGGCCCGTGAAGATCGGGCTCCTCGTCCCGCAGTCGGGGACCTACAAGGCGCTGGGCGACGACATGAAGCAGGGCTTCGAGCTCTACGTCGCACGGCACGGCGGCAAGCTCGGCGGGCGCGAGGTGGAGATTGTGATCGCGGACGAGGGGGAGACGGCCGACTCGGGCAAGGCGGCAGCGGAGAAGCTGGTCAAGCAGGACCGGGTGCTCGCGGTGAGCGGGGTGGTGAGCTCGGCCACCATCAACGGGGTCAAGGACCTCTTCGAGAGCAGCAAGGTCCCGCTCGTCGGCTCGAACGCCTCGCCGACGACCCTGACCGGGACCAAGTACGTCTGGCGCACCTCGTACGTCAACGACGAACCCGGCAAGGCGCTGGGCAAGCACGTGGCGGAGAAGGCCGGCGGCCCGGTCTTCCTGATCGCCGCGGGCTATCAGGCGGGCAAGGACGAGGTGGAGGGCTTCAAGTCCACCTTCCTCCCGGCGGGCGGCAAGCTGGCGGGGGAGGAGGTCTACACGCCGTTCCCGGGGACCAAGAACTTCCAGCCGTACCTCGCGCAGATCGAGAAGTCCGGGGCGAAGGCCGTCTTCTGCTTCTACGCCGGCGGTGCGGCCGTCGACTTCGTCAAGCAGTACCGGGACTTCGGGCTGGCCGGCAAGATCCCGCTCTACGCGCCCGGCTTCCTCACCGAAGGAGGCGTCCTCAAGGGGCAGGGTGGGGCGGCCGAGGGCATCTTCACCGCACTCAACTACGGCGCGGACCTGGACAACGCGGCCAACAAGGAGTTCGCGCCGGCGTACACGTCCGCCTACGGTGCGGCCCCGACCACGTACGCCATGGCGTCATGGGACGCGGCGCAGGTCCTCGACCGGGCGATCAAGGCCGCCGGTGACACGGTGACCTCGGAGACCGTCAACGCCGCCATCGCCGGAGTGGGGAACATCGACAGCCCGCGAGGCACCTGGCGGTTCAACAGCGGCGGCACCCCCGTCCAGCCCTGGTACCTGCGCGAGGTCAAGCAGGGGGCCAATACCGTCAGCTCCGAGCTCGTCCGGCTGGGCGGCTGACATGTACGGATGGTTGGACGGCAACTTCGTCAGCGTCATCGACGGGGTCGCGTTCGGTCTGCTGCTCTTCACGATCGCGGTCGGACTCTCCCTGGTCTTCGGCATGATGGACGTGCTCAACCTGGCCCACGGCACGCTCTACCTCGCCGGGGCCTACATCGCCTACGCCCTGTCCGACGGGAGCCTGTGGGGCCTGCTCCTCGCGCTGGCCGCCGGCGCCCTGGTGGGCACCCTGGGCGGAGCGGCGCTGACGTTCCTCACCCAGCCACTGGCCCGGCGCGGGCACCTCGACCAAGCCGTGCTGACGCTCGGCATCACCTTCATCGTTGCCGATCTCCTCGCCGCGACTTTCGGTGGCGACGTCCTGCCCACCGATCCGCCGACGTCCCTGCGCGGGACGGTGGACCTCCTCGGCCACGCCTATCCGGTCTACCGGCTCGTGTTCATCGGCGTCGCGACCGGCCTCGCCGCCGTCGTGTACCTCGTCTTCGAGCGCAGCTCGCTCGGAGCACTGGTACGGGCCACGGTCGCGGACCGGGACATGGTCCGCGCGCTGGGCGTCGACATCCGCAAGGTGCTCTACGGGGTCTTCGCGCTCGGCGCGGCCCTGGCCGTGGTCGGCGGTGTCCTCGGGGCGCCGATCCTGGGCCCCGGGCCCGGCGTCGACGAGACCGTCCTCGTCCTCTCGCTCGTCGTCGTGGTCGTAGGCGGTCTCGGATCCGTCCGCGGCGCGCTCGTCGGCGCTCTCCTCATCGGGCAGGTGCAGACGCTCGGGGTGGCGCTGCTTCCGGAGTACGCGCCCTTCCTGCTCTTCGGCACCATGCTGGCTGTGCTCGTCGTCCGCCCGCACGGCCTGGTCCCGTCGGGGGTGCGCACATGAGCCCGTCCGGATCCGGCGGATCCGCCGCACGGCGGCTGTCCATGACCGCCGTTGCCCTCGGGCTCGCGGCGGCCCCGTTCCTCCTCGGCTCGTACGCCATCGGCACCCTGTCGCGGATCCTGGTGTTCGCCCTCCTCGCGATCAGCGTGAACCTGCTCACCGGCCTGACCGGACTGCCGACCCTCGGCCAGTCCGCCTACTTCGGCGTCGGCGCCTACACGGCGGCCATCGTCGCGACGCGGCTCACCGACGTCGGGGTACTCCAACTGCTCATCGCCGCCGGCGTCTCCGCGCTGGTGGCCGTGCCCACGGGATGGCTGGCGGTGAGAGCCCGTGGCGTGGTGTTCCTGATGCTGACGCTGGCCATCGGAGAAATCGCCTACAGCGCCGCAGTCAACTGGAAGTCACTGACGAACGGCACCGACGGAATGTCTGGCATCCCGCCCGTCGTACCGCTGCCGGGCATGTCCGCACTGGAGCTTGACGGGCTCGTGTACTTCTACGTCCTGGCCGTGTTCCTGGCGCTCTTCGCGGTCGTCTCCCGCCTGGGCTCGACACCGTTCGCCCTCGCGCTGCGCGGAATCCGCGACAACGAGCGCCGCATGAGCGCGATCGGATACCCCACCCGGCGGTACGCCCTCGCCGTCTACTGCGGCGCCGGTGCGCTTGCAGGCGTCGCCGGCGGCCTGTGGGTGTCGGTGCAGCGGTTCGTCTCGCCCGGCGACGCGGGATTCGAGATCGCCGCCTTGGCGCTGCTCGCCGTCGTCATCGGCGGCTCCGGCTCGATGTGGGGGGCTTGTGCCGGAGCTGCGCTCGTCTGGCTCACCCGCGACTACCTCGGAAACCTCGAAGCCGTCGCGGGACGCGGCCCGTTGCTGCTCGGACTGTTCTTCGTCATCGCCGTCTACGCGCTGCCCCGCGGGCTGGCCGGCGTACGGCTCCCGCCCAAGCTGACCCGAAAGAGGACGGCGTGACGACACACGATCTCCTGGAACTCCGCCGGGTGTCACGGCACTTCGGGTCCTTCCGGGCCCTGGACGAGGTCGATCTCACCGTCCGCCAGGGTGCCCGGCACGCGGTCATAGGCCCGAACGGCGCGGGTAAATCGACGCTGTTCGGCCTGATCTCGGGAACGCTGGCGACGACCGCCGGAAGCATCCTCGTCGATGGTGAGGACGTGACGCGGCTGCCAGTGGACCGCCGGGTCGGACTCGGCGTCGCCGCGACGTTCCAGCACTCCAGTCTCTTCCTGCGGGAGACCGTGCTGGAGAACGTTCTGCTCGCCGTGCTCCGCCGGGCCGGCGGCGGACTCGGCGGCTGGCGGAGGGTGAGTGCCCGGACGACGGCGATCGCGCGGGCGCGGACGCTGCTCGAGCGGGTGGGGCTGCCCACCCGGCACGACGTCCAGGCGGCCGCCCTCTCCCACGGCGAACGGCGGCAGCTGGAGGTCGCCGTCGCTCTGGCCACCGAACCCCGGCTGCTGTTGCTGGACGAGCCGGCCGCCGGGATGTCTCCGGCGGAGACGGCGCGACTCACCGAACTCGTCGCCGCCCTGCCCGCTGAAGTGACGGTGCTCCTGATCGAACACGACCTCGACATGGTCTTCGAGCTTGCCGACACGGTGACGGTCATGCACCTCGGCAGACACCTGACAACCGGCTCCCCGGACGAGGTCCGGGCCTCCAGCGAGGTCCAGAGCGCCTACCTCGGCACGATGGAGGCCGCCTCGTGAAGCCGTTCTTCAGCATCCGAAGCCTCAGCTCTGGTTACGCCGGCGGCGTGGTCCTGGGCGGTGTCGATCTCGACCTCGACGAAGGCGGGATCGTCGCGGTCCTCGGACGCAACGGAGTGGGGAAGACCACCCTCATCTCGACCGTCATGGGTTTCGTCCGGCCGTACGAAGGCAGCGTCACCCTCGGTGGCCGGGAGATCGCCGGATCCCGTGTCGATGTGATCGCCCGGGCCGGGGTGGGTGTCGTTCCGCAGGGGCGCCGGGTCTTCGCGCCGCTGACCGTGGCAGAGCACCTGGCGATCGCCTCGAGGCGTTCGACCCGGGGCCCGTGGACGAGGGCCCGCATCCTCGACCTGCTCCCGCGCCTGGGGGAGCGCCTCGGGCACCGCGGTGACCAGCTCTCCGGCGGCGAGCAGCAGATGCTCGCGATCGCCCGCTCCCTGCTGGGGAATCCGCGTCTCCTCCTCCTGGATGAGCCGTCCGACGGCCTCGCACCTGCGATCGTCGCCCAAGTGGGTGAGGTCATCCGCGAGGTGAGTGCGCAGGGCATGTCGGTGGTCCTCGTCGAACAGAACCTGGGGCTCGCCTTCTCCGTCGCCCAGAGCGTGGCGGTCATGCAGAAGGGCCGCATCGTCCACGAGGCGGCCTGCGCGGAATTCCGGTCCAGCCCCGAAGACCGGCGGCGCCTGCTGGGCGTCGACTGACCGCGGCGCGGAGGCGATCGCCGACCGCGCTCCCGCCGGTGCACCCGGCGCGGCGGCGCCCACCCCCAGCGGCTCCGCCTCGCCCGGCCGGACCGCGGTCAACCCAGGGGCGCTGCGCGCCGCCCGAGACAGTGAGCATGTGGTCCCGCCGACGCGGTCGGGACCGGTCGCGGCCTGCGAGACGAGCACCGTACCGGGGCTCGTCTCGCAGCCACTCTCTGACCACCCGTCAGGCGTCAGAGGCCCGACTCCTTGTGCCATATTCGGCGGGACGCCGAGAGCGGGTCCTCGACGACTGACGGTTCGGTGTCCCAGAGGCGAGTCGTCGGCTGTTCCGTGGTGAAGGGTGCCCAGCCGGGATCGCCCGAGGCGGCGAAGGAAATCCAGGAGGCACGGAGCTGTTCGGACAGGCGCGTGAAGTCCCGGGACGGGACCTTGCCGCCGAACAGGAAGCCGGCCAGAGGCCCTCGTGTGTGGCCGAAGGTCGCCGGTATGTCCACGGTGTGACAGGCCCCGAGGGCCCCGCCGAAGGCCGGACTGTTCCACGTGAAGTCATAGAGCCACGCTCGTCCGCCCGACGCGGCGTGTGCCTCGGCCAACCACGTCGCGGGCATCCGGAACAACGCGTCCGAGAACATGGTGACGTACAGCTGGGAGTCGGTCAGATCCGGGTGTGCGGCGCGGTAGTCGGCTGCGGCCTGACGGCCGAGCCCCAGTCCGTCAGTGACGGCATCGAGGTCGAGGTCGCGCATCTTCGCCGAGGCCTGCGCGGGCTTTCGTGATGCCCGATCGCGGAATCCCGCGCGTGCCGCCGCGAACATCATGGGCATGGCCTTGACCATCGCGCCGAGTTTGATCTTGACGAGGCCGCGTTCCATGGCGAACAGAGTGAATTCGTCATGCGTGTAGCCGGAGATCAAGTCGACGTCACGTGCGCACCCTGAACGGAGGGCGAGCCATGGCTTGTCGACCACAGTGATGCCGTCGATGACGGGCGAGAACGCGGTGATGGCCTCGGGAGTCGTCCACTTCGCCGGATCCGCTCTCATCGCCGGCAGAGGCGCGTCCTGTACCGCCAGGAGGGCTTCAGGGGGCACGGAAGCCAGACCGTCGAGGCCCACGCCGACCTCTTCCCCGATCATCGCGGCGATCCGCCGGGCTTCCTCCTCGGGCAGGAACCGCCCGGCCATGCTCTGGACGATGGCACGACGGAACAGACCGCGCGCGCCGGGTGCGGTCAGCAGGGCGGCGACGGACGCGCCTCCGCCGGACTCGCCGAAGATCGTCACGTTGTCCGGGTCGCCGCCGAAGGCCGCGATGTTCTCTCGTACCCATGTGAGTGCGGCGGCCTGGTCGAGGAAGCCCCGGTTGGCGGGTGCCCCCGGTACATAGCCGAATCCCTCGAATCCGACGCGGTAGTTGAACGTCACCATGACCACGCCGTCCCGGGCGAGCACCTCGCCGTCGTAGCTCGGATCAGCGGAGTAGCCTGTCTTCCACCCCCCGCCGTAGATCCACACCATGACCGGCAGTCGGTCACCGGCGCTCCCTGGGGTCCAGACGTTCATGCTGAGGCAGTCCAGGCCGTCCTCCGGCCGCCAGGCCGGGGGCATTCCGGGAACCAGCGGCAACTGTGGTGGTGCGGCGCTGAAGGACGTGGCCGGACGGACACCGTCCCAGGCGGGGACCGGAACCGGCGCCTGGAACCTGAGGGCCCCTTCCGGGGGGAGGGCGTAGGGAATGCCCTTGAAGACCGACAGCCCGTCTTCGGCCGATCCCTCGACCTTGCCGGTCAGGGTCTCGATGACAACACCCATGGGGTGGCTCCTTTCACGTGGAGAGTCTGAGGACCGCGTCGAGCAGGCATTTCCCGCCGAACATCAGGTCGGTGATCCGGGCATGCTCATCAGGTGCGTGGATGAGCCGCATGATGTCCGCGTCGCTCGCGGAGGGAAAGAATCCGACCACCCTCGTGTCGGGGAAGGCGCGGGCGTCCGTGGCTGCCGGATTGATGTACGGCAGGACCCGCGCACCCGGTTCGTGGGCCGCAACCGTGTCGCCCAGAACACGCAGGATCTCCGGGTCGTCGTGGACGGCGTGGCTCACTCTGCCGTGCAGCAGTGAGACTTCGACACGGTCACCGGCAGCCCGTTGCACCTCCTCGACCCACCGATCGGGCAGCTCACCGGGCAGCAGGCGACCGTCAAGCACCACGCTTGCCTCGACGGGCACCACGTTCTGCCGGTGCCCGGCGGACAGCATGGTGGGAGTGGCGGTGTTGTGCAGCCCCGCGACGACGAACTCCCGTAGGACGGGATCGATGGGCAGGCTGTGCGCGCCGGCCCAGGCCGGCGTCCGGACCAACCGCTCGATCGCCTCCGCTCCCTCGCCCGGGTGCAGGTCCGCGAGGGTGGCGAGCATGCGCCGCGAGGTCGGCTGCAGCACCGACTCCGGGGCGAACGCGCGCAGCCTCAGCAGTGCCTCTGCCAACGCGAAGACCGCCGACTCCGAGCGCGGGACGGAGGCGTGGCCGCCCGGTCCGCGAGCGGTGACCCGCATCCGGGCGCTGCCCTTCTCGGCCACCTGGACGGTGTAGACGGGGCCGCCGGGAGTCACGAAGCGTTGGCCGCCGCCTTCGTTGAACGCGAACTCGGCCTCGACGAGGCTGCGGTGGTTCTCCCACAGCCAGTAGGCACCCAGCCGGCTGCCGGCTTCCTCGTCGGCGGTGACCACCAGCAGCACGTCCCGCCGCAGCGGGATCCGGTGCGCGGCGAGGAGTTGCATGATCAGCAGGCTCGCGGCGACTTGGCCCTTCATGTCGAGTGCCCCGCGGCCCCACACGCGGCCGTCGGCAACCTCGCCCGAGAAGGGGGGACGGCTCCATCCGTCAGGCCCCGCGCCGACAACGTCGGCGTGGCCCAGCAGCATGAGCGGCGGTTCCTGTCCGGTCCCGGGCAGCCGTGCGACGAGGTTGGCCCGTCCGGGCTCGGACTCCAGAACCTCGTGTGCGATACCGGAGCGGGACAGCTCGCGGGAGAGGTGGCGGGCGACGGCGATCTCATTGCCCGGAGGGTTTGAGGTATCCAGGCGGATCAGCGCCGAAAGGTGGCTGACGAGGTGTCGTTCCTGGTCGGCCCAGCAGAAGGGCAGAGACATCGGCCGAGGTGACGTGGACATCTGCGCTCCGAAGCCTCTGTGGCTTGAATGGGTACTGGCGATGTTACACGAGTAACAACGCCAAGGAGGGTTAGCTGTTCAGGGCGGGTTGGCGGGGTGGTTGGCGTAGTGCTTCTCTGTGAACTCGATGGGGCTGAGGTAGCCGAGGCGTTTCTGGATGCGTCGACTGTTGTAGAAGCCGTAGATGTACTCGAAGAGCGCGAGGTTCGCCTCGGCCCTCGTTTCGAAGACGCGGCCGCGGACGCACTCGGTCTTGATGAGCATCCACAAGTTCTCCGCCAGGGCGTTGACAGTCGTATGAGTCGCCACCGACCCCATGGATGCCTCGATTCCTGCTCTGACCAGGCGTGCTGTGAGCTTGATGGATGTGTACTGGGCGGCTTTGTTCGCGGACCGGGCCGCCCCGGTCCCATCGACAAGGGGGCGGCGCCCTGCTCCCCAAGGCCTTCTGCCGTGAGTGGCGGACTGACGACGTTGTCGACCAGGGGGGCCACAAGATCGGCGTGCTGGAGGCCGTCTCGCCCCGGATACAGTCGAGCGGTCCACCTCATAGAGCTCGGCTAGGGCCGCATGCGGCAGTCCCAGTCGCGGGTGGGACTGCGTGACCAGCAGCCGGTCGGTGAACGCGAGCCGCTGCTTGGGACCCGCGCCGGGCGCCCTCCTGCGGTCCCCGCCGCGGCGCTCGCGCAGCGACGACTCCCGGGCAGCCTGCCACTTGGATGCGAGTTCATTGAGCAACTCGCCGAAGTGTGCACGAGAGACGCCGGACAGGGCAGGATGGGAACAGGCCGCACGGGCCCAGGCGAGCCTCGCAACTCGACCAACTTGTGCGGCCCTTGCTGCGTTACGGTTCAACCCCGTCGACATCAGTAAAGGCCAGGAACCGATGAGTGACCCGAAACCAGTCGGCGTGACCTTGCTGGTGCTGTACTCGCCGAGGCTTGAGGAATGCCGGCGCTTCTACCGGCACCTCGGCCTGGGCTTCACCGCGGAGCAGCACGGCCAAGGCCCCGAGCACTACGCTGCGGTCCTCCCGGGCGGCACGGTGTTCGAGCTCTACCCAGCCCGCCCGGGACGTCAGACGGACGCCCTCCGCCTCGGCCTGGCCGTCGACGCCACCACCGCCACTCCGGCACTCACCCCGGGACGCCACATCCTCACCGACCCCGACGGCCGCACAGTCGAAGTCCACGCAACCTGAACACCGTCAATCGCGCCCAAGGTCGTTAGCGCGGCCCGCCCGCAGCCGCAGCTGTGCGCCGGGCAGTGACCTGCGACAAGGGCGACCTGTTGGATGAGGCTGATCCTTTGGAGTGGACGCCCTGACAATGGATCTTGATGGTCCAGGGAGGGATGTCCAGGTGGGGACGCAGGTCTCCGTATTCGGAGGAGTTCAGTCAGGACGCAGTCGCGCTCTTTCGGGCCGCGGCCGGGAAGCGAACGTACGCTGCGGTGGCCTCGGATCTCGGTATCACCGCGGAGTTCCTGCGGACGTGGGTCCGCAAGGATGAGGCCCCGGCCACGTCTGACGGCCGTGACGCCGGCGTCAGCGTGGGGGAGGAACTGGCCCGGCTACGGGCTGAGAACGCCAGGCTGCTCAAGGCCGAGCAGGAGTGGCGGCTGGAGCGCGAGATCCTGCGCCGGGCGGCCGCCTATTTCGCGCGGGAGGTGAAGCGAGATCCCGCCGCTGGGGCTTCATCTCCGAGAACCGTGCCGACTTCGGCGTCAAGCGGATCTGCCGGGTGCTCGGGGCGTCCCGCGCCGGCTACTACCGGCACCTGGCCACCGGGCGCTTGACCTGCGAATCTGTCTTGTCGGAAGGCGCAGTTGGGGGACGGTCCGGCTGTCGCGGTCATCGCGGCCAGGAGGTGGGCGGCGGCCGAGGTGCCGTGCTGGAAGTCGGGAGCGGCCTTGCCGTCGACAGCCAGTGAGTCCGAGCCGGCGGTGTCGACCAGGCCGCCCGGGCAGGTCAGGGTCGTGCCCCGACGGAGCGTCGCGGCGCTTGGAGGGACCCGTATGACGAGCGCGCGATCAGGCCCTGAGGTGACGCCGCGGCGGCCCTGTGGCTGAAACTCCCCAGATTCTCCCCAGGGTTGATTGCGGGCCGCACAGCGGCCGGACTCGATCTGGCCGAGGCCTTGGAATTGAAAGGAGATACGCGAGGTTGCCTGGGAATAGGGCCGCAGAAAGGGCTGTGCCTTGCCCGATTACGCCCCTGGGGCGGGTGAGCCGCCCTCCCGATATCCTCGCCGCAGGTGATCTCGGTATGTGAACTCGGAAACTCCCCAGTGTTGGCTGGCGGGGGCTTGGGAAGGGCGAGCTGGCGCCTTGGATGTGCAGGCCCGTGAGCCATGTAGCCTGGGAAGATGTTGACAGAAGTCACGGCGACCCGCTATGTCACGCCCCTGCGCGAAGGCGGCTCGCTTCCCGGTGTCGTCGAGGCCGACGACCTCGGCATATACGTCATGTAGGCCCCGTGGTGGGGCCCGTGACCTGGGAATATCTGCCACTGCGTGGCGCTGACCTGCAGGGATGCTTCTTTCGGATCCTTTCACGGGCTTTCCTGTTTACACGGTTCAAACTCCCCAGGGACTCCCCAGGCGGGGGTGAAACTCCCCAGCCGCTCCCCAGCGGGGGCGGCTGGGGAGGGTCTAGTAGGACCCCTGTTCAACGGGCGTGGCCTGGCCTTCCGCTACCCGTCCGTCCCCGGCGGATCCTCTTGGCGCAGACGTGACCTGGGCGGTAGTGCGTTGATGGGATGGGAAGCCTGAGAGGACTCCCACGGCTCGGCACCGCTTGATCGAGGTAGGGCAGCGCGGCATGGGCTGCAGCCCACGCGCCGGGGGTCGGCCTGGATCGAACGGCAGTACGGGCTTCCCGGGCGACGGTGCAGGTGGCGTCCGAGATCGGGGATTCCGAGTTGAGTGGTATCGCGGGAACCCGGATCGGCAGGGCCCGCGGTCGGCGGGGATCTGGGCGCGCACTGCTCGGCTTCGGCGACAGTGGCGGCCCCCCACCGTCTCCGAGGGGCCGCGTGCGCCGGAGGCGTCGGCACTGCAGGTTCGCTAGCGAGGCCTGAGGGCGGGTCGGGAGAAGCGCGGTGGCTGGCCGAGTGCCACTGGAAGCCAATTCGAATGCAAGCGCGCCGAGGGCGTCGGGGGAGTTGTGGTCGAGAGCTGGATGGTCCAGGCCGGCCTGTTGCGGTCGGTGCCTCGGTAGGCCGTCCATGCAGGCAGGCCGCTGTGTGGTGTCCGTGTGGCGTGTTTTGTCAGTGGATGCGTCCTGACGCAGTCGCGTGGCCGACTTGTCAGGTCCGCGAAAAAATACCCATCTCTGATGTGTTATGCGGATTGGCTCGGTGATCGCCGAGTTCGAGCTTGACCCCCTCGGTGGAAACCATGGAGTTCCCAGGCGAACTCATGACCCGTCAGATGCAGCGGCTACGCGACCTCCGTTGACCGCCGGCCGCCGCTCAGCAGGTCTGGACGGTGCCGCCCGGCCAAGGTCCGAGTCACGTTTTACGAACCCCAAACGGACCACCCAGTCCCAGTCCGCCTTACCGACCTGCGTGGCGTTCGGATCGTCCGTGACCTACGTCTGAGCCTTACGGAGGAGTCCTGGACGTTGTCCAACACCATCCCTGTGTCAGGCCCTCGCCCTATGTTGAGCCGGTGATTCGTGTTGCATCTGACCACCGGGTGGCACAGTGACCCGGCACACCGAAACAGCCACCAACCAGCACCAGTGCTCAAACCCTTACTGTCTCTCACATCACTGTCACGAAACCGAGCGATCGCACTCTGACGCTTGCCGCCAACCAGCTGACGTCCTCGGCGGGTCGGCAGCGCGCGGGCGAGGGCCGCTGGGAGCGTGTTCGCATGGCACCCGAGGCAGGCACACGCGAGAAGCGGGCGGGGGCGGGGGTCGTTCTACTGACACTGGCCGCCGGCCAGTTCCTGATGGCGCTCGACAGCTCCGTCATGAACGTCTCGATCGCGACCGTGGCGGACGACATCGGGACCACGGTGACCGGGATCCAGGGTGCCATCACGGCGTACACGCTCGTGATGGCGATGTTCATGATCCCCGGCGGCAAGGTCGGCGCGCTCATCGGCCACAAGAAGGCGTTCCTGATCGGCTGCGTGATCTACGGCTGCGGATCGCTGATGACCGCTCTGGCCCCGAACCTGTCCGTGCTCCTGCTGGGCTGGTCGTTCCTTGAAGGGCTCGGGGCCGCGCTCATCCTGCCCGCGATCGTCGCGCTGGTCGCCGGGAACTTCACGGTGGAACGCCGGCCGGGCGCCTATGGGCTGGTGGCCGCCTCGGGAGCCGTGGCGATCGCGATCGGGCCGATCATCGGGGGTGTCGCCACGACCTACTTCTCCTGGCGCTGGGTCTTCGCCGGTGAGGTCGTGATCGTGCTCGCCATCCTGGTGTTCGCCCGCCGCACCGCCGACGCGCCGGTCGGCGAGCGCCGGCGTATCGACCTGGTCGGCGCCGTGTTGTCCGCCCTCGGGCTGGGGGTATTCGTCTACGGGGTGCTCCGCTCGAGCGAGTGGGGCTGGTTCCTGCCGAAGCCCGGCGCGCCCGCCTGGCTCGGGATCTCCCTGGTCGTGTGGCTGATGCTGGTGGGCCTGCTCCTGGTGTGGATCTTCCTGCGCTGGGAGGCACGCCTCGTGGAGCGGCACAGGGAGCCACTGGTGGACCCGGCCCTGCTGCGCAACCGGCAGCTCACCGGCGGCCTGACGATGTTCTTCTTCCAGTACCTCGTCCAGATGGGCGTGTTCTTCGTCGTACCGCTGTACCTGTCGGTCGCACTCGGCCTGTCCGCGCTCATGACCGGCGCGCGCATCCTGCCGCTGTCCCTGACCCTGCTGGCCGCCGCGATCCTGATCCCGCGCTTCCTCCCCGACGTCTCACCGCGCCGGGTGGTGCGACTGGGAATCCTCGCCCTGCTCGCCGGCGCGGTGGCCCTGCTCGCCGCGCTCGACGCGGACGCGGGTGCGGAGATCGTCACCGTCCCGCTCCTGCTGATCGGGCTCGGCATGGGAGCGCTTGCCTCGCAGCTCGGGGCGGTTACCGTGTCTGCGGTGCCCGACAAGCAGAGCGCGGAGGTCGGCGGCATCCAGAACGCCGTGACCAACCTCGGTGCGTCCCTGGGAACAGCCCTCGCCGGGTCGATCCTGATCGCGGCGCTCACCACGTCCTTCCTCACCACCATCGAGCAGAACAAGGCCGTTCCGGCCGAAGTCACGGGCCAGGCGAGCGTCACGCTGGAGAGCGGCGTGCCCTTCATGTCGGACGCACAGCTCAAGGCAGCCCTCGAAAAGGCCGGCACGAGCCCGGACGTGGCCTCGGCCGCGATCGAGGCGAACACTGCGGCGAGACTCGACGGCCTGCGCGCCGCTCTCGCCCTCCTCGCCCTCACCGCCCTCCTCGCCATGTTCTTCACCCAGCGGATCCCGGCGACGGCGGCCGGAGCGGCGCGCCCCACGGCCACGGCCTAAAATGGGCCTGACAGGCAAGCAAGGCATGTCCGGCGGCCCCGGTGTCCCCTACGGGCCGTTCGGCCGGTCCGGGAGGTGTCATGGCCGTACCCTCCGACGCGGCGCCCCAGCGCACGCCCCAGCACCCGCAGAGTGATCCCGCGGTCGCCTGACACGGCTGCTGGGCCTGTTGCTCGTCCTGCTCGGAGTGTTCGAAGTGGTGATGGCCTTCGCCGTGCGTTCAGCCACCCGCCGGGCCGTGCCCGCGCCTCCAAAGTGGCCTCCGGGTTAGTCCGCACGGCCAGGAAGGAGCGCGTCCATGTCACCGACATCGCCGACATCGCCGACCTCGACCACCTCGACCACCGCGATGCGCGCGGTGGTCGAGAGCACCCCCGAGGAACGCGCGGCCCACGGCAAGGAGGCCCGGCGCCGCTCGCCCCGGTCGCAGCACGCCGTGTACCGGCCGTCTCCGGACCGGCCTGACCCGCTGGCGACCTTGGAGGCGCAGTCTGCGGCGCGGGTCCCTGAGCTGGTCCCGATCCGCTACAGCAGGATGTCGGAGTCTCCCTTCCGGTTCTACCGAGGGGCTGCCGCGATCATGGCGTCCGACCTGGCAGGCAGTCCCGACGCGGGGATCACGGCGCAGCTGTGCGGCGACGCGCACCTGCTGAACTTCCGGCTGCTGGCCTCTCCGGAACGGCGGCTGATGTTCGACATCAACGACTTCGACGAGACGCTGCCCGGTCCGTGGGAATGGGACGTCAAGCGGCTGTCGGCGAGCCTGGTCATCGCCGGCCGGGCGAACGGGTTCGACGACGCCGAGCGCGCACTCATCGTGAGGTCCGGCGTGCGCTCGTACCGCGAGGCGATGCGCGGTTTCGCCGGGATGGGCAACCTCGACGTCTGGTACGCGAAGATCGACGCGGACCGCCTGGAGGCCCTGACCGCCGGTCAGCTCGACGCGGGCGGGCGGAAGAAGCTGGCGGGTTCCCTGGCGAAGGCCCGCACGCGCGACACCTTGCAGGTCTTCGGGAAACTCACGGAACTGGTCGGCGGACGGCCGAGGATCGCGGCGGACCCCCCGCTGCTGGTGCCCATCGCCGACCTCCTGCCGGACGTCGAGCGCAGTGCGCTCGAGGACCAGTTCCGCCGGCTGCTCGATCGCTACGGCCAGACGATCACAAGCGACCGGCGGGTACTTCTGGAGGACTACCGGCTGACGGACATGGCCCGCAAAGTGGTCGGCGTCGGCAGCGTCGGTACCCGCTGCTGGATCCTGCTGCTGCTCGGCCGCGACGGCCAGGACCCGCTCTTCCTGCAGGCCAAGGAGGCCGACACCTCCGTACTCGCCGCCCACGTCGGCGCGAGCCGGTACCCCAACCAGGGCGAGCGTGTGGTGGCGGGACAACGGCTGATGCAGGCGGCCAGCGACATCTTCCTCGGCTGGCAGAGGATGGAGGGGATCGACGGCAAACAGCGCGACTTCTACATCCGCCAGCTACGCGACTGGAAGGGGATCGCCATGCCGGAAACGATGTCGCCCGGGCAGTTGAAGACGTTCGGCGAGGTATGCGGGATCACCCTCGCCCGGGCACACGCGCGCTCCGGCGACCGGATCGCGATCGCCGCCTACCTGGGTCGCGGCGAGACCTTCGACCGGGCGCTGGCCTCCTTCGCCGAGGCCTACGCCGACCAGAACGAACGCGACCATCAAGCCCTGCTCGACGCCATCCGCGCGAAACGGCTGCCGGCCCGAGAACTCCCGGCGCCCTGACCGCGTACGGATCCGGTGGATCGCCGGAGGGGCCGGAGGCAGATCCCGGGCCCCACCCAGCCGCCGTCCGGCGACATGAGCGATCGGATCGCCCAGCTCAAGGAGCTTGGGGCGTCGAAGGAGCAGGGAATCCTGGCCGGCGCGGAGTTCGCGGAGCAGAAGAGCGGAATTCTCAACTCCTGACGTCACCGGGCCCTGCAATCTGCATCGGTGCTTCGCTACGAAGGAAGATCTGGCCGGTGAGCCGCCCGTCTATTGCCTGAGCGCCGCTCACGCGCACCCCCAGGGCTTGTTCCATGTCCACGCAGCCGCGGCCGGTCACGGTAATCCGCACCAGCAGGACGAGTACCAGCCCCCGACGAAGCAGGGCATGAGTACACGCCTCAAGGTGGCGGCTCGGCTGCGTCGAGTAGGCGCGTCGTGGTGCGGTGGTCGGCCCGATACTCACGGCGCGACTTACGGTGTATTTGAGGCGCGCTTCGCGTTTTTGCTCCTGCTGGTGCCCGTGCTGGTTCGACGGGGCTTGGCGGCGGGCACAGTCTTCCGCCTCGTGGCCTCCTCTGTGACTGTGACCGCCTGCGAGGGCGCTGTCGGGCTCGGTGTGGTCGGCCACTTGAACTCGATTTCCAGCTCGACCTGCCCGCTCCCGACCTCGACCTCAATCTCGCTGCGAAGGTCGTCGGGGATCCGCAGGCTCAGCGTTCCGGAGTCGAGTTCCAGTTCGGCAAGCCCGCCTTCCCTGAGCACGGCTGCGAGTGCCGTGAGCTGGTCAGCCGCCTCAAAACGCGACAGCAAGCGCTTCTGCTCAAACTTGAGGTCCGTCATCCTTGTTTCCCATCCGGCATAGACGGTGCATAACGCCCATTCTGAGGCCATGTGGGGGATCGGACATCCTCGTGCTGCCGCCGCGGCGGCGAACCGCCGTGGCGAAGCAGGCCGCCCAGTCAGCGCGCCTTGCCGGCCGACGATCGCTTCACCCGCCGCCTATGGCTCGTCGGTAGACGTCTCTACCAGCGCACAGGCCAATCCAGCAGCGCTCGGTGCAAGATGCGGGGCCGTCCGGCGGATGCTGCAATGAGAACAGAGCTGCGTCCTCCCACTGACGTGTGTGCGTCGCAAACCCGTTGCCGCAGAACAGTGCCGGGCCGCCGCTCTCACTCAAGGAGTGCTCATGAGCGACGACATCGAAGACATGGGCCCCGTCGACTACCTGGTCGTCGAGTTCCCCGGCAACCGGATGACGGGCGAGGCATTTCCCCTGCTGATCGACCTGGTGGACAAGGGCCTCATCCGCATCCTCGACCTTCGGTTCGTACAGAAGGACGCCGACGGTAGCGTGACGGCCCTGGAACTCACCGGGCTCGGCGACGACGTCGACTCGATGGGACTGGCCGTCTTCGACGGCGTGTCCTCCGAACTGCTCGACCAGGAGGACCTCGACGAAGCCGGCAACGCCCTCCAGCCCGGAAACGCGGCCGCGATCCTGGTGTACGAGAACCGGTGGGCAGCCCCCTTCGCCCGAGCCCTGCGCCGCAGTGGTGCACAGATGGTGGCGAGTGGCCGCATCCCCGTGCAGGCCATCCTGGCCTCCATCGACGCGGAGGAGGCCGCCGCCGGAGGTCAGCCGCCGCAGTGAGCCAGCCTCCGGCCTCAGCCGGTCCGATCGCCCCACATCTGCTTGGTTCCAGGGCCCAGGGCCCCATGCGGCCACGCCAGCATCGCTTTCCTGGTGGCTGTCTTCATCTCCAACATGCCCGAGAGCCTCGGCGCGACCTCAGGCACTATCGCCTCCGGACACACCGCCCGCCAGCCGGACGTGGTGGAGGTCCCTGGTCGCAGTGGCCGCAGCGAGCACCGCTGTCGGGTACGGCATTCTGCGGCTGCTGCCCGAGGCCAACGGGCGCTTCGCGGAAGGGTTGCCGGATCGGTGCTGGCGATGCTCGCCACCTCGATGATCCCCGAGGCGTACAAACGCGGCGGCACGGCGACGGGCTTGCTGACCGTCCTGGGCCTTGCGGTCGCCGGCGACCTGTCCGCGCTCGGATGACCGGCCCGCCGAGTCACGCGCCGGGGGCCCAAGACAGCTATATGGGTAGTCGCCCCAGGGGTGACCGCTGTGAAGCCGTCGTCAGCACTTGAGGCCCGTGGCTGCTGAGGTGGTGGCCTCGTCCAGCTTGAGGATCTGGGGCTGCAGCTTGGCCAGCGCGTCCTGGCCCGTGGTCTCCCCCGGGAGGGCGTCGTATGCCTTCTTCAGGTCCTCGGCAGCTGTCTGGACGGCCGAGCGCTCGGCCTCCTTGAGCTGGCTCGCGTTCTCCTTGACACTGTTCCAGTCGTCCTGGACGGCCTGGTGGGCCTCCTTCACCTGGTCCTTGGTCGCGGACGACGGGCTGAGCGCTCTGAGCTTGGCATTGTCGGCCTTGAGCTCGGACAGGTCGGTGCACAGCTTACTCGCGGCATTCGTGGCCTCCTCCGAGGGCGAGCTGCTGTCGTCGGAGCAGCCGGTGAGACCGAAGACCGCGGTAGCGCAGAGCACGCCGATCACGGGAAGACGCTTCATGGGGACTCCTCAAGTGAGATGGCTCAGCCGTACGGATCCACGCGGAACCCATCACCACATACACACGGCCGAGCACGTTTCGCACCCCCACACTCGCCATCGGGATCTCGCGGATGGCGGGGCTCGCTCGTGCGACGTGGCGCCTCACCTCGGCTCACGCCGGCCACCTCCGCAGCAGATCGCACGCAGAGACGTTCTCTGGGGCAGCTCCGGGCGAGTGAAGCCGCAGCGGCATCCCGGCCGCGTCCGCCGGCGGAGCACCGCGGCAGCCCGAACATGGGCTCACACAGTCGCCCGTCCTGCCGTCAGGAGCCCTTCCCCCGTGCTCGAACGCAAGCAGCGCAAGGACCGCACCGAAGTCACCTTCATCCTGCCCGCCGACACCCCGCCCGGCCCGGTCAGCGTCGTCGGCGACTTCAACGACTGGCGGCCCGGTACGCACACCCTGGCCCCGCGGCGCGACGGCATGCGCGCCGTCACCGTGGCCCTGCCCGGCAAGAGCGTCCACTCCTTCCGCTACCTGGCCGCGGGCGACTACTGGTTCAACGACGAAGCTGCGGACGCCCACGACGGAATCAACAGCCGCCTGCACACCTGAGAGGTACTGCCCCGGTCCGCGATACGGAGGGCAGCGCTTTGGCGGGGCGCGCAGGGGGCGTCACCCGCCCAGGCGTTCAGGTCCTGACGTCGTCGTCCGTACCGGCTTCTCATCGGGAACCAGCCCGAGCATGTCGAGCAGCATCTCCAACTCCGCCGGGCTGTGGGCATGCGCGGCCACCGTACGGCGAGCCGCCACACGGTCAGCCGGGGCGAAGGGCGAGAGGACGGGTGGGTCGTCGCACGCGAACGGATCTTTCATGAGGAGATGCGACCACACCGGCGACGCGACAGCAGCCTGAAAGTGCTCCGCCGGCCACGTCGGGCGAACGGCGAGACGACATCCAGCCGAGCGGCCATTCGGCTCCGTCCCGCACCCGTGAACTCACGTGGTGGCGGATCATGCGGTGATCAGGGCCGCGACCGCCGGCAGACCGGCTTCGGCCAGTGCCCGGCGCTGGCGGTCCGCCGCAGTGCCCTGCTGGAGGAGCCGGTGAACGAGCGCGCCCACTTCGCGGTAGTCGCCGCTCTCTTCGAGAGCAGGCGTGATGTGCCGCAGCAGCATGCACAGCACGTCCCCGCTGCTCCGCATCCGGCCGGCCGGGTCTACCAGCGTGCTGCTCATCCCGTGCCGGGCTGCATGCCACGTCGCGGCCTGCAGGACCTCGGGCCGGCACAGCGCGGGAGGGGCTCCCGCCTTTTCCTCGGCGATCGCGGTGGCGGCGAGCGCACGGACGACCCCGGCGAGCATGACGGCGTCGTCTGCCTCGAGCTGCACGTCGCAGCAGCGCACCTCGACGGTCGGGTACCGCTCCGACAGCCGGGCCTGCCAGTACAACTGCCCCCGATCCGGGATCACCCCCGATTCCAGCAGTCCGTCGGCCCGTGCCTCGTAGTCCGCGATCCCCGCGAAGTACGGCGGTGGGCCGCTGACCGGCCAGCGGCCGAAGATGATCGTGCGCCAACTGGCGAACCCGGTGTCCCGCCCGTCCCACAGGGGCCCGTTCGACGACATCGCCAGCAGCGTCGGAAGCCAGATCCGCAGCCGGTTCAGGACAGCCACTCCGGTTTCCCTGTCCGGGACGCCCACGTGGACGTGCATCCCGCAGATCAGCTGCTCGTCGACCAGCAGGCGGGCCTCTCCTGCCATCTTCAGATACCTCGCCGTGCTGGTCACGGGCACGGGTGCCACGTCCCTGACCGGCGCGGTGGCGGAGATCGCGATGCGGCAGCCGTTCGCCCGCGCGGCGGATGCGACCGCATGACGCAGACGCAGGAGATGGCCCCCTACCTCCTCCAGGGCTGTGCACACCGGGCTGGCGACCTCGATCTGCGCCTGCAGCAGCTCGTCCTGGACCTCTCGCTCGTCCGCGATCGGCGCCAGGCTGGCTGTGGCACGCACTTCCTGCACAAGCGGAGTGGGCAGGAAGGTCTCCGGGTGGATCAGCAGGTACTCCTCCTCGACCCCAAAAGTGATCACGATATGTGGCTACCCCAAACCGTGGTGATCACCCAGGAGAAGATCCGTTTCGGCGCAAAGGAGGGAGGCAAACGGTCGCTCGTCGCGTCAGCGTGTCCCGGAGCCACTTGACGAACCGTTGCAGGTTGTCCAGGACGTGGCCGAAATGGTTCGTTCCGGGTGGGCCAAGGCTCGGGACTCACCCTGAAGGCGTGGGCGTGATCTGTCGGGTGGCGGAGCGCAGTGCGAAGGCCATCACCACCTCGAATACGCCGAGCAGGACGAGCCACAGTCCCAGCAGTCGCGTCAGGGCGACCGCGGAGTCCACCGGGAAGCAGAGCACGACGATTCCGGCGACGGAGCCGAGGGCGCCCAGGGCGAAGAGCAGGCCGCGTTGCACGAGCGCGCGGTCGGCGATCGCGACGTAGGCGGTGAGCACTCCGGTCAGCAGCCAGAACACTCCGACGATCAGGGACAGCGTGCCGATCGTCTGCATCGGATGCCGCAGGACCAGGACTCCGGCCAGGAATGCCAGCATGGAGATGAGGATTCCCGCCAGTCTGCTGCCGCCCCCGTCACCGCTGTGCGAGAAGGCCGTGACGAAACGGAAGCCGCCGGCCACCAGGAGCTGGAGGCCGATGATCACAGCCAGGATGTGCAGCGTCTCGTCGGGCCAGACGAGCACCAGGATGCCCGGGATCAGGGTCGCGAGGGCGAAGCCGAGCGCCCAGTGCCACGAGCCTCCGAGCTGCTTGAGAACGTCCTCGGGATCGCTCTGCCTGCGCTGCGGTGCCGCGTCGGGGGATACGGTCATCACGCCTCCCGGGCCGACCGAAGGCCCGTAGAGGCCCTTCGAAGCCATCGGACATGCCTTGTGTACCTATCGGCTCATGTTAGGCCGGTATGACACGGGCCGCCGCTCCGGGCGAGTCCTCGACACCAGGCAGGAACGAACGACTGCAGCCCTTCGTGTAGGCCCTGAGCTTCCGAAGCCACGGTGCCCACGTTGCCGATCCACCCAGCCCCGAGTCCCAGGAGCGCCCTTGGCTGTTCAAGGGCAACTTGACTGCGGATCGTCGTGAACGAGGGCGCAGATCATCTGCTCGCCGCGCCGGTGGTCCGGATATGCCGTTAGCAGTTCAGCCTTGAAGTCGTTCCACTGGCGGGTGATCTCGGCGGTGGCGCCGGAAGTGGCGTGGTTGAAGTTGTCATCAGTCTTCGAGCGGTGGGACGCGGCGGTGTCCTTGTTCAGGGCGCGGTTGTGAGTGACTCGGTCGGCACAGTCGTCGGCCTTGACGCCGGTGGAATCGAAGTCGGAGTAGCAGCCGGTCGTGAGGTCCACGGGTATCCGTGCCCGTGCGTCCCGGGTCCAGTCGGCGTCTTTCATGGTGCTGTAGCGGCGAATGTCGAAGAAGGGGGCGACATCGGTACGTCCCAGTCCGGGAGGGTCGGCGAGGCCGACAGGACCGGGGGCGGCCTGGTCGGACCAGTTCGAATGCGAGTAGAAGTCCTGGAGCTGGTGCCAGCCGCGACCAAGCTGTTCGAGGACGTCGCACTTGGCGCGGTCGGGAGTCTCCTTCCAGGTGCAGTGGGAGGACAGGTCGTTCTGGTCGGCCCGGACCTTGCCGTGCACGTCGACCAGGCCGTCGGCTGCCCGGACCGCGTTCCGGAAGCGGGCGACGGAGGTACGGATGCAGGCGAGGAGCTCGGTGGTGGCCTCGTCCCGGCTGCGGGGATAGTCCTCGACGTAGCGGGGTGCGAGGTAGTCGGCGTTGTCGCAGTGCAGAGGGCCGAGGAGGAAGTATCCGCC
Source organism: Streptomyces sp. NPDC099050 (assembly GCF_044759865.1). Classification (NCBI taxonomy): domain Bacteria; kingdom Bacillati; phylum Actinomycetota; class Actinomycetes; order Kitasatosporales; family Streptomycetaceae; genus Streptomyces; species Streptomyces sp. NPDC099050. Next base: position 331,185 of record NZ_JBIWAE010000004.1, on the reverse strand, counting down.
GTGGTCGTTGGCAGTGATTGCCCCGTTGTGCGCATCAGCCATCTCGAACAGGGTGGCCGGCTCCCAAGGCAGGGCTCCCCGTGTGATGGTCTCGTGGTTGCCGCCGTTGAACGCGTGTGCGGGGCCGGACGGCACAGCGCCAAGGGCAATCGCGAAGCCGGCCACAACGGTCGTTCGCGCCAGGCCGGGCCGAAGGCCGTATGACACGCGACGCTCCAGTCGTACGAGTGGTGCGGAGCCGAAGCTTCTCGGTGCCCCCCAGCAGCTGGGCTTCCGACGGAGACGGACGTCTACCTGCAAGCCTAACGAACCACCGGTGGGTCAGCCTGGTGCCTCCCGCGGTGGGCGCAACTGAACGCGCGGACCCCTGGTGCCACGTGTCCAATGGCCGGGAAGCGGTCTTTCGCCTCAGCCGTCCCCAGGGAGCGTTATGAGTGTGCCGCCCGATCCGACAGTTGTGTCGCCCGCTCCGGTTCGGACGGGTGGCCGGCGTGGCCGGCGGATCGTGACGAGTGCCGTTTCGGCGGTGCTGGTCACGCTCACGTGCATCTTCGTACCGGTCTCGCTCCTCACGGTCTGGGTGCACGACATCGTGCTGGACACCGCCGGTACGTGTCCACCGTCTCCCCGCTCGCCTCCGACCCGGCGATCGAAGCGGCCGCCGTACACCGCATCACCGAGGCGGCCGACGTCCGGGTCGACGGCGCCCAGGTCACGTCCGACCTGGCGGCCTGGCTCCAGGCCCAGGGGCTGCCGGACCGGGTGGGCACGGCGGTCAAGGCGCTGGGCCCGCAGCTGGACTCCGCCGCCGACGCGGCTGTCTCCAAGGTGGCGACCCGCCTCGTGGAGAGCGACCGCTTCGAGAAGATCTGGACCACCGCCAACCGTGCTGCGCACTCCTCCGTGGTGCGGGCGCTGACCGGTGAGGGCCGTGGCGCGGTGGAGGTCGAGGGCGGCACCGTCACGCTCGACATCGGGGATGCGGTGGAGAACGTCAAGCAGGACCTCGTGAAGGCGGGGCTGGCACCTGCCGAGAAGATCCCCGAGGTCGACAAGCAGATGGTGCTCTTCCAGTCCGACGAGCTGGCGAAGATCAGAGGCGCGGTCCACCTCCTCGACGTCCTCGGCAACTGGCTTCCCGTGCTCACGGTGGTCCTCGGCACCATCGGGGTGCTGCTCGCACGTCGCCGACGCCGAGCGCTGGTGACCACCATGCTGTGCGCGGCCGCCGCTTGCCTGATCCTCGCCATCGGCCTCGCCGTCGCCCGCCGCTACTACCTCGACCACCTTCCGGAGCAGGTCCAGTCGCCCGCGGCCGCGGCGGCGATCTTCGACACCCTCGTGCGGTTCCTGAGGGTCAGCCTCCGTACCGCGCTGGTCCTCGGGGTCGTGGTGGCGCTCGGCGCCTACCTGTCCGGGGCCGGCCGACTGCCGCGCGGTGTGCGAGGTACGGCGGAGCGCGCGGCCGACTCCGCAGCGGGCTGGGGCGCCGCCCACGGAGTGCACACCGGCCGCGTCGGCACGTGGGTACAGGCCCACCGGCGCCTGCTCACCACCGGAGCGCTGCTGGTCCTCGCCCTCGTGTTCGCCCTGTGGAACCACCCCACGGTGCTCACGGTCCTGCTCCTGGCCCTCATCCTGCTCGCCGTCCTCGCCGTACTGGCACTGCTGGCGGCCGGCGGCCGGGTGAGCACGCGGACGGAACCTCCGGAGGGACGGTAGCCGGGCACCCGGTGATCGCACCTTCCTGAACGGGTACCGGTCGTTGCCTGCGTGGCGATCATCTGAGGGGCCCGCGAGACTGAGAGGGCCGGAGCAACAGCGCCCGGCGGCGGCGACCCAAGCGGGAATTCCGCCCGTGATAGCAGGTAGCAGCGGGAACACAGGTGATTGCACATGTGTCGATGGCTCGCCTACTCGGGGACACCCATGTTGCTCGACACCATCCTTTACAAGCCCGCCCATTCGCTGATCGACCAGAGCCTGCATTCCAAGCTGGGCGTCGAGACGACGAACGGCGACGGGTTCGGTGTCGGCTGGTACTCGGAGGACAACGACTCTCCGGCGCTCCTGCGGGACGTAGGTCCCGCCTGGAACAACCGCAACCTGCGGGAGATGGCGGACCACGTCCGCTCACCGCTGTTCTTCGCCCACATCCGGGCGTCGACCGGGACCGCGGTGCAGCAGTCGAACTGCCACCCGTTCCGGCACGGCCGTTGGATGTTCATGCACAACGGAGCCATCACCGGCTTCCACCTCATGCGCCGCGATCTCACGCTGCTCGTCGACCCCGCGCTGTACGCGGACATCGAGGGGACCACGGACTCCGAGGTGATGTTCTTCCTGGCGCTCACCTTCGGCCTGGACCAGGACCCGCCGACCGCCGTGGCCCGGATGGCGGGAGTGGTGGAGCGCGCCGGCCGCGACCACGGCGTGGAGTTCCCCCTCCAGATGACGCTCGCCATCACCGACGGCGAACGCGTGTGGGCCTTCCGCTACTCCAGCGGGCACGCCTCCCGTTCGCTGTTCTACAGCAGCCGGGTGGACGCACTGCGCAGACTGCACCCCGATGTCGCCTTCCTGCAGGAGATCTCGGAGGAGACCCGCCTCATCGTGTCCGAACCCCTCGGCGACCTGCCCGGCGCCTGGAACGAGGTACCGGAGAGCAGCTACGGCGTCGTACAGACCGGGGCGGACGAGCTCTACCCCTTCACGCCGGAACCGGCATGACGCGGCGACTGATGCACACGGGCCCGTGATTCACCCGTCCCAGGTGCCATCGGCGCACTGGTGACCAGGCCCCGCCTCAACCGACAGGAGACCGCGATGAATGGCGCGATGCTCGATCTGGCAGTGGACTACCCGCTGCTGAACATGTTCTGGACCATGATGCTGTGCTTCTTCTGGGTGCTGTGGTTCATGCTGCTCTTCCGCGTCATCGGCGACATCTTCCGCGATGACGAGATGAACGGCTGGGGAAAGGCCGGATGGACCATCTTCGTCATCCTGCTGCCCTACCTGGGCGTACTCGTATACCTGATCGCCAGGGGGCGGGGAATGGGCGAACGCGAGCTGAAGAGGGCCCAGCAGCACGAGAAGGCGTTCCGCTCCTACGTACAGGAGAGCGCCGGCGCCAGGAGCGCTGCCGACGAGCTGTCCCGGCTCGCCGAGCTCAAGAACCGCGGAGACATCACGGCAGCCGAGTACGAGCAGGCCAAGGCCAAGGTCCTCACCTCCTGAGGACCTTGGCCGCTCGGGGCACCCGCCGGGAAGGTGTAGATCGGGCGTGAGACATGACGAGCTTGTCGTCTCGTCGACTGCCGATGCCCGCCTTTGTGCGGCGGCGTCCTGCGAGCCGTGGAGGGGTGATGCACCCTTACCCGCCCATCGCCGATGCGGGGAGCCAGGCTCCGCCGCCCTTCAGCACGGCTGATCCGGTGCGGCAGTTCATGGACATGCACCGTTTCTGGCACGACTGGATCGGCCGATGCAGTTACCGCGGCCGCTGGCAGCAGATGGTCAACCGCGCGGCCATCACCCTCAAGCTCCTCACTTACGCGCCCACCGGCGGGCCCGTCGCCGCTGCCACCATGTGCCTGCCCGAGCAGGAGGGCGGGGAGCGCAACTGGGACTACCGCTACACCTGCGTGGGCGACGCCTCCCTCTCCGTACGCGCCATGCGCGACCTCGGTTTCACCGATGAGGTCGACGGCTTCCGCCGCTGGTTGCAGCGGCGCCTGCAGGACGGCGGCGCCCCCAACGGCGAGCCCGCCTGGATGCGCTCCGCGGGCGTGCTCGACTGGCTGTGCGACACGTGGGACCGTCCCGACGAGGGCATCTGGGAGACCCGGGGCGGCCGGAAGGACTTCACGTACAGCCGCCTCATGTGCTGGGTCGCCTTCGACCGTGGAGTCCGCCAAGCCGTGGCCACCGCCCGCCCGGCGGACCTGAACCGCTGGACCGCCGCACGCGACGCCATCATGGAACAGATCACGACCCACCCCACGGGGGAGCAACTCGGCAACTTGCCGCAGGCCTTCACGTACCTCGCCGTCATCACCGCCGCCCTCGCACTCGACACCGAACTCGACCAGGCCTCAAGGCGCGCGCAGTGAGAGCGACACGGGTGACACCGCAGCCCTTCCTGTCGGTCGGGGACGAGCACGGGCGGGGTGCGTAGCCATGGTGCTGGACCTGCTCCTCATCGGCTTGGCCGTCACGCTCTTTCCGTTGCCGATCATGGCCTTCGTGCTGGTCGTCTCCGTACCCCGAGGGGTGCGCAAGGGGCTGGCCTTCATCCTGGCCTGGCTGTCCTGCCTGGTGACCGTCATCGCGATCGTTCTGTTCCTGACCGGCGGCGAGCCGCCCCCGCCCCGCTCTCCGCCCTCCATCGCGGCACTCGTCGCCACGCTGGTCATCGGTGTGGGCCTGATCGTCTACAGCGAGCACAGGCGTCGCCGGCGCCGCCGTACCGCGACGGCCCCGGGTCCCTCTGAAAAGGAGCAGCGTGAGGCTTCCGGGACTTCGCTGTCCTCACGCATGAACGACGCCACCGGATGGTCCGCGGCCGCGCTCGCCGTGCTCCTGCAGCCCTGGGGGATGGTCGGTGCCGCTGCCGCCACCGTCGTGCGAGCCAATCTCTCCCACGGCGCGTCCTATCTGGCTCTGGCGGCGTTCTGCCTCCTGGCCACCTCCAGCCTGCTGGCCATGGAGCTGTACATGGTGTTCGCGCCGGAAAGGGCCCAGCTCGCCCTGACGAACTTGCGCGAATGGCTCGAACGTCACCAGGACCCGGCGATCGTGGTCACCTGCCTCATCCTCGGCCTGTGGCTCGTCGGCAGGAGCCTCTACCAGCTCGCGGGATGAACGCGGCGGGGGATGAACACCGCGCACGTCGCCGGACGAGGAGCCATGACCCCTGAGGGGCGCTGGGAAGTCAGGAGTTGAGGAGCCTGCTCTTCTGCTCCGCGAACTCCGCCTCGGTCAGGATCCCCTGCTCCTTCAACGCTCCGAGCTCTTTGAGCTGAGCGATCCGACTGCTCATGTCGTCGGCCGGCGGCTGCGGGGGAGGCGGGGGCGGGGCGGGCGCGGCTGCGGCGTGCTGCTCGTAGGCCTGAGTGTCCTGCTCGGCCCACCGGCCCGCCTGGCGCCGCGAGACCCGGTTGGAAACCGCCGTCGCAGTACCGGCGACCACCGCGGTGCGTGCTATTCCTCGAAGAAGACCGGACACGACGCTTCTCCTCACCGACCGGGCCAAGCCGAACAGTCCAGCCGACGGCCCCCGGCCTTCTTCCAGCATGGCACCCAGGGCTGGCTTCGCGCACTGTCGGACCGGTCCGGCGGCGGGGAAGGCCATCCGGGCGGCAACCGCAGGAGGCCGACCGGTTGCGGGACATACTGCGCTCGCCCGGCTACCGCAAGGTCCTCGTCGTTTCCGCCGTCATCGGCGTCCCGGTGTCGCTGATCGCGTTCTGGTTCCCCGTCGGGCTGCACGAACTGGAGCACATCCTCTGGACGGACCTGCCGGAGGCCTTGGGGCGGGACGGGCCCCCGTGGCGGTGGCCGCTGCCCCTGCTGATGGTGTCCGGAGTCGTCATCGGTCTGGTCGCATCCCGTCTCCCCGGGGCGGGCGGTCACGTGTGGCGGGTGCGGGCGGGCTACAACTCTTCGCGGTCATGCTGCCCGCCCTCCTCTCCAGCGGAATGGGATCCCTGGTCTTCACCGGCTTCGGGCGGCGGGAAAGACGGGACCGCCGCGCAGGCTGCCCAGGCAGAGGGTGCCGAGCGCGCGATCAGGCCCTGAGGTGACGCCACGGAGGCCCTTTGGCTGAATCTCCCCAGATTCTCCCCAGGGTTGATTGCGGGCCGCACAGCGGCCGGCCTCGATCTGACGTAGGCATTGGAATTGAAAGGAGATGCGCGAGGTTGCCTGGGAATATGGCCGTAGAAGGAGCTGCGCCTTACCCGATTACGCCCCTAGGGGCGGGTGATCCGCCCTCCCGATGTCCTCGCCCCAGGTGATCTCGGTACGTGGAGTCGGATATTCCCCAGCGTTGGCTGGTGAGGGCCGGTGAAGGGCCGGCTATTCCCCGACGGCGCCTTGGATGCCCAGGCCCGTCGGGTGTGTAGCCTGGGAAGATGTTGACAGAAGTCACGGCGACCCGCTATGTCACGCCCCTGCGCGAAGGCGGCTCGCTTCCCGGTGTCGTCGAGGCCGACGACCTCGGCATATACGTCATGAAGTTCACCGGAGCCGGACAGGGCCGCAAGACCCTGGTGGCCGAGGTCATCTGCGGACGGCTGGCCCAGCGGCTGGGGCTGCGCGTCCCCCGGCTGGTGCAGATGCAGCTCGACCCGGTCATCGGGCTCGGCGAACCGGACCAGGAGGTCCAGGAGCTGCTGAAGGCGAGCGGCGGGCTGAACCTGGGGATGGACTACCTCCCCGGCTCGATCGGCTTCGACCCCCTCGCGTACCAGGTGGACCCCGTGGAGGCGGGGCGCGTGGTCTGGTTCGACGCCCTGATCAACAACGTCGACCGGTCGTGGCGCAATCCGAACATGCTGGTCTGGCACGGAGACCTCTGGCTCATCGACCACGGCGCCACCATGATCTGGCACCACAACTGGCCCACCGCCGGGAGCGCCGCCGCCAAGCCGTACAACGCCTCCGACCACGTGCTGGCCCCGGTCGGCCCGGACATCGCCGCGGCGGCGGCCGCGCTCGCTCCGCTGGTCACCGAGGAACTGCTGACCGAGGTCGCCGCCGACGTGCCCGACGAATGGCTGGTCGACGAGCCCGGCTTCGACTCTACCGACGCGCTGCGCCGCGCCTATGTGGAGGCCCTGCTGCCGCGTGCGGCCACGATCCACGAGAGGATCACGACGGAGGCCGAGGCGAAGGTCCGGACGGGTCCGCCCGGCTGGCTCGCCGACCGCCTCGACCCCCGTCCCCGGAAGATGAAGAGCGACAGCGAGTGATCAAGCGGGACGTGTTCGAGTACGCGCTGGTGCGCGTGGTGCCCCGGATGGAGCGCGGCGAGTGTTTCAACGCCGGCGTGATCGTCTACTGCCGGGCGCATTCCTACGTCCGTGCCCGCATCCACCTCGACGAGGCCAAGCTCCTCGCGCTGGATCCGGGTGCCGACGTGGCCGGGGTGCGGGCCGCCCTGCGCGGCGTCGAGGGCGTGTGCGCTGGCGGTGAGTCCGCGGGTCAGGCCGCGGGTGACGACGCGGGGCGGCGCTTCCGGTGGCTGATCGCCCCGCGCAGCACGGTGGTGCAGCCGGGCCCGGTGCACACGGGCCTGACCGCCGACCCCGCGGCGGAAGTGGAGCGGCTGCTCGACCTCCTGGTCCGGTGAGGCGCTGACGGGCATGGGCTCGGGAGCCCTGGCACGCGGTGGCGTTGACACCGGGTGCCAGGGCTCCTAGCGTCTCCTCAGCTGAAGCTACTAAGCGGTTGCTCACCTCTGAGGGCCGCTTTCCCAGTGCGAGGAGATCCAGCATGTCCACCACCGAGCAGCGCGTCGCGATCGTGACCGGGGCGGCCCGGGGCATCGGCGCGGCCACCGCCGTACGCCTGGCCGCCGAAGGCCGGGCGGTCGCCGTACTCGACCTGGACGAGGCGGCCTGCAAGGACACCGTGGAGACCATCACGGCGGCCGGCGGCACGGCCGTCGCGATCGGCTGCGACGTGTCCGACAGCGCGCAGGTGGAGGCTGCCGTCGAGCGGGTGGCGAGCCTGCTCGGCGCCCCGACCATCCTGGTCAACAATGCGGGTGTGCTGCGGGACAACCTGCTGTTCAAGATGAGCGACACCGACTGGGACACCGTCATGAACGTACACCTGCGCGGTGCGTTCCTGATGTCGAAGGCCTGTCAGAAGCACATGGTGGCAGCCAAGTTCGGCCGGATCGTGAGCCTCTCCAGCAGCTCCGCCCTCGGCAACCGCGGCCAGGCCAACTACTCGGCGGCCAAGGCCGGCCTGCAGGGCTTCACCAAGACCCTGGCCATCGAGTTCGGCAAGTTCGGCATCACCGCCAACGCCGTCGCCCCCGGGTTCATCGTCACCGAGATGACCGCGCACACGGCCGCCCGGGTCGGCATGGACTTCGAGGACTTCCAGGCCGCGGCGGCCACCCAGATCCCGGTGCAGCGCGTCGGGCGCCCGGACGACGTGGCCAACGCCATCGCCTTCTTCACCGGCGAGTCCGCCGGTTTCGTTTCCGGCCAGGTCATGTACGTGGCCGGCGGCCCCCTCAGCTGAGAGAAGGCAGGTGCACGTCATGACGTACGACGGAACGGACAGCGGCAAGGTCGCGCTGATCACCGGGGCGAGCCGGGGGATCGGCTACGGCATCGCGGAGGCCCTGGTGGCGCGCGGCGACCGGCTCTGCATCACCGGCCGCAACGAAGAGGCCCTCAAGGAGGCCGTCGAGCGGCTCGGCGCGGACCGGGTGATCGCGGTCGCGGGCAAGGCGCACGACGAGGCCCATCAGGCCGTCGCCGTGGAGCGCACGATGGAGGCCTTCGGCCGCGTCGACTTCCTGATCAACAACGCGGGCACCAACCCGGTCTTCGGGCCGATCGCGGACCTGGACCTCGGGGTCGCCCGCAAGGTCTTCGAGACCAACGTGATCTCGGCGCTCGGCTTCGCCCAGCGGACCTGGCACGCCTGGCAGAAGGAGAACGGCGGCGCGATCGTCAACATCGCCTCCATCGCCGGGGTCTCGGCCTCGCCCTTCATCGGGGCGTACGGGATGAGCAAGGCGGCCATGGTCAACCTGACGCTCCAGCTCGCCCACGAGATGGCGCCGGGGGTCCGGGTCAACGCCATCGCGCCGGCGGTGGTGAAGACCAGGTTCGCGCAGGCCCTCTACGAGGGCCGGGAGCAGGAGGCGGCGGCGGCCTACCCGCTGGGCCGGCTCGGGGTCCCGGAGGACATCGGAGGGGCCGCGGCCTTTCTCACATCTGCACAAGCGGAATGGATCACAGGGCAAACTCTCGTCGTTGACGGGGGAATGTTCCTCAATGCCGGGGTGCATTGACCGATAATCGGACGCATTTGCCTCCGAAGGGGAGGCAAATGCGTACCGAATGGGCACGTAATCGGTCAAGTGCCGCACGAAACCTACCCATTGGTTTCGTGATGCTCTGCGGTAGGGTCTGCCGCACCCCTGGCTGATCGAGGAGCGTGCACGTGTTCAACCGGACCAGATGCCTGCAGATCACTGCGGCCCTTGCGTCCATATCCCTGCTCTCCGGATGCGGCCTGTTCTCGGACGACGGCGGCAATGGCGACCAACGGATTGTCGTCGGAACGACGAGCGCCCCCACGACCCTCGATCCGGCCGCGGCCTGGGACGGCTCCTGGGAGCTCTACCGGAACGTCTACCAGACGCTGCTGGCGTTCCCCACGGGTGCCACCAAGCCCCAGCCGGACGCCGCCTCGAGCTGCGAGTTCACCGACGCCGGCAACGAGTCGTACCGCTGCACGGTGCGCAAGGGCCTGAAGTTCTCCGACGGCGAGCCGCTCGACGCCAAGGCCGTCAAGCACTCGCTGGACCGGATCAGGACCATCGACGCCCCGTCCGGCCCCAAGGCCCTCTTCGGCAGCCTCGACAAGATCGAGACCCCGGACGCGCAGACGGTGGTCTTCCACCTGAACACCCCGGACGCCACCTTCCCCTTCGTGCTGGGCTCCCCGGCCGCGTCGCTCGTCTCGCCGAAGCAGTACCCGGCCGACAAGCTGCGCGAGGGCGACGAGGTCACGGGCTCCGGCCCGTACACCCTGGAGTCGTACAAGGAGGCCGACGAGGCGGTCCTGAACCGCAACGAGAGCTACAACGGCTTCGCCAACCGCCGCAACGGCGGGGTCACCATCCGCTACTTCGCGGACTCCAAGAAGATGATCGCGGCCCTCAAGGGCAAGGAGGTCGACGCGACGTACCGCGGCCTCTCCGCCGACGAGGTCAAGGACCTCCAGGCCCCCGCGTCGCACGACGCGGGCGTCCAGGTCGTGGAGAACGTCGGCTCGGAGATCCGTTACCTGGTCTTCAACCCCTCGGACCCGCAGGCCGCGAAGACCGAGGTGCGCCGGGCCATCGCGCAGATCGTCGACCGCGGGGCGCTCGTCTCGAAGGTCTACCAGGGCACCGCCGAGCCGCTCTACTCGATGGTCCCCAAGGGCGTCGTCGGCCACAGGACGCCGTTCTACGACTCCTACGGCCAGCCGGACGTGGCCAAGGCCAAGAAGGCCCTCAAGGACGCCGGGATCCCGACGCCGGTGCCGCTGACCTTCTGGTACACCACCGACCGCTACGGCGCCTCCACGGCGGACGAGTTCACCGAGCTCAAGCGCCAGCTCGACGAGAGCGGGCTCTTCAAGATCACCCTGCGCGGGCAGCCCTGGAAGGCCTTCCAGGAGGGCTACAAGAAGGGCGAGTACCCGGTCTTCGGCCGCGGCTGGTTCCCCGACTTCCCGGACCCCGACAACTTCATCGCGCCGTTCGTCGGCAAGGAGAACGCGGTCGGCACCCCGTACGAGTCCAAGGAGATCGTGGACGTCGTCCTGCCCAAGTCCCGCCGCGAGAGCGACCGCTCGGCCGGCGTCCACGAGTTCGAGAAGGCCCAGCAGATCTTCGCCAGCGACGTCCGGCTGCTGCCCCTGTGGCAGGGCAAGCTGTACGTCGCCGCCCGCGACGACATCGCCGGCGCGGAGCGGGCGCTCGACCCGCAGACCGTCATGCAGGTGTGGGAGCTGTACCGCAAGACCAGCTGGTAGCAGGCCCGTACGCGACCCCGCCCGTCCGCACCGCCCACCCGGGCGGGGCGGGCGGGCGCCGCGTTGTCAGTGGCCACCGGTAAGTTCTGGAGCAGTCGCGCGAAGCAGTTGCGCGAGCGCCCGTGCGTGCGCACACGCAGGCGTGCAGAAGCGCAGACGTGCAGAAGCGCCGACGTGCAGAAGCACAGAAGCGCAGACGTGAAGTCTCGAACAACGTGTACCGGAGGTTGTCGCCGTGCCCCAGATGCTGCCCGATTCCTGGCTCCCCGTCCTCGGTGGAGAGCTGGAGCAGCCCTACTTCAAAGAGCTCACCGAGTTCGTCGAGAAGGAGCGGGCGAACGGGCCGGTCTACCCGCCCCGCGAGCAGGTCTTCGCGGCCCTGGAGGCCACCGCCTTCGACCAGGTGAAGGTGCTGGTCCTCGGCCAGGACCCGTACCACGGCGCGGGCCAGGGCCACGGGCTGTGCTTCTCCGTGCAGCCCGGCGTGAAGACCCCGCCCTCGCTGCGCAACATCTACAAGGAGATGCAGGCCGAGCTGGGCACCCCCGTTCCGGACAACGGCTACCTGATGCCGTGGGCCGAACAGGGCGTCCTGCTGCTCAACGCGGTGCTCACCGTCCGCGAGGCCGAGCCCAACTCGCACAAGGGCAAGGGCTGGGAGAAGTTCACCGACGCGGTGATCCGCGCGGTGGCCGAGCGTCCCGACCCGGCCGTCTTCGTGCTCTGGGGGGCGTACGCGCAGAAGAAGCTCCCGCTGATCGACGAGGAGCGGCACATCGTCGTCAAGGGCGCCCACCCCTCCCCGCTGTCGGCCAAGAAGTTCTTCGGCTCCCGCCCCTTCACCCAGATCAACGAGGCCGTCGCCGCCCAGGGGCATGCGCCGATCGACTGGCGGATCCCCGACCTGGGCTGATGGCCGACCGCGCCTAGGCGGCATTGCAGGTGCCTCCGGCTAGCGTCTTGATGATCGGACCGGAGCAGGTCTGACGGGAACGAGCCGGAGGCCGCGTTGACGGAGCAGCAGGAGGCGTCCGAGGACGCCGTCATGACCAGGATCGGCCAAGCGGTCATCCTGCTGCACGCCGGCGACCGCGAGGAGGCCCGCAACCGGCTCGGCGAGATCTGGTCCGAGATCGGCACGGAGGGCGACTCCCTGCACCGCTGCACGCTCGCGCACTACCTGGCCGACGCGCAGGACGACCCCGCCGAGGAGCTGGCCTGGGACCTGCGCGCCCTGACCGCCGCGCACGCCGACGCCGACGGCCCCGGTCCACCGGCGGCCGTACGGGTCTTCTACCCCTCGCTGCACCTGAGCCTGGCCGCCGACTACGTGAAGCTACGGCGTCCCGAGGCGGCCCGGATCCACCTGGCGCGGGCCCGCGCCGCCACCGGCGCCCTGGCCGACGACGGGTACGGGAACGGCGTACGGGCCGCCATCGCCCGGCTGGAGCGCCGGCTCGCGGCGGAACCGGCGCAGCCGGCGGAGCGGCGCCGGCCCTTCCCGGAGCAGAACCAGTAGCCGGGCGCGGGCCTGCCGGGCCGGGGCCTGCCAAGCGCGGGCCTGCCGGGCCGGGCGGTCAGCCGCCCTGGACGCCCGCGCAGATACGGGCCTCCGGGCTGTCCGGATGCCAGCGCCCCTGCCGGCGGCCCAGCGCGCACACGTCGGCCGGCCGCACCGGCAGCTCCCGCACCAGCTCGCGCGGCACCTCGCCGCCCTCGCCGCGCGCCCGCCCGGGGCGCTGTCCGGGGTGCTGCCCGCCAGAGCGCCCGTCGGCGTGCTCCCGCTGCCCGCCGGGCCGCCGGGGCTCCGGGATGTCCGGGACCGGAGCGGCGGCCGCCGGGGCTCCGGGGCCTGCCCGCCGGCCGGTCCCGGCGGCCTCCGCGGCCGGCACCGCCGCCCGGGGGACGGCGGCCCGGCCGGACGTGGAAGGGGCCGGCCCGGCCGGTCGTCCCGGGACGGCCTCCACGGCCTCCAGCGCCTCCAGGGCGGGTGCCCGGACGGTCACCGGCGCGGCCTGCTGCCCGCCGAGGGGCTCGTGCCGGGGCTGAGCCCCCGGGGCGCCGGGGCCGGGGGCGGTCGCCGGCCCCGGCCCCGGGGCCGGGGTCACGTTCACGCAGCCGGAGACGGCCGAGACCGCACAGGCGACGCCGAGCAGCAACTTTGTCGTGGTTCGGGTTGGATGCACTCACCCAACTCTGCTGTGCGAGGCCCCCGTCCGGAAAACCCGGAGCCCGAATTCACCCCGCACGGGTGACGGCTACTCGCCCGTGGCGCCGTCGAGGTGCTCGCGCAGCAGGTCGGCGTGGCCGTTGTGGCGCGCGTACTCCTCGATCATGTGGGTGTAGACCCAGCGCAGGCTGAACACCTCGCCCCGGCGGTGGCTCTCGGGCTTGGAGGCCAGCTCCAGGGAGCGGCCGGCCGCGGCCTGCCGGGCCAGTTCGATCTCGGTCTGCCACACCTTCTCGGCCGCGGCCCAGGTGTCCTCGTCGGTGAAGTGGAAGTCCCCGTCCGGGTCCTCGTGCGTGCTGTACAGCTCGGGCAGGTCCTCGTCCAGCATGATCTCCCGGAACCAGTACCGTTCCACCTCCGCCATGTGGCGCACCAGCCCCAGCAGACTCAGTGCGGACGGCAGCAGCGGGGTGGTGCGCAACTGCTCGTCGGACAGGCCCTCGCACTTCCAGGCCAGGGTGGAGCGGTGGTAGTCCAGCCAGCCGTCGAGCATCTCGCGCTCGTCGGCCGTGGTGGAGGGTTCGGAACGGTGGGATCCGTCACTGATAGTCATGGGGCCCATCCTGGTCGAACACGCCCGTGGTCACCAGCGATTAGGCTGCGTACTCCCACAAGGAACGAACCTGGAGGTCCCGGTGAAGGTCGGCTGTATCGGACTCGGCGACATCGCGCAGAAGGCGTACCTGCCCGTCCTGACCACCCGCCCGGGGCTCGAACTGCACCTGCAGACCCGGACCCCGGCCACCCTGGAACGCGTCGCCGCCCAGCACCGCGTTCCGGCCGAACGCCTGCACACCGACCTCGACTCGCTGCTCGCGCAGAAGCTCGACGCGGCCTTCGTGCACGCCCCGACCGCCGTTCACCCCGAGATCGTGGAACGGCTGCTGGAAGCGGGCGTGCCGACGTACGTCGACAAGCCGATCGCCTACGAGCTCGCCGAATCGCGCCGGCTGGTCGAACTGGCCGAGGAGCGCGGGGTCTCGCTCGCCGTCGGCTTCAACCGCCGCCACGCGCCCGGCTACGCGCAGTGCGCCGATCACGCGCGCGACCTGATCGTCATGCAGAAGAACCGGATCGGCCTGCCCGAGGACGTACGGACCTTCGTCCTGGACGACTTCATCCACGTCGTCGACACGCTGCGCTTCCTGCTGCCCGGCGAGGCCGACCAGATCGACGTGCGGGCCGTGGTGCGCGACGGCCTGATGAGCCAGGTCGTGCTCCAGCTGTCCGGTACGGGCTTCACCGCGCTCGGCATCATGAACCGCCTCTCCGGTTCCACGGAGGAGGTGCTGGAGGTCTCCGGGCAGGACACCAAGCGCCAGGTCGTCAACCTCGCGGAGGTCATCGACCACAAGGGCCAGCCCACGGTCCGGCGGCGCGGGGACTGGGTGCCGGTGGCCCGCCAGCGCGGCATCGAGCAGGTCGTCGACTCCTTCCTGGAGGCCGTCGCCACGGGTACGACCCTCAGCGCCCGCGACGCGCTGCTGACCCACGAGCTGTGCGAGCGGGTGGTGCGCTCGGCGCTGGAGCAGGCGTCCTGAGCGGCCGCGCCGCAGGCGGCTACGCGGTCGGCGTCCGGGGTGTCCCGAGGGGCGTCACGGCGGGTTTGCCGGGCCGCACGGAGCGGGCACCCGCAGCCGCGCAGTAGAGGGCCAGAGCGGTCAGCGAGGCGCCCACGGGCCAGTCCCCGAAGCGGACGTACAGGGTCGTGCCCCGCGCCAGCGGCACCTCGTACAGCCGCGCCGTGCTCGCCGAGGTGGACAGCGCCGGCCCGATCCGCTCGCCGGACGGGCCGCGCACCTCGCTGATGCCGGTGAGGGTGGAGTGGACCATGGGGCGGCCGGTCTCGGCGGCGCGCAGAGCGGACAGCGAGGCGTGCTGGGCCGGTGCCCAGCTGTCCTGGAAGCTGGACGTGGCCGACTGGTCGACCAGCAGGGCGGCGCCCTCGCGGGCGAGGTGGCGGCTCATGTCCGGGAACGCCGACTCGAAGCAGACCAGTGGGCCGACCCGCACGTCGGCCCGGCCGGGCAGGTCCATCAGGACCGGCGCGCTGCCCGGGACGCGGTTCTCCTCCGCCGCCTTGCCGACGGAGGTGGCCCAGCCCAGCAGTTCGCGGGCCGGAACGTACTCCCCGAAGGGGACCAGACGCATCTTGTCGTACCGGTCACCGGTCGGGCCCCCGGGGCCGACGAGGACCGCCGATTTGCGGATCCCCGGCCGGTCGGCGACCCGCGCGTCCACGTTGACCAGCAGCGGAGCCCCCACCCGCGCCGACAGGGCGGCGAGCCGCCGGGCCAGGTCCGGGCGGGCCGTGAGGTCCTCGCCGACACTGCTCTCCCCCCACACCACTAGGTCCGGTCGGAGCCCGGCAGAGGTCGCCGTCGGGCGCTGCCCGGCCAGGGTCCCGGTCAGCTGCTCCCCGACGGCGAACCGCCGTTCCGCGCTGTCCGGGCCGTCCTCCACCGGACCCGGCTGTACGACGGCCACGCGCAGCACGCCGGATACCTCCGGGCGGGGCGCCCACAGCCACACCACCCCCGTCAGCACCGCGCAGCCCGTCACCCCGGCCAGCGCCGGAACCCGCGCCCCCGGCACCGTCAGCAGCAGCACCACCGCGCAGTTCACCGCCACGACCAGCAGGCCGACCAGCCAGACCCCGCCCACCGAAGCGAGCCGCAGTGCGGGTGCCACCTGCCACTGACTGGCACCGAGCAGCCCCCACGGCCCGCCCAGCCCCTGCCAGGACCGGGCCAGCTCCGACAGCAGCCAGCCCGCCGGTACGAGGACCAGCGCGGCGCCCGCACGGCCCGCGCCGGGTGAGCCGCCGAGCAACTGCCGTACCAGCAGAGCCCACGGTATCCAGAGCAGGCCCACGAGCGCCGCCACGGCGAAGAGGAACACGTGCATGCTGGGCAGCAGCCAGTGGTGGACGGCGAAGATGAAGCCGGCGCCGCCGAGCCAGCCCTCCAGGGCGGCGCGCCGGCCGGTGGGGGCCGACCTCAGCAGCAGGATCCAGGGCACGAGGGCGACGTAGGCGAACCACCACAGCGCGGGGGCGGGGAAGGCGAGGCACGGCAGGGACCCCGAGGTGACGGCCGCCGGCGCACGCCACCACGGGACCCGCTTCGAGACGGTCGCCGCCATGAGGGGCCTCCGCTCCCAGTGTGGAACAGACCTGCCGGTCGAGCGTCAGAACGACATGTGCCGCCACTTCTCGTGGACGGTGACCCGCGAGAGCCGCCAGCCGGACCGGGCGGTACGGGCGACGGCGAAGGTGTAGCGGCCCGCGGCGACGAAGTTCGGCGCGGTCACGGGGGCCGCACCGTCGTCGGGCTCTTCTCCGGCCAGCCGCATGGGATTGAGGAAGTCGGCCCGGACCTCCGCCGTGTCACCGGGGGAGCCGCCCAGGTCCGGGATCCGGATCAGCCGGTTCACGATGAGGTGCTGGCGCACCGGGAACAGCTTCATCGTCTCCGCGAGCCAGTCCGCGACCTCCCCGGCCGGTCCCTCGATCCCGCCGGCCGAGGTGTAGTCGGCCCGCCCGCCCGGGGCGAACAGGGCTCGGTACGCGTCCCAGTCGCCGTCGTCCACGGCGATGGCGTACCCCGTGACCAGCTCGTCGATCGCCAGTCGGTCCATCACGCCCGCAAGGTCCACACGCTGCGTCATCGGGTCAGTGTGCGGGCGCGGGGCGCGGAGGCCAAGGGGCGTGCGCGCTCCGGATCTTCCGGCGGCGGATCAGTGACCGGAACGTGCCTCCCGGGGACGGACCACCACGAGGTAGGCGTCGCTGGCCAGATCCATCACCACCTCCGCCGGCACGCCCTCGCGCATCCGCTGCGCCGCGTACTCCTCGGCCGGCCAACTCCCCCTCGGACTTCCGGCCGGAAACCGCTCCAGCACCACTCGACCCATGGGACACCCCCTGCTGTTCGTCTTCAGGTCTCTCCCTCCACAACGACGCGGAGGCCGCCCGGGAACGTTCCCGGGCGGCCTCCGATTCACGCGAAGCGGTGAGCGGGCGCCGTACTAGCCGGCCGACTCGCCGGCGTGGGGGCTGAGGACGCCCATACCGATCAGGACGAACAGCAGGATGCCGAGCAGCACCCGGTAGATCACGAACGGCATGAAGCTCTTGCTGGAGATGAACTTAATGAACCAGTTCAAGTAGAGGTTCTGAGCGGCTCTGACCTGCTGTTTCCACCACTCACAAGGTTGAATGGGAGAGCAGTGGGATATGGCACTTTCCAATGCTCTCCCTCGCCAGCCACGAAGCGCAGCGGCGATCTCCTGCTCCATGGTCAGGGGAACGTGCGAGTAGAGACCTTCCACGTCGGCGACCTCGTGGCCCATGTGGGTCTCCACGGCTATGCGACTGTGCCGATCTTCGTCCAGCCACTCCTTGCCGCCGTGGCGAAGCAGGTACAGCCGCTTCCCTGCGTAGGCGGTCGCAGGGACCTCCGGAAGGGGACGGCGAGAGGTGACCAGCTGGGGCTGACCCAGGCGAACCCTCTCGAATTCCCCGGAGGCCGGTCGACCGCGCGAGACCGGCTGCCAGTAGGAGTAGCTGAAGTTTGCGTTGGCCGGCAGCCCGCCGCCGATGGCCGGAAACAGGTACTCGTGGTCATGGGTGGCGAAGAGCGCCGTGAGCCTTTTTCATCTTCAGCCTGAGCTGGCCAGATGCAGGGTGAGGACAGCCTGAACAAGGCTCGTGATGCGGGTGGTCGAGCAGCGGAGCTTGCGGAGAAGCCGCCAGGACTTGAGGGTGGCGACGGCCTGCTCGACCAGGGCCCGGATCTTCGCGTGGGACCGGTTGACGGCCTGCTGGCCTTCGATCTGGCCACCCGCGCCCGCCCCGCCCGCCCCGCCCGCCCCGCGCCGCCCCGTTCGGGCCAGGGGCGGGCCCGCTGAGACCCCCCCCCAGGTTTGGAGTGCGCCGGCAAGGTCAGTGCCGGCTCCGACCACGTAGTTGCCCCGTGCCCGCCGGCCCACGTCACCTGTGCGTGGCTTTACGGCGCTCCGCTGCCTTTCGTCGTGCTGCTGCGCCATTCGATCGCCTCGGCCACTTCGTTGAACTCGACGAGGTGCTCACCGGCGCTCCGTTCGAGGACGGCTTTGACCTCTGCCGGTGTGACGCGGAAGAACTCCTTGCGGCTGTTGACCCGATTGACCCGGCGTGACGCGAACTCTTGGTGAAGACGCGTTTCGAGGCCGACTGCGTCCTTGCTGAAGATCAGTGCGTGGACATCGAATCGGAAGGGCACAGCGGCGCCGCTCAGCTCATAGATGCGTTCCAGCGGTTCGAGGCGCCGCGTCATTCCGATCTTGACCATGTTGTCGCCGAAGGCGCCGACGTTGGAGATGACGTATACGTAGCCGGTGCGGATGTTGGCCGCTCGGGCCTCCACGTCGTCCAGAGCCCCCTCGATCTCCGCGAGTTTCGCCGCCATCTCGGCTGCGGCCGCGTGATCGCCTTGGGCCCGCAGCCTGTCCAGCGCGCTCTGGTAGTGGCTCATCTCCTTGTGCAGCTTCTCCCGCTCACGATCCAGTTCCCGCTGAGCGGTTGCCTCTTCACGCTCGCGGGCGCGGGCCTCGCGCTGGGCCTGCTTCTCCTCTTCCTTGCGCTGCAGGAAGTCAGCCGTCAGACGCAGTTCCTCCACTCGGGCATCGTGGTAGGCATCAGAGATCCGGATGTCCATGGTGGCGCCCAGCTTGGCGATCGTCTCCCTGCTCTTGTACAGACGGTCGACGAGCGAGGTGAGGCGGTGTGGACGCATGCTGCGCACGGCGTGCCCCCGATCGGGCTCCTGCCGTCGCGGCGTGTGGTTACGGCGGGCCGTTCATCAGACACGGGGCACCATTCGATCAGTAGGTCGGAGCGGATGCGGGAGGCATCGATGTTCAGCGCGGGTCCCTGCTCATGGGCCATGTGCCGCAACGCGTCCGCGGCGGGCGCGGGAAGACGTGCTCCCAACAGGTGGGGTGGGCCGCCCGAGGGGTGCGGGACCGCCAGAATCAGGTACTGCGGGGAGCCGTTGGGGTTGCGGATCGCACTGGCCGCGAGCGTGGTCAAGATCGCCGGAGACTGGGCGGACGCCTGTTGCGGGATTCTCCGTACGCGATCCATTACGCCCGCATGCCCCCGCGTACCGGATCCCACTCGCGGGCGGGGTCCAGGAAAACACACATCCTGCGCGAGCGTCTGGTCACCAAGGCCCCGGCGCGAGCACGGCCTGTCCTACGACGTGGCCCTCGACCGGTGCGCCGTCGGCGGCGGACACACCGGGCGACATGGTCCAAGAAGCTGTCCGAAGGTCTGCAGTCCTGGTAGCGGTGGTCGGTGGCTTGTGTGGCAGGCGGACCTGCCTGCGTCTCTGCAGGTTGGCGTGGTCAGCGCTCTCGACTCCTACCAGAATGATAGGTAGCTGGTATCATTGAGTCATGCTGTATAAGACTCCCGTGCTCGACGCCGCAGACCTCAAGGTTCTGCACGAGGTGGACGGCCTGCGCGAGCGCCTGCGTGACGCGGTGCAGCAGGCGCCGATGAAGTGGACTCAGGATCTGCGTAAGGCGCTGACCGCGAGCGCGATCGCGGCGTCGAACACGATCGAGGGCTATCAGGTTGACGTGAAGGATGTCGCCGACCTGATGGACGGGGAGCGTGAGGTCGACGCCAGCGAGGAGAACAAGGCGGAGACCCTCGCCTACCAGCAGGCGATGACCTACATCCAGTCACTCCACGACGTCGCCGACTTCCGGTACAGCAAGGAACTACTCAACGCGCTGCACTGGATGCTCCAGGGCCACCACCACCCGCTGCGCACCGCCGGGCAGTGGCGCAAGACCTCGATCCGGATCACCGCGCCCGGTGACGAGCTCGCCACCGACTACGACGGACCCGACCAGGAGCTCGTGCCCGGCCTGACGGCCGAGCTGGTGGACTGGCTCAATGACGGCGACATCGAAGCTCACGTCCTGATCCGGGCGGCGATGGCGCACCTGAACCTGGTGAAGATCCATCCGTGGTCCGACGGGAACGGCCGTATGTCCCGTTCCCTGCAGACCCTGCTGATTGCCCGCGGCGGCGTTCTCGCACCGGAGTTCTCCTCGATTGAGGAGTGGCTCGGGATGCCCGGCAACACCTGGGAGTACTACAAGGTGCTCCGGGAGGTCGGCGGGCCGGTGTACTCGCCCGAACGCGACACGCTGCCCTGGATCAAGTTCAACCTGCGCGCCTACCACGAGCAGGCTCAGCGGGTGCAGCATCGCGTCGACCGCTCGAACCAGGTCTGGATCGAGCTGATGGAGCACGCCGACGCCAACGGGATCAGCGAGCGGCAAGTGACTGCCCTCCACGAGGTCGCGATGGTGGGCCGGGTGCGCCGCTCGCGCTACGAGCGGCAGGAAGCGATCAACACCCAGCAGGCAACCCGGGACCTGCAGGCCCTCACGAAGGCCGACGTGCTCACCGCGATCGGGCAGACGAAGGGACGCCACTACGTGGCCGGCCCCCGCTTCCCGCAGAACGTCATGGCGACCTCCCGCCGACCGCACCGCATCATCAACCCCTACGCCACCGCATAGCACCAAGGCAGCTGGACTCGGGCTGATCGAACTGCGGCGGTGAGCGTCGCCGAACACCTCGGACTCGGCAACTGGACCAGCTCCGGCAAGCTCATGGGCCTGGCCGACTGCGGCAACCCCGACCGCTACACCCTCGACTTCCTCACCGCCCGCGCTGGCGGCTCGTCGAGAAGGAGCTGAGCGCCGTGATCGTGACGGCCGCAGTGGCACTTGCCACCATCAGCCCGGACCCCGAGAAGGCGCTCGCCGGCCGTGTCCAGGGCCTGCTGGCGCGCCTCAGCCTCGACTGACCCGGGCCGGCCGCCACGCAGAAGGGCCCGCACGGCCGTGCGGGCCTTTCCGCGTCATCCCCTACTTTGCGGACGCACGCGTCCTAGTGGGGTGTATCCCGGCTCCCCAGTGGGAGATGAGTGGGAGACAAGTGGGAGATGATCATGGCGTTGTGCTGCAATCAGGCGCTAGGAAATGCTCGATAGCGCTACCTGTACGGCCCTGGATCAGCCGGCCGACTCGCCGGCGTGGGGGCTGAGGACGCCCATGCCGATCAGGACGAACAGCAGGATGCCGAGCAGCACCCGGTAGATCACGAACGGCATGAAGCTCTTGCTGGAGATGAACTTCATGAACCACGCGATCACCGCGTAGCCGACGAGGAAGGCGACGACCGTGGCGAAGATCGTCTGAGGCCATTCGATGTGCCCCGGGTTCTCCATCACGTCCTTGATCTCGAACAGGCCGGAGGCCAGCACGGCCGGGATGGCGAGGAGGAAGGAGTAACGGGCCGCGGCCTCGCGGGTGAAGCCCAGCAGCAGACCGCCGGAGAGCGTGGCACCGGACCGGGACACACCCGGGATCAGGGCCATCGCCTGGCAGAGACCGAAGATGAGGCCGTCCTTGACGCCCAGTTCCTTCAGGGTCTTGCGCTCGCGGACGACCCGGTGCCGGCCGCCCTCCTCGTCGCGCGCCGCCAGCCGGTCGGCGAAGCCGAGCACGAGGCCCATCACGATGAGGGTGGTGGCGATCAGCCGCAGATCGCGGAACGGGCCCTCGATCTGGTCCTTGAAGGCGAGGCCGAGGACGCCGATCGGAATCGAGCCGACGATCACCAGCCAGCCCATCTTGGCTTCCTGCTCGGAGCGCAGCGCCTTGGTGTACAGCGAGCGGAACCAGGTGGAGATGATCTTCGCGATGTCCTTGCGGAAGTAGATCAGTACGGCGACCTCGGTGCCGATCTGCGTGATGGCGGTGAAGGCCGCTCCCGGATCGTGCCAGCCGGCGAACGCCGCGGTCAGCCGCAGGTGGGCGCTGGAGGAGATCGGGAGGAATTCCGTAAGTCCTTGGACGAGACCGAGGATGAGGGATTCGATCCAGTTCATGTCGGGGTGCGCTCGTCCTTGTGATCGTCGGGCAGTTCGGGTCCGATGCTAGGGCCCGTGCGGTGCAGCCGTGACCACAGGGGGGTGTACAGCCGTCAGTTCCCGCGCCGGCACGGGCCGCTCGGTCCTGCGTACGGGCGCCAGCCGGTGCCGCTTGCGCCAGGCGACGACCGCCGCCCCGACCGCGGAGAGGGCGATGAAGCCGAACGAGGCGAGGAACGCGGGAGAGGTCGGGGAGGAGGCGCTGGCCCCCGCGATCACGTACGCGGCGGTGTTGGGGACCACGCCGATCGCGGTGGCGAGGAGGAAGGGGAGCCAGCCGCAGCGGGACAGCGCGGCGGCGTAGTTGGCCATCGCGAAGGGCAGACCGGGGAAGATCCGGACCGCGAGCATCGAGCGGAAGCCGTGCCGGGCCAGCTGGTCGTCGGCCGCCTGCAGCCAGCGGCCGCGGATCAGCGGACGCAGGGCGTCACGGCCCATCATCCGGCCGAGGCCGAAGGCGATCCCCGCGCCGATCACCGAGCCGCCGACCGCGGCGACCAGGCCGAACTGGGAGCCGAAGAGGGCTCCGGCGGCCAGGTTCAGCAGGGGGCGCGGCACCAGGGCGGCCGTGCACACCCCGTACGCCGCGGCGAAGAGCAGGACGGCGGTGCCCACCGGGAGCCCCGGGGGCCAGCCCTCCGAGAGCAGGCGCTGGGGCTCGTACAGCACGACGCAGACGCCGGCCGCGAGGAGCAGCACGACGAGCAGCGAGAGCCGTGTCCACGGCGCGAGGAGGAGGGACATTCCGGGAGACTAACCGACCCCCCTGTCCGAGCGCCGTAATCTGGGCCTCATGCAGTCGAACGACCGGCGGCCTCAGACCGAAGCCGGGGGCCCGCGCAGCGACCTGGCCGAGCTGCTGGTGGCGCGGCTCACGGAGTCCTACGGCGCCGCCGCCGACGTGGAGCGGGCCGGGCCCATGACCGCGTACATGAAGGACGTCTCGCCCTTCCTCGGGATCCCCACCCCGCTGCGCCGCGAGCTGTCCCGAGCCGTGACCAAGAACACGCCGAAACCGTCCGAAGCGGACTGCGCGGCCCTCGCCCTGCGCTGCTGGGAGCTTCCGGAGCGTGAATACCGGTACTTCGCCGTCGACTACCTGCGCCGGCACGTCCCGCGCTGCTCCTCCGGCTTCCTGCCCGTGGTCCGGCACCTGATCGTGACCGACTCCTGGTGGGACACCGTCGACCTGCTCGCCGCGCACACCGTCGGCCCGCTCGTGGCGGCCGACCCGGCGCTCCCCGCCGTCATGGACGGGTGGATCGGGGACGAGAACCTGTGGGTGGCGCGCACCGCCCTGCTCCACCAGCTCCGGTACGAGGCCACGACCGACACGGACCGGCTCTTCGCGTACTGCCGGCGCCAGGCGGGCCACCCCGACTTCTTCATCCGCAAGGCCATCGGCTGGTGCCTGCGCGAGTACGCCAAGACGGACCCCGGCGCCGTACGCGCCTTCGTCACCGCCGAGCGGAACTCGCTGTCCCCGCTCTCGGTGCGCGAGGCACTGAAGAACATCGGCCCCATGGGTCACGTCGACCACGACAGGGCCTAGACGTACTCGACGCCGTGGACACGTACGTGCCCGCGCCCGTGCGGTACCCGCTGTGGTGGCGGTGGCCGGCTTGCGCCAGACTGCCGTCACCACAGGCATGCGGGGAGGGAGCGGCACATGGGTAGCGGCGGCTTGCAAGGCAAGGACACGGCTCTGGTGCTCGGCGGCGGCGGGCTGACCGGCGTCGGCTGGGAGGCCGGGATGCTCTACGGGCTCGCCCGCGCGGGCGTCGACCTGACCGGCGCCGACCTCGTCGTCGGGACCTCGGCCGGCTCGGTCGTCGGCGCGCAGCTCACCTCCGGACTGCTCACCCCGCAGGCGCTGTACGAGCGCCAGCTCGGCGACCCCGGCGGGGAGCTCCCCGCGAAGCTGGGGGCCTCCCTGATCGGGCGGTACGCCGTCGCGATGGTGCGCTCCCGCGACGCGAAGTCCTACCGGCGCCGGATCGGCGCCTTCGCGCTCGCCGCCGACACGGAGCCGGAGGGCGTGCGCCGCAAGGTGCTGGAAGCCCGGCTGGTCTCGCACGACTGGCCCGAGCGGCGCCTCGTCGTCACGGCGGTGGACGCGCTGACCGGCGAACTGGCCGCCTTCGAGCGCGGGAGCGAGGCCGGGCTGGTCGACGCCGTCTCGGCCAGCTGCGCCGTACCCGGGGTGTGGCCGCCCGTGACCGTCGCGGGCCGGCGGTTCGTCGACGGCGGGATCCGCTCCGCGACCAACGCCGACCTCGCCTCCGGCTACGGGCGCGTGGTGATCCTCGCGCCGATGGCCACGGGCGCCGGGCTGATCCCCTCGCCCGCCTCGCAGGCCGCCCGGCTGAGGGAGGCCGGGGCGAAGGTGCTGCTGATCACCCCGTCGCCGCAGGCCCGCAAGGTCTTCGGACGCAACGTACTGGACCCCGCGCGCCGCGATCCCGCCGCCCGGGCGGGGCTGGAGCAGGCTGCGGAGCACGTGGAGCAGGCGCGCGAGGTGTGGGCGGCTCCGGGGGCCTGACAATGGTCCGGTGAGTGACGAACAGATCCCGGTGATCCGGGACGTGGCCCAGGGCACCGCCAAACTGATGCCGGACATCGACCGGGAGCGGGCCTGGCTGCTCACCGTGGACGGGGCGCCGCAGTCCTACGTGGATCTCGACGACCCGGAGCACCTGGAGTTCGAGTACGTACGGCGCCTCGCGCACGTCCTGGACTGCGTGGGCGAGCCGGGGGCCGCGCTGGACCTGCTGCACCTGGGCGGCGGCGCGCTGACCCTGCCGCGGTACGCGGCGGCGGGCCGGCCGGGGTCGCGGCAGGACGTGGTCGAGTTCGACGCCGGGCTCGTCGCGCTGGTCGGGGAGTTCCTGCCGGTGGCCGCCGGGAGCGGGATCACGGTGCACGTCGCCGACGCGCGGGCCTGGCTGGCCGCGGCGCCGGACGCGAGCGCGGACGTGGTGGTGGGCGATGTGTTCGGGGGATCCCGGGTGCCCGCCTCGCTGGCCTCGGTGGAGTACGCGCGGGAGGTCGCGCGGGTACTGAGGCCCGGCGGGGTGTACGTGGCGAACCTCGCGGACGGGGCGCCGTTCGGCTTCCTGCGGGGGCAGCTCGCGAACTTCGGGGCGGTCTTCGGGGAGTTGGCGCTGATCGCGGAGCCGGGGGTGCTGCGGGGACGGCGGTTCGGGAACGCGGTGCTGCTGGCTTCGCGGCGGGAGCTGCCGGTGGCGGAGCTGACGCGGGTGTGCGCGGGGGACGCGTTTCCCGCGCGGGTGGAGGCGGGGGCGGCTCTCGCACGTCTGATGCGGGGGGCCGTGCCGGTGTCCGACACCGATGCGGTGGCTTCGCCCGAGCCGCCGGAGGGGGCGTTCAGCCTCGGCTGAGGGCCGCACCGCTCCGCGGGGCGAAGTTCCCGCATCGCCCTTCGCCGCTGCGCGGGGCGAAACCCCCGCATCGCCCTTCGCCGCTGCGCGGGGCGAAACCCCCGCATCGCCCTTCGCCGCTGCGCGGGGCGAAACCCCCGCATCGCCCTTCGCCGCTGAGCGGGGCGAAACCCCCAAGCCGCCCTGCGCCCGGCCCCCGGACCCCCGCGTCTCAAACGCCGGCGGGGCTGGGCTGGGCGGGGCTGGAGT
This sequence comes from Streptomyces sp. NPDC099050, assembly GCF_044759865.1. Lineage (NCBI taxonomy): Bacteria > Bacillati > Actinomycetota > Actinomycetes > Kitasatosporales > Streptomycetaceae > Streptomyces > Streptomyces sp. NPDC099050. The sequence goes on along the minus strand of NZ_JBIWAE010000004.1, from coordinate 305,524 downwards.
CGGCCGGGCTGGGCTTGCTGAGGTCGGGGCCGATGGGGGCGGGGGGTTTGCGGGTCATGCGGCGTACGTCCGGGACCAGGAGGACGGCTGCCGTCACGACGATCACCAGGCCCGCGCAGCCCCAGAGGGCCGAGGTGCGGCCGACCGCTGATTCGACCGGGCCGGCCAGCGCGGTGGCCAGCGGGAGCATGGAGAGCGAGCCGAACCAGTCGTAGGCGGAGACCCGGGAGAACATCTCCTCGGGGATCTCCTGGTGCATCGTCGTCATCCAGTTCACGCCGAACACCTCGATGGCCGCGCCGCTCACGAACATCACCGCGCACAGCCCCCACACCGGAAGCGGCACCGCCAGCCCCGCCGCGGGGAGCGCCAGCGGGAACACGCACAGGGTGCCGGCCAGCAGCAGGCGGCGCGGTTTCCAGGTCATCATCAGGACGGCCCCGCCGATGGTGCCGAGGCCGAAGAAGGCCAGGGCCACGCCCCACGGAGCCGCCCCGCCCAGTCGTTCCAGGGCGACCAAAGGCCCGTAGACCGCTTCGGCGGCGCCGACGACGGCCACGACGACCGAGAACTGGAGCACGATGCTCCACAGCCAGGGACGGCTCTTGAACTCCACCCAGCCCTCGCGCAGATCGGTCAGCAGGCCGCCGCCGGGAGCGCGTTCGGCGAGGTCTCCGACGTCGAGGAAGGCCCGTAGGGCTCCGGCGACGGCGAAGGCGGCCGCGTCCACGGCGAGCACCCAACCGGGGCCCATGAAGGCGACCATGGCTCCGCCGAGGGCCGCTCCGCCGACGCCGGCGCCGTTCATCGCCATCCGGAAGAAGGCGAAGGCGCGGTTGGCCTGGGGGCCGGAGACGGTGGCCATGAGCATGCCCTCGGCGGCCGGGTTGAAGAAGGCCGTACCGGTGCCGCACAGCGCCGTGAGCAGCATCATCTGCCACAGCTTCGGTTCGCCGGTCAGGACGAGGAAGGCGAAGACGGCCTGCGAGAGGCAGTTGAGGGCGTTCGCCGCGACCATGACGTGGTGGCGGGGGATCCGGTCGGCGACGGCTCCGCCGATGAGGAGGAAGAGGACGAGCGGCAGCGTGCGGGCGGCGGCCACCAGGCCGACGTCACCGGGGGAGCCGCCCGACTCCACGACCGCCCAGGTGGTCGCGATGAGCGCTCCGTGGCTCCCGAGGTTCGTGATGACCGCGGCACCCGTCAGCAGGGTGTAGTTGCGGCCGGCCCACTCGGGCTTGCGGCCGGAGGGACGGGGCGAGAGGGAGGGGAGAGAGCGCACCTCCGGACTATCCCCGTCCCGGGCCGGGAATCCAAACGGATTTCCGGCCCGTGGGCGGAGGTCAGCCCGCGTTGAGGCGGATGCTGCTCAGGATCTTCTCGTAAGTCTCCTTGCTCACTTCGCCCGGGACGCCCGCGGCGCCGTAGAGGACCCAGGTGGAGAGGTCACCGTTGGCGGTCGTGAAGCTGAAGGCGACGGACTTGCCGTCCGAGGAGCACTTGTTCTCCTTGGGCAGGCCGCTGACGGTCGCGGTCGCCATGTGCCCCTTGAGCCCGGACGAGGTCGTGTACTCCTTGGCCTGGGCGACCTTGGTGGTGCCCTTCGGCGCCTTCTGCGCGTACGCGGCGAAGGCCCAGTTGCCCGCCTCGTTGTACGCGGCCTCGGCGGTGCTCTTCGCGCCCATGCCGCCCTTGGTGCCGGTGGCGGCCAGGGAGGTCGAATCCTCCTTGCCGTCCTTGTCGGCGTCGACCAGGCACCACTCCTCCTTGAGGATGGCGGGCGCCCCCATCATGACGAGGGCCGTGCCGTCGTTCTTGGCCTCGTCCCCGAAACCGATGGACAGGCCCGAGGACTGGACGTCCCAGTCCGGCGGGACGTCGAAGGCGGTGCCGCGCTTCGGGTTGAGGACGACCTTCCAGCCGGGGATCACCGGCTTGACCTCGGCGCCGCCGCGCGGGTTGCCGCTCGGGCTCGCGGACGCGGACGCGGGGGAGGAGGCCGGGGCGGAGGGGGAGGTGCTCGGCTTGCCGTCCGCCTGGTCGGAGCCCTTGTCGTCCCGGGTCAGGACGAACGCCCCGGTGGCGGCGGCCGCCACGACGACGGCCGAGGCCGCGACGATGGCCACGGTCCTGGTCGCGAACGGGCTCCCTCCGCGCGGGGGCGGGGGCGGCGGGGTGCCGCCCCACTGGGGTACGGGGACGGTCGGGGGCTGCTGGCCCCACCCCTGGGGAGCGGGGGGCTGCTGCGGGTACCCGTAGCCGGGCTGAGGCTGCTCCCCGTACGCCGCCGGGGGCGGCTGCTGCTGGTACGGGTTCGGCGTTCCCGGCTGCTGCTGGTACGGGTTCTGATGCGCGTCCTGGGGGTTGGGTTCTCCCCCGGGCGGCTGCTGCTGTCCTGGCCACATGGCCGGTAACGATAGTGGGAGTGCGGTCGGGGATCCACGGCCGCCCCCGGGCGGGTATGGCCAAGGCCTACTACTCGTGGGTAACATCGCGTGCCATGAGCGCTGAACAGATGAACGTGGGCGAACTGCTCGCCGCGACCGTGCCGATGGCCAAGACCCTGAACCTCCAGTTCCTGGAGACCACCCCCGAGCGTGCCGTCGTCCGGCTCCCGGACCAGCCGGACTTCCACAACCACCTCGGCGGCCCGCACGCCGGCGCCATGTTCACCCTCGCCGAGTCCGCGAGCGGCGCGATCGTCCTGGCCGCCTTCGGCGACCAGCTCTCGCGCGCGGTGCCCCTCGCGGTGAGCGCGGAGATCGGCTACAAGAAGCTCGCCAAGGGCGTCGTGACGGCCACCGCCACCCTCGGCCGCCCGGTCGCCGAGGTCGTCGCCGAACTCGACGCGGGCGGCCGCCCGGAGTTCCCCGTCACCATCGCGATCCAGCGCGAGGACGAGGCCGTGACGGGCGAGATGACGGTCCTGTGGACCCTGCGGCCCAACTCGTAGCCTCTGACCTGCGGCGGAGCGTGTCGCGGACATGTGCACGGCACATCCGCGGCACATCCGCGGCGCCTTCGGGGTGACGGCGCCGGCCTTCGGGTCCAGGTGGGTCGGCCGGCCGGCCGCTCCTCCACCTCGCGCACTTCGCGGTCTGGGCGGTGGTCCACGGGAGATCGGGGCGCCCGCCATCGTCCGGGGGCCTGGTCCGCGCCGCCTCGTAAGATCCAGGACGGCGCGACGATCAACCCCGAGGAGCCTCCATGACCGCGATATGCGGCCGCACCACCCCCAAGACCCCCGAACCCTGCCCGACCGCGCCCGCGTTCCTGGTCGCCGACGAACACGGCAACGTCACCTCCTGCTGCGGCCACCACATCGGCACGGCCATGCCGGACACGGACGTCACTTACACCGTCGTCCGCACCACCGACGACACCGCGGCCAGACTCCTCGGCCGACTCGTGACCCGCGCCGGCACACCCGCCTGACGGCTCCGAAGGAGCCCACCGGGCCCACGTCGGAGTGAGCCGACCGGAGCCCTTCACGTGTCCCTTCGCGTCTCGGCCTCGCAGGGTGCCGGGCTCTCGCCGGGTGGGTTCCACGAAGGAGGAGCGGATGCTCCGGACCTCGTCCGCACGCTCCGGCCGGGGGCGGAGGAAACCGTAAGACGGCCCACGGCTTACCGCGCGTTGCGTCGGCGGCGTCGGCGTTGGCGTCTTCAGCCTCGGGGCACTGCCGCACGTGCGGCCTGGTCCCGAGGACCCCGTCCACGCACGGAGGTGAAGGACCGTGGTCCGGGCGCTGCGCCCCGCGCGTGAGCCCGCTAGAGTCCCTGATCCGACGACGGATGGAGGGGGTCCCGTGCCGGGCCGAGCCAAGATCAGCATCAGCCTCGACGCCGAGCTCGTGGTGGAGGTGATGGTCCTCGCCGGGATCGGGTCGCCGCAGGACGCGGTCGAGGCCGTCGTACGGGACTACATCGAGCGCGGCCACCGCACCGAGGCGCGGGTCCAGCTCCAGGACGAGCCCCGGCGCGAGGCCGACCTCGGGGGCCAGTCGCCCCAGGGCTGAGCTTCGGCGCCCTGCGGCCTCGCGCGGCAGCCGCCGCAGGGTTGGGGTTCGGTTCCGTGGGCCTCCGGCCGTCGCCGCCGCAGGGCTGAGCGTCGGGTCCGTGGGCCTCGGGCGGTAGTCGCCGCAGGGTTGGGCTTCGGTCCGTGGGCCTCCGGCCGTCGCCGCCGCAGGGTTGAGCGTCGGGTCCGTGGGCCTCGGGCGGCAGCTGCCGCTGGGTTGGGCGTCGGGTCCGTAGGCCTCGGGCGGCAGCCGCCGCAGGGCTGAACATCCGGTTCGCGGTGGCGCGCCTGAAGCGGGCCCGCGCGGGGGGCGGCGCACAGTGGGGGCGGGAGCGGTCCGGCGCGGGCCGCTCCCGCCACCTGACGCCGATGCCCACGCCGCAGGGAGCGCCCATGAGCGAGGCCGTGTCCAGACGCCGTGCGATCCGCTTCCTCGGGGCGATGGGCGCCGCCCTCGGCGCGGCCGGCTGCGTACCGGCGCCGCCGCCCGGCACGCAGCCCCGTAAGGCCTCCGGCTCCGCGGGATCCCCCGCCGCCGCTCCCGCGGCCGGCAGCGCCGCCCGGATCGACGCCCTGCTGGAGCGGCTCACCCTGGAGGAGAAGACCGTCCTGCTGCACGGCGGCCCGGACCCGGCCCCGCTCGGCCAGGCCGGCTACGTGCCGGGCATCGCACGCCTGGGCATCCCGGCGCTGCGCCTCGCCGACGGTCCGGCGGGGGTCCGCGTCGCCAGGCCCGCCACCGCGCTGCCCGCGCCGGTCCTGCTCGCCTCGGCCTTCGACCCGGCGCTCGCCCGCGCCTACGGGCGCGTCATCGGCCGCGAGGGCCGCGCGCTCGGCGTCGACGTGCTCCTCTCGCCGATGGCCAACCTCATCCGCACCCCGTACGCCGGACGGAACTTCGAGACGTTCTCGGAGGACCCGAAGCTGACGGCCGACCTGGTCGCCGAGGTCGTCCGCGGCATCCAGGACGAGGGCCTCATCGCCACCGTCAAGCACTTCGCGCTCAACAACCAGGAGAAGGGCCGCGACACCGTCGACGTGATCGCCGCCGAACGGACCCTCCACGAGACGGAGCTACGGGGCTTCGAAGCCGCCGTGGCCGCCGGGGCCGGCGCCGTGATGGGCGCCTACAACAAGGTCAACGGGGTCTACGCCTGCGAGAACAAGCCGCTCCTCGACGGACTGCTCCGCGGACGCTGGGGGTTCGACGGCTGGGTGATGTCGGACTGGAACGCCACCCACAGCACCGTCGCCTCGATCGGCGCCGGCCTCGACATGGAGATGCCCGCGGGCACCCACTACGGCGCCCCGCTGCGCGAGGCGGTGCGCGGCGGCTCCGTCCACGAGGACACCGTCGACCTCGCCGTACGCCGGATCCTGAGCACGATGGACCGCTTCGGGCTCCTCGCCGCCCACCCCGCCGCCCGGCCCGCCCGGGACGCGGCCGCCGGGGCCCGTACGGCACGGCAGATCGCCACCGCCGGAGCGGTCCTGCTGCGCAACGAGCGGGCGACCCTGCCGCTGACCGGCCCCGCCGCCCGCTCCGTCGCGGTGATCGGCCCCACCGGGCGGACGCCCTTCGTCGGCGGCGGCGGCAGTGCCCACGTGGTGCCGGACGCGGCCGCGGCCCCCCTCGACGAGATCCGGCGGCGGGCCGGGAGCGGCTCCACGGTGACCTACGCGCTCGGCGAGGACCTCTACGGGCGCCCGCTGCCGGTGGCGCTGCTGACGCCCGGCGCGGGCCTCGAGGACCGGGCGGTGGCCCCCGGGCGCACCTGGGGCTACGAGGGGACGTTCCGGCTGGCCGCCGACGACGAGTGGACCCTGCTCGTCCACTACACCGGGAAACGGCCGGCCGTCCGGCTCGACGGGGAGGAACTGTTCCCCGTACGGCAGGGCGTGGCCGAGCAGTTCGCCGGTGGACTGCTGGGCGCCGCGCCCGACGGCCGCTCCGTGCGCCGCCGCACCCTCGCGCTCAAGGCCGGCGAACACCGCCTCGCCGTGTTCGCCGAGGGCGGGCCGAAGGGGCAGCGGCTGCGGCTGCGGCACACCACGAAGGCGACCCGGGCCGCCGACCTCGCCGAGGCCGTCAAGGCGGCGAAGGCGGCCCGCAGCGTGGTGCTGTTCGCCTACGAGGACGCCACCGAGGGCAGCGACCGCACCTCGCTGGCGCTCCCCGGCGGCCAGGCGGCGCTGATCGAGGCGGTCGCCGCCGCCAACCCCCGCACCACGGTGGTGCTCAACACCTCCTCCGGCACGGCCATGCCGTGGCTGCCGCGTACCGGAGCGGTCCTCCAGATGTACTACCCGGGTCAGGAGGGCGCGGCCGCCACCGCCGACGTGCTCTTCGGCGACGCGGACCCGGGCGGCCGCCTCACCCAGACCTTCCCGGCCGACGAGCGGGCGAGCCCGGTCGGCGCGGACCCGGTGCGCTATCCGGGGGTCGGCGGGCGGCAGGAGTACACCGAGGGCGTGCACGTCGGCCACCGCTGGTACGACCAGCAGCGGGTGGCTCCGCTGTTCGCCTTCGGGCACGGGCTCTCGTACACCACCTGGGCGTACGAGAAGCTGGCGGTCCGGCGGGGAGGCGCGCACGCGAAGCACGGCGGGCTGCGCGTGGAGTTCACCGTGCGCAACACCGGCCGGCGCACGGGCACCGAGGTGGCCCAGGTCTACGTGGGCCCGTCCCCGGACCTGAAACTGGACCAGCCGGTCCGGGCGCTGGCCGGGTACCGGCGCCTGAGCCTCGACCCCGGCGAGGCGCGGCGGATCGTCCTGGACATCGACGCGCGCACCCTGTCCTCCTGGGATCCGGAGCGGGACGCGTGGGTGGTGGGGACGGGCCGCCGCGAAGTCTTCGCGGGGCGTTCCTCGCGCGAACTGCCGCTGCGGGCAAAGGCTGTGGTGGCGACCGGATAGGCTGCCCGTTCGGTCCGCCACAGGGGGCGGGCCGGGCGGAGAATCTCGGGAGGACGTACCGGTGCACATCCAGGAATGGCTGGAGACGATTCCGGCAGTCAGCATCTACCTCCTGGTGGGGCTCGTCATCGGACTGGAAAGCCTCGGCATCCCGCTGCCGGGGGAGATCGTCCTGGTCAGCTCGGCGCTGCTGGCCTCGCAGCAGGGACACATCGACCCCGTGGTGCTGGGCATCTGCGCGACCACCGGTGCGATCGTGGGCGACTCGATCGGCTACGCGATCGGCCGCAGGGGCGGGAAGCCGATGCTGGAGCGGCTCGGCCGGCGCTTCCCCAAGCACTTCGGGCCGGACCAGGTGGCCATGGCGGAGCGGTCCTTCGACAAGTGGGGGATGTGGGCCGTCTTCTTCGGGAGGTTCGTGGCCCTGCTGCGGATCTTCGCCGGTCCGCTGGCGGGCGTCCTGCACATGCCCTACTGGCGGTTCCTCATCGCGAACGTCCTCGGCGGGATCCTGTGGGCGGGCGGGACGACGGCCGTCATCTACTCGATCGGGATCGTCGCCGAGCCGTGGCTGAAGGGGTTCTCGTGGGTGGCCCTCGCCCTGGCCGCCGTCTGCGGGATCGGCATGACCGTGGTGGTGCGCGGACGGATGAAGAAGGCGGCAGCGGAGGCGCGGGCCGAGGCCGGCGCGGATGCCGCCGCGGACGGGGCCACGGACACGGCTGCTCCGGTGCCGGTGCCGGAGCAGGCCGCTGCCGCGGCCGGCCCGACCGTACGCACCGACTGAGGGGCACGCCCCCCGCCCGGACCCCGGGCGGGGAGCGAAGGCCGGGCAGCGCCCCTTACGCGCCCGAGGCCACCGAGGCGCCGTGCTGCTTGGCCAGTTCGGTGTACATGAGGGCGTTGACCTTGATGCCCTCGCGCTCCTCAGCGGTCAGCTCGCGCCGCACCTTCGCCGGTACGCCCGCGACCAGCGAACCCGGCGGGACGATCATGCCCTGCGGGACCAGCGCCTGGGCGGCCACCAGCGATCCGGCCCCGATCACCGCGCCGTTGAGTACCGTCGCGCCCATCCCGATCAGGCAGTCGTCCTCGACCGTGCAGCCGTGCACGACGGCGTTGTGACCGATGGAGACGCGCTCGCCGATGGAGACCGGGAACCCGGGGTCCACGTGCACGGTGCAGTTGTCCTGCACGTTGCTGTCGGCGCCGAGGGTGATGGGACCGCAGTCCGCGCGCAGCACCGCCGAGTACCAGATGCTCGCGCCCGCGCCGAGCCGCACGTCCCCGACCACGACGGAGGTGGGAGCGGTGAACGCCGTCGGGTCGATCTCGGGGTTCTTCCCGCCGACACCCATCACTAGTGCCTGGGCCACCTGCTGCGTCATGTGATCTCTTCCTCTTCCGGTACGTCGCGTCGCGCTAACGGAACCGTAGGCCACGCCGCCGGGGCCCCGGGGATGGGGTGAAGATCACGGCGCGGCACGGGCTTCCGGCGCGCTACGGTGACCCGGTGGCGAAGAACCAGAACACGTTCTCTTCTCTCTCTCCTCTGATGGCGCTCTCCTCCCTCACGGGCCTGCGCCGCCGGCTCGCCGGGCGCGCGGTCCACGCGGGCTGGCGCTGGATGCAGCGGGCCGGCGCGGTCACCGCCCAGACCCCCGGGGGGCTGCGCTTCGGCGCGATCGGGCACGGAACCCGGCTCGCGTTCCCGCAGGGCACGGTCTTCGGCGAGCCCTGGATCAGGCTCGGGGACCACTGCATCATCGGGGAACAGGTCACGCTCACCGCCGGGATGATGCCGGACCTCGACCTCGGCGCGGAGCCGATGCTGGTCCTGGGCAACGGTGTGGTCATCGGCCGGGACAGCCACGTCATCGCCGACACCCGGATCACGATCGGCAACGACACCTTCTGCGGTCCCGGGGTGTACATCACCTCCACCAACCACAGCTACGACGACCCGCACGAGCCCGTCGGCAAGCAGTGGCCGCGCAGCGCCCCGGTGGAGATAGGCCCGGGCTGCTGGCTGGGGACCGGCGCGGTGATCCTGCCCGGGGCGCGGCTGGGCCGCAACGTCGTGGTGGCGGCGGGGGCCGTCGTACGGGGCGAGGTGCCGGACCACGCCGTGGTGGCGGGGGCGCCCGCGCGGATCGTCCGCCGCTGGGACCCCGAGACGGGCTGGCAGCCGCCCCTGCGCACCCCGGCGCCGGTCCCGATCCCCGACGGGGTGACACCGGAGCAGCTGCGGGCCCTCGGCGCCTTGGCGGACGTGTCGGAGCCGGAGTGAGGCGGGCGCCTGCCGTCCCGTCGCCGGGCAGCGGGAGCCGGTGGGTCAGGGGCAGGTCTCCTCGAGCTTGACCGTGTTGAACACGATCTTCGTGCTGGCGGCCCCCGCGTCCGCGCCACGGCTCGTCGCGCCCAGTACCGGGTGCGTCGCGATCAGGTCCTGGCAGACGGCCAGTACGTCGCGCCGGTCGGCCGTGATCCAGTCACGGTCCATCGCCCAGCCCCGCAGCACCGGGTCCGGTTCGAAGGCCAAGGCCAGTCCGACCTGCTCGAACACCTCGGCGTCGGAGGGGGAGTTCCCGATGGCGAAGGAGCTCCGGCGGTGCACGGGGCCGCCCCTGGTCGCGGTGCGCAGGGCCGCGCGCTTGCCGCCCGGCAGGGCCGGGGTGGTGGTGAGGGCTCCGGTGCAGCGGCCGCGCCGGAACTCGGCCCGCATGCCGTGGGCCTCGTCGATGCCCAGTTCCGCGGCGGCGCGCCGGACGATCTCGTAGGGGCTCCCCGAGATCAGTACCGTCCGCAGCCCGGCCGCGTGCAGGAGCCGCACGAGCTCGTCGGCGAAGGGCAGGATCCTCTTCCGGGCCGCCGGCCCCGGGAACGCGGGCCCCGGGGGCCGGATCCCCGGCCCCGGCGCCCTCGTCGTGGTAGCCCGCTATCGCGTCGAGCGCCGCCCGCCCCGCCCGCGGATCGCAGACGCCGCCGGCGATGAGGGACTCCACGACGAGGGCGCCAGCGATCCCTCGGCGGCGGGCCGGTGGAGGTCCCCCGGGGCTAGAGGGCGGGGATCTCGATCGCCGGGCAGCGGTCCATGATCATGTCCAGTCCGGCCGCGCGGGTGCGGGCGAAGGCGGCCTCGTCGATCACGTCCAGCTGGAACCAGACGGCCTTCGCCCCCTTCGCGACGGCCTCGTCGGCGACCGCGCCCGCCAGCGAGCCGTTCACGAAGACGTCCACCACGTCCACCTCGAACGGGATCGACTCGAGCGAGGGATAGCCCTGCTCGCCGTGGACCGTCTCGGCCTTGGGGTGCACGGGGATCACGCGCTTGCCGTACCGCTGGAGGATCTCGGCCACGCGGTACGCGGCCCGGTCCCGGTTGTTGGACAGGCCCACCACGGCCCAGGTGTCGCCGAGCTCGGTGAGGACCTTGCGGATGGTTGCCGGATCGCCGTACACGTGTGCCGCCTCCTGGTGCTGATGCTGATGTTCGCGCTGGTGCTGCGTCTGGCCGCTGGCCACCGCCAACCCGATCAACAGAAAAGACGCATGTCGGATTCCCCGTAGGGTGGACGGGTGAAGGCAGACCAGTACGTGACGGTGGCCCGTGAGGGTGTGCACGAGTCCGAGATCAACCGCTCCCGGTTCCTGTGCGCGCTCGCGCCCGCGGCGACCGAGCGGGAGGCGCAGGAGTTCGTCGCCCGGATCCGCAAGGAGCACCCCACCGCCTCGCACAACTGCTACGCCTACGTCATCGGCGCCGACGCCTCCGTGCAGAAGGCCAGCGACGACGGCGAGCCCGGCGGCACCGCCGGGGTGCCGATGCTGCAGATGCTCACGCGCCGGGACATCCGCTACGCCGCCGCCGTCGTCACCCGCTACTACGGCGGCGTGAAGCTCGGCGCCGGCGGGCTCATCCGCGCCTACGGCGGGGTGGTCGGAGAGGCGCTCGACGTGCTCGGCACCGTCACCCGGCACCGGTACCGGCTGGTCACCGTCACCGTCGAACACCAGCGGGCCGGCAAGACCGAGAACGACCTGCGCTCCACCGGCAGGACCGTGATCGACGTGCGCTACGGGGCGGCCGTGGAGATCGAGATCGCCCTGCCCGAGTCCGACCTGCCCGCCTTCGAGGCCTGGCTGGCCGACAGCACCGCCGGGAGCGCCACCCTCACCCCGGGCGGGGAGACGTACGCGCCCTAGCGGCGGGGGGACGGGGGGAGCGCGGGGGGCGAGGGGGACGAAGGGGGCGGGACGATGCCGGGGAGGCGTTAGCGTAGAGGGGTTCAGGGTCCGGCCGGTGCGGTCCGGCCGGCGGGGTCATCCAGCAGGGGGAGACGGTATGCACGGCGGCGGCGGCCAGTGAAGTTCCTGCACACCTTTTAGGCGCTTCTCTTAGCGTGATGATCTTCCCAGCGCAAACATGCAGGTCAAGGGCTTGGGCCTCGCCTATTGGCGGGGCCCTCCTGCATCCCGTGCTGGTCTGGTGCTGAGCTCTCGTCACCCGTCATCACCCCTATCAACCCCAACCGTGCTGGTCGGTGCTGACCCAGCACGAGCCCAGCCTGGACGCCTTCGGGGGCGTGTCGGCAAGCGGAGCGACCAAGATGAGACCGGCGAACTGGCGAGATCGGTCTGAGCGTTGACAGGCATGGGCGGTAGGAGTAAGTCAGCCACCGCAGACGGATGTGGTCTGATCGCTGCGGGAGCGGAATGCCTGAGTGGCACGATTCGGCCCGGCTTCCGGCCGCACATATTCCGAACTGGATTTGTGTAGTCGGTGCCCGGTTCCCTCCCGGACGCCGTCAGGGCATCCTTGGCCGATCCATTGCAGCACCCGTTGCTGTCGATCGCATAGCGGTTGCGGCACCTGAACTCCCTGTCGCGTGAAGGCCCGACCTGCATGCTCTCAGTCGTGTCCTCGCGGTCCGGGGCTGGAGGGATTGCAAGGGGTTGGCAGGCGGCGATCTGGATAGACGTAGGCATGGCTGCTCGGGGTAGCTACGCTCGCAGTCGTTCATCGGTGGCGCTTTTGGTTGCTTGCCGGTCGCAGTGCGACGGATGTCGGCCGCTTTGTGAACATCAGAGGAGGCGGCTGACGGGCGAACGGGCGTCCGTACTAGCCTGGGCATCCGTGCGGAGGTGCCATCCGGGCTGACCACCGGCCTTCCGAACCACAAGCCCAGCGGCAGAGCAGCTCGGCCGCCTTGCGCAGACGCCTGTTGTAGCCGGGCCTCGGAGGTGCGGCCGGGCATGGCCTGCATCATCGCGGGCGTGACCAGCTCGGCGTCGGTGGGTTTCGGGGCGATACCCACCGCCTGGCCGCCATGGAGCAAGCTGCGCCGAACCCTTCAGCAGGTCGTCGGTCTCCGCGTGGAGTGCGGTCGCGAGGAAATCCAAGCCAGGTGTCACAACCTGACTTTGGGTTCCCTTGTCTCATCAGCCGTGGGTTCCCGTTTCTCGTGGCTGGCGCCGGGTGGACCTCGCCCGGTTGCCGCAGCCGAGGGAACACCATGCCTGGTCACGGCGCCTGGCCAGGAAGAACATGCCGCAACTGGGGGCGTGGCAGCGCCGCACCCGCTGACGGTCTGGACCCGCGGCCAGGACGAGCGTCTCGCGGGCGACGACGGCGTCGGCGCCGCCACCCTGTTCCTGCTGTGCGAGCAGGCCGTCGCCGGTCATCCGGAAGGCGACGGGGGCGGACGAGGCGAGTTCGTTCAGGCGGGTCCGCAGGCTGTCGGTGAGCGGCCGCTGTCCGGCTGTCGCGTCCAGCGCGTCGCGGACCAACCCACGCAGCCGCTCCAGCTCCTCCAAGGGGAGGGCGGCCAATCTGCGGTCGGCGGCGCGGGCGCGCCATCGCCTGGTGAGTTCCCGATCGGCGAGGAAGTCGACGTCGCCGCGCCCCGGGCCTGCGCCGACGACGACGGTGTTGGCCAGGTCGAGGACCGGGTCCTCGCCGATCCACGGCATTTCCTGCAGGTCCCGGATGGTCATGCCCTCAATCTACTGGATTCAGGGCAGTGAACCCGTGATAACTTCATCTCACGGATTTGATCTACCAAATCCGTGAGTCATATGGTCGACGAAGGGTGATGCCATGAGTGCAACCATCGAGTACGTCAGGTTCGACACCGACGACCCCGCCGGCCTCACCGCCCACCGAGAGCAGCTCGTCGAACTGCTCAAGGAGCAGTACGGCGACGGCTTTCAGGGCGCCCACCTCGCCCAGTTCGACGACGGCACCGTCCTGGACTTCATCATCTGGTCGTCCGCCGCCGTCGCCGAGCGCGCGGCCAAGGAAATGCCCACCGACCCCCGGGCACAGGGCTTCTTCAGCCGAATCGGCACCGTGCACGAGATGCGGCACGCTCAGGTACTGCACACCGCATAGCCCACGAGATCAAGGAGAATGACGCCGTGCCCTCGGCAGACGAACTACTCGGCGCGGACACCGTCGCCGACCTCGCCCGATGCCTTACGCGAGCCGGTGACGGGATCACGGCGCATGAGACCCGGGGGTGCGGCGCCGCCCTGGACGGGCTGAGCTTCACCGAGCGTGTCGCCCTGATCAGAAATGCCGTCCTGGCTGATCTTCCGGCGGACTACCCGGCCTTCGCGAACGTGTTGCGCGCCGCACTGCGGGACGGCGATTTCACCGGATGGATGATCTTCCCCGTCACCGAGGCCGTCGCCGTACGGGGCCTGGTCGCCTTCGAGCCGGCGCTCGCCCTGCTGGCAGAACTCACCCCGCGCCTGACCGCGGAGATCGCCGTCCGGCCCTTCCTCCGTGCCGACCTGGAACACGCTCTCCGGGTCATGACGCCGTGGACCGCACATCCCGACCTCCACGTCCGCCGACTGGCCAGTGAGGGCACGCGGCCAAGACTGCCCTGGGCGCCCCAGCTTCCGGAGCTGATCGCGGATCCGACACCCGCACTGCCCCTGCTCGACGCGCTGTACCGGGATGACTCCGAGTACGTCCGCAGATCAGTGGCCAACCACCTCAACGACATCAGCCGTGACCACCCCGACATCGCCGCTGGTGTCGCGGCGCGCTGGCTGAGCGACCCGGAACCGACGACGACCCGGTTGGTACGCCACGGCCTGCGGACCCTGATCAAGTCCGGCCACGCCGGGGCCCTTACGCTGCTCGGCCACTCCCCGGACAGTCCCGTCGCTGCCGAGGGCCCGCACGTCCACGCCTCGGAGATCCGGGTCGGCGACCATCTGCTGTTCGACTACTCGGTGACCAACACGCACGATCAGACCGCTCACCTCGTCATCGACTACGTCATCCACCACATGAAAGCCAACGGGACCCGCACCCCCAAGGTCTTCAAACTCACCACGCGGTCCCTGGCTCCCGGCGAGACGTGGCACGCGACCCGCAGACACTCCTTCAAGCCGATCAGCACGCGGCGCTACCACCCGGGTGTCCATCTGGTGCAGCTCCAGGTCAACGGCCGATCCCACGGGGAAGCCTCGTTCACGCTGCACTGCTGAGGGCAACCGCCTCGCATCGGCGGCGTATCCGCCATCGCGCCGCCACCCCAATGGGGCTTCCGCCACCAGAAGCGGGAACCGGCATCCGCGCGCAGCTACCCCTTGGAAGCAGGCCCGGCCGGAGCCCGTGATCACCAGCTCGTCCGGGCCGGGCAGTCGAGGTCCCGAGGGCAGCGGGCGTACCCGCGCCGCGTCTGCGGCCGCTGCCGCGGCCCTTCCTGCTTCGAACCCGGGTATGACGCGGTGGATGGATCGTCCCGTCGTTCTGTCCGGGCAAGGTCAGTTCACCCGTCAGCTCTTGCTGCAGGATCTGCTGCCCGAGCCGCTGTTGGTAGACGTAGAGAGCGGGATGGGAATCACGGCACAGAATGCCTCGGTTCACCATCGGTCCCCTTGGTTGGCGGCGGCATCCCCGGCACGGGCAGGGAAGCCGCCAGGGTCGACCAGACCGCCCGCCGCCATGGCGGGGCGGCCCTGACGGAAACGTGTGAGGTGGGGCCCGGTCGGGACACTCCCCTCCACGGCGGCGGCAAGTACCTCTCGAGGCACCGGCCGACAGACCAATGTCGAGGCAACGATGCCCGCCGCAAATGGAGTCGGCCACGGCCTGGAGCGGTAGCGGAGCATCCTTGCAATCCCGGCTCGACCCGACGCGCCTCATGGGCCGTTGCATGCCGACGGCTGCCGAGCCACGTACGGTTCACCGGCACCGGCCGCCGAGGCGTCATCGGCACGGTGACGGCCCTGAGGGCGCCCCCGGGCGGACCACGCGCTGGTGGCCGAGGCTCTGGAACGCTTCGCGGTAAGGCAACTCGCCGCCCGAACGGGGTGGCCGGCCCCGCATGACTCGGCTTGCCTCTGGCAGGTGACTGCTGTTAACGCTAACATTCCCTGGTCGGCCGCAGTCGATTTGAGTCCCTGAGGGAGTATTTCGTGACCATACGCACCATCGCCTCCACCTGTCGGCGCTCCGTGCGCTTACTCGCCCTGATGTCTGTCGGCCTCACGGGGGGCGCGTTCCTGTCACCGGCCACCGCTCACGCGGACCCCGCCCCGATGTGTTATCGGGGCCCCGACGAGAACGCGTACTACAAGATCACCAATGTGGAATCCGGGGAGTCCCTCAACGTCAGCCACCGCTTGCAGCTCAACGGTGCACCCGTGATCCAGTGGGAGTATGCCGGAGCGGCCAACGAGCAGTGGCGTGCAGTCTGCGTCGCCCCGTTCTCCTACAAGCTGGTGGCACGGCACAGCGGCCTCGTGCTCGACGTGGCCGCCGGCTCGACGGTGGATGGCGCCAAGGTCGTCCAGTACCGCTACCACGGAGGCGCGAACCAGCAGTGGGGCATCGGCCGGGTGGGCTCGGCCGGCGCGCTGATGACGTTCGAAGTGAGCAACAAGCACAGCTCAAAGGTGCTCGATGTGGCCGAAGACGGGCGGGGCATCCAGCAGTCCTACGCCTCCGCCGGCGACCCCGGCAGGCTGTGGACGTTCGAGCAGGTGGGTACGGTCTGAGCGGCGCGGCCTGAACTCCCTTCTCGGTGACCCTCGCCGAGAAGGCAGGAGCGATGGCACAGAGCTCTGGTCGGCGGGAGGGGACCAGGTTGCGGTGGCCTGGCCTCTGTTCCTCCGGCGAGGTGTCCGTGCGCGCAGCGGACTCCTGCGCGGAGGAGGGCGATGAGGTAGGGGTGTGATGATCGCTCGCCTGCGGACCGGGGCGGACTCGACGAGCTTGAAGGCCATCGCGAGGGCGGAGGCCGGGCTGCCGGCGCCTCGGGTGACCTTGGGCGGCTCCGCACTTTCGCGACTCGTAGTGGCCGGACGATCGGTTCGGTGCCCGGGAGCTGGACGTCAACAGCGAGTCGCATGCCAGTGAGTCCGTAAGGTCCAGCCAGCCCACGGCTGGCGGAGGAGTGATGTCATGCGCCGGGGCAGCGTGATGAGCTGAAGCGGCCGCGGAAGCAGGCCGTGAGGCGGGAGCCGGAGAGCGGCTTCTCCGCAAGGCTGTCCAGTAACGCGTAGGAGATGGGTGGGGTCGTTGCCCTGCTGCTGACGGATCATCTCCGACCGCCATCTGAAGTACGGGTTAGAGCGCTGGTGAACAGTCCTGCGGGTCTCCCGGTCGGGTTCCGTCGTCAGCGCCTGGCTGAGCCGGCCACCAGGACCAGGTGGCGACGAGGCGGCGCTCGCGAAGCGGATTCGGACCATTCACGGCACCACGCGGGGCGCCCACCGGCTCCCTGGATCGCCGGTGAGCGCCGGGCATTGGCGGCCGGGAGGATCCGGTACGGCTGGTCCTTGACGTACACCGGCCCGTCGGTCGTCCTGGGCTGGCCGACAGGGGCGACCGCTTCCGGCTGGTCGCCAACGAGATCCAGGTCATCGAGCCGCTGCCCAACCTGCCAGTAGCCCGCTCCGTGCGGCAGTCGCGCCGCGATCCGCGGACGTCCACGGAGGTCTGGCTGAGGCCGGGCCGCACCGCACTGTGCGGGTGCGGCAAGGCCCAGTAACTGGCCGGCCGCGCGGAAATCCTGGGCGCCAAACTACTGACGCCCGACACACGCCAGGATCCGCGAGCTCGCCAGAGCAAGCCGTTGATATCGGGCCTACTAGCCTCTGCCGCGAGGTTTCTGATCTTCCGTCACGACAGTGCGGCGCATCGAATTGCCTCCGGGTCCAGGGCCACTGTCGTCGTGCGCCGATTCTGTCGGAGACCTTGACCCGCCGTGGTGTGAGCGTTAACAATCTGCTAACGCCGTGGCAACGTGGCCTCGATTTCCGTCGTGCTCCAGCAGGTCGGGTTGCATTCCACGTGTATCCGCCGCGAGCGTTCTCGGGCTCCCCCGTCGTTCGGCCGGTGCGCTCAGCAGCGCCGGCCTGCGCGGAACACCGCCGCCCTGAAGGGACAACCGTGACCCGCTATTCCCCCCGTTCCCGTTCCCGCTCCCGCCGCCCCGGAGCTTGGCTCGCTTTGACGCTCGCGCTCCTAGGACTGCTGTCCACCGCTCTCACGGGCGGCAGTACCGCCGCGGCGGCCCAGCAGGCCGCCGTTACGACATTCACCAACCCGGTGAAGACGCAGAAGGGCGCCGACCCGTGGATCGAGTACCACGACGGTAACTACTACCTGGCCGCCAGCTCGTTCACCGGTGAGCTGACCATGCGCAAGTCACCGACGCTGGACGGCCTGTCGAGCGCGCCGAGCGTGCAGGTGTGGGCCGACAGCACGCCCTCGCGCGGCACCAACATGTGGGCCCCCGAGATGCACCTCGTGGACGGCCGCTGGTACCTGTACTACTCCGCCGGAAACACCGGTGACCCGTGCTGCGACTCCCAGCGCACCCACGTGCTCCAGAGCGCCGGCAGCGACCCCCTGGGCCCGTACACCCACAAGAGCACCCTGACCGGCCCCGGGCTGGACCCCGGGGGGTGGCTGATCGACGCGAGTCTGCTGCGCGTGGGCGGCCGCCTCTACCTGCTCGGCAGCGGGTTCATGAACGGCAGCCGGCAGAGCCTGGTCATCGCGCCGCTCAGCAACCCCTACACCCTCAGCGGCGGCTTCCGGATCATCTCCTCTCCCACCCACGGCTGGGAGACGCAGAGCGGCAACCACGTCAACGAGGGTCCCGCGCCGCTGTACCGGGGCGGCCGGACCTTCCTCACCTTCTCGGCCTCCGGATGCCAGACCCCCGACTACAAGCTGGGTCTGCTGGAACTGACCGGAAGCGACCCGCTGAGCGCGTCGTCGTGGACGAAGAAGCCGACGCCGGTCTTCCAGCGCAATGACGCGGCAGGCGTGTTCGGGCCCGGCCACAACGGTTTCTTCACCTCGCCGGACGGCACCGAGAGCTGGATCGTCTACCACGCCAACGACAGCGCCGCGGGCGGCTGCGACAACCGCCGTACCACCCGCGCGCAGAAGTTCACCTGGAACGCGGACGGTACGCCCAATTTCGGCACCCCGGTGGCCACCGGCACCCGGCTGCCCGCCCCATCCGGTGAGTCCGGGACGCCGTCCGACTCCTTCACCCTGGTCAACCGCAACAGCGGCAAGTGCCTGGATCTCGCCAACGGTTCGGCAGCCGACGGGGCCAACGTACGCCAGTGGGCCTGCAACGGCGCCACCGCGCAGAAGTGGCGCATCGAGGACCAGGCCGATGACACCAGCCGGCTGGTCAGCGTGGCGACCGGCAAGGTCCTCGACGTCGCGGACTGCTCCACCGCCGACGGCGCCGACCTGCGCCAGTGGCAGTGGCTGAACAACGCCTGCCAGCGGTTCCGTCTGATCGCCGGCGACAGCGGCTGGATCCGCCTCGCCAATGCCCACACCGGCAAGGTCGCCGACGTCGCCAACTGCTCGAAGGAGGACGGTGGCGACGTACGGCAGTGGAAGTGGCTGGGCAATGCCTGCCAGCAGTGGCAGCTCCGGGTCGGCTGACCCCGCCCGCCCCGCCACTCCGCCAGAGAAGAGGAAGAACATGCACGTACCGCGCACGCTCCCGGGTGCCCTCACCGCCGGTGTCGCCCTCATGGCCGGTTTCCTGCTCCCGCTGCCTGCCCAGGCCGCCGCCCCCGCCGACCCGGCCGTCTCGTACACCAACTCACTCGCCGAACGGCGCGCCGACGGCCAGATCCACAAACACACCGACGGCTACTACTACTTCACCGCGACGGCCCCCGAGTACGACCGCATCATCCTGCGCCGGGCCACCACGATCCAGGGCCTGTCCACCGCCCCCGAGACCGTCATCTGGACCAAGCACGCGACCGGCGAGATGGGCGCGCACATCTGGGCACCGGAGATCCACTTCATCGACGGCAAGTGGTACGTGTACTTCGCCGCCGGCCGGGCCGACGACATCTGGAAGATCCGGATGTACGCCCTGGAAAGCTCCGCCGCCAACCCGATGACGGGCAGCTGGGCCGAGAAGGGCAGGATCGCCACCCCGATGGACAGCTTCGCGCTGGATGCCACCACCTTCACAGTGGGCGGCACCCGGTACCTCAGCTGGGCCCAGCACGACCCGGCCATCGCGACCAACTCCAACGTCTACATCGCCAAGATGGCAAGCCCCACGACGATCTCCGGCACACCGGTCCGGCTGACGGTCCCCACGTACGGCTGGGAGACGGCCGGCTTCAAGGTCAACGAGGGCCCGGCTTTCATCCGGCGCGGCGACAAGGTGTTCCTCAGCTACTCGGCCTCCGCGACCGACAGCAACTACTGCCTCGGCCTGCTCTCCGCGTCCGCCTCCGCCAACCTGTTGGACCCGGCGGCCTGGACGAAGAGCCCGACTCCCGTGTTCAAGAGCAACGAGGCCACCGGCCAGTACGGGCCGGGACACAACTTCTTCACCAAATCCGAGGACGGCCGGAGCGACATCCTCGTCTACCACGACCGCGGCTACAAGGACATCAGCGGCGACCCGCTCAACGACCCCAACCGCCGTACCCGCGTGCAGAAGCTGTACTGGAACGCCGACGACACGCCCAACTTCGGGATCCCGGTCGCCGACGGTGCCACCCCCAAGCGGCTGGCCTCGCACAACTACCCCGACCGCTACATCCGGCACTGGGAGTTCCGGGGAAAGCTGGAGCCGAACGTCACCAACCTCGCCGACTCGCAGTTCCGGACGGTGCCGGGCCTGTCCGGCGGCGGCGCCGTCTCGCTGGAATCCGCGAACTACCCCGGCTATTACCTCCACGACAAGAACGGCGAGGTATGGGTCGAGAAGAATGACGGCAGCGCGGCCTTCAAGGAAAGCGCCACTTTCCACCAGCGGCCCGGCCTGGCCGACTCCGCAGGCGTTTCCTACGAGTCGTACAGCCGGCCGGGGCGCTTCGTGCGCCACTTCGACTTCGGGCTGTACGTCCAGCCGGTCGGCTCCACGCTCGCCCGGGCGGACGCCACCTTCCACCTGCAGTGACCGCCGGGCCGCGCCCCCGAAACCGGGGCGCGGCCCTCGGCCTCATGTCAGGTCGACATCCAGGTCAAGGTCACCGAAGTCGAGTTCCATGCCTTCGAGCAACTGCTCGGTCCAGATGGTCTTTCCCGTCCCGGTGTATCGGCTGCCCCAGCGGTGAGTCACCTGCGCCACCAGGAACAGCCCCCGCCCGCCCTCGTCGGTGAGCTGGGCACGCCGCAGATGCGGCTGGGTCTGGCTGGGGTCGGACACCTCGCAGATCAGCCGGTTGTCCTTGATCAGGCGCAGCCCCACTGGAGCCCCGGCGTAGCGGATGGCGTTGGTGACCAATTCGCTGACGATCAGCTCGGTGCTGAAGACCAGATGATCGAGATCCCACCGGGCCAGCTGCCGGGACACCGCCGCGCGGCTCTCCGAGACGATGCTGGGGTCCGCCGGGAACTCCCAGGACGCCACCGACTCCTCCGCGACCGCACGCAACCTGGCCAGCAGCAGCGTCGAGTCGTCCTCCGGCGGATCGGCCAGCAGCGGAGCGAGGATGCCCCGCCCCAGCTCGGTCAGAGGGCGGCCGTCCCGCGCCCCGGACTGCGCTGTCTCCCGCAGGTGCCCGAGCAGCGGGTCGGACTCGCTCCTCGTACGCTCGGCCAGCGCCCCCGCGGTGAACGCAAGCAGGTCGCCGGCGGCCAGCTCCAGCTCGACCGGTTCGAACGGTGCGCCGCCCGTGCCGAGCGCTGGTCCGGGGGCCAGTTTCACCACGTCGGTGCCGCCGTCCACCGGGGCCAGCACCGGGGCGGGGTGTCCGGCGCTCGCCATCAGGCACCGCCCGGCCACCGGATCGTAGACCGCGTAGAGACAGCTGGCCCCCCGTACGGCCCCGTCGACGTCGTCGGGTTTCTGGTCGTCCTCCAGCCGTACGACGAGGTCGTCCAGGTGGGTCAGCAGCTCCTCCGGCGCCGGGTCGAGGTCCGCGAGCGTACGCACCGCCGTGCGCAGCCGTCCCATGGCCGCCGCCGCGTTCAGCCCGTGACCGGTGACGCATCCGACGACGAAGGCCACCCGTGTCGAGGGCAGCGTGATGACGTCGAACCAGCTTCCTCCGGTCCGCTCCGCCGTGCTGCCCGGGACGTAGATCCCGGCGGTCTCCGCCGCGGTCACCTCCATCACCGGCCGGGGCAGCAGGCTGCGCTGAAGGGTCTCCGCCATCCGGCGTTCGCGCAGGTAGCGGCGGGCGTTGTCGATGGCCAGCGCCGCGCGGGAGCCGATGTCCTCGGCGAGCAGCGCGTCGTCCCGGGTGAAAGGAGCCCGCTCGGCCGTACGCCACAGTCCTACCGCCCCCAGGACGTGGCCCCGGGCGTGCAGCGGCAGCACCATGAAGGACGCGGCGCCGGGCGCCAGCACCAGCCGGGACCTCTCCGCGTCACCCGCCAGCCTGCTCCGCATGTCCCGGAGGTCTACGGCGAAGACGGCGGCGCCCCGACGTAGGTGCTCGCTCTCGATGTCCTGGATCCGGATGGTGGCGCCGAGCGGGTACAGCTCGCAGGGCCACTCGCCGTCGGCGGCCGCCACGGCGAGGCGGCGCAGCGGGGCGCCCGTCAGGAAGTCGCTCGGCTCGGTGCCGCCGAGCACCGACTCGGTGAGATCCACGGCAGCGAGGTCGGCGAACTCGGGAACCAGCAGCTCCGCCAGCAGCTGAGCGTTGTTCCCGATGTCGAGGGACCGGCCGAGCCGCGAGGACGCCCCCGCGACCAGTGCGGAACGCCATCGCGAGCGCTCCTCCTCGGTCACGTCGGTGTACGTCACGGCCACACCGCGCAGGGTCCCGTCGGCGGCCTGCATCCGCAGCGCCGTCACCTTCACCGTGCGTTCGCGGTCGGGCAGGTGCGCCAGCCGCGCGGACCGCACGTCGTCGATCAGCGGCACACCGGTATCGGCGACCCTGCGCAGCTGCGCCTCCAGCGGCCTGGCGTCCTCGGGCACCAGGAGCTCCGACAGCCGCGCGCCCTGCGGATCGAAGGCGCCGGCGCCGGGCGGAGGACCGGCGGCCAGGTCGAGGGGGAGCGGATTCATCCTGGTCAGACGCATGTCGCTGTCGTGAATGACGAGCCCGAGTCCGCTCTGGGTGAACATGGCGCGCAGCAGCGCATCGTCGTCCTCCAGCTCGTCGGCGACACCGGCGGGGAGAAGGCGCAGCAGGTACCCGGCGCCGGGCCCCCCGTCCAGGTCGAGCAGATCGATACGTACGGCGACGCTCTCCGCGCCGTCGGTGCTGTTCAGCTTGGTCCGGACACAACAGGAGGTGGCGGCCGAGGCCGTCGTGAGCGCCTGCCAGACGTGCGGGTCGGTGAGCAGGGCGCGGATGTCCGTGCCGCGCCGCCGGGTCGCGGGGATGCCCAGCAGCGTCTCGGCCTCGCCCGCGGAGGCTGTGATCAGGCCCCGCGCGTCGAGCATCAAGACGATGCCGTCCGCCGCGACGGCACAGGCGGCGCCGAGGATGTGACTCTCTGCGCTCACATGATCCTCGATTCGGGAGGGGCTCCGACCGCGGACTCCGTGTTCCCATTCAACGCCGACCCCGCCGCCCGCGCATCAAGGGCGGCGCCGCGTGCCCCTCAGCCTCACCAGCATCGCACTCGGCGCGCGGGGGAGCGAGACGCCGAGCACCGACCGACTGGGATCCCAGGTCGCGGTGGCTCCCGCCGGGACGTGCGGATGGAGGATGTCCACCCGTACGTCCCGGCCCGCCAGGTGCGTCACCGGCAGCTCGTGGTGGTCGGCTGCGCCGGCGTCCCGGCGCCAGACGGTCAGATAGGTGACCCCCGGCGCTCGCAAGCCGAGGGCGAGCCAGCGGGCGGTCCAGCCGGGCAGGCCCAGCGGCCAGAAGGCCGTGGCGTGGCGGAGGTCCGGTCTGACCTCCTTGTAGACGGCCACGGCGCCGCGCACCAGCGCCCGCTGCGCGTCGGTCATGCGGTCGAGGTGGCCGGAGAGGGGGATCCGGCCCAGCAGGGCGCCGGCCAGCGCGAAGGAGATCAGCCCCGCCGCCCGAAGGGCACGCGGCCCAGTCCCCGCCACCACACCACTGACCCCGACTTTCCGTCAGAGAGGCACGAGCCCATGCACAGATACGAGGAGCTGCTGGCCCTCGGACGCACGATCAAGGAGAAGGTGCCCGCAGCGGCTCCCTTCTACGAGGCCGGCGGGGACAAATGGCCGATGCAGTGGCAAGTCCAGGTTCAGCTCACCGACCTTGACGAGCAGTGGTGGGCGGACCTCAACCGCAACAAGGAGAGGTGGACCGACCCGGTCGTCGTCAAGGCCGTCGCCACCTACAAGGACAAGCTGCTCGACGCGGGGCTCGCGCAGAACAACTACCGGACCGGCACCTTCACCGGCTCGGCTGATGCCCTGTGGAAGGGCGAGGCGGGCATGGTCCTCAACGCCACCTCCTTCCAGTCCCAGCTCCAGGCCAAGCACTCGACCGCCGAGATCGACCGGAAGCTCGGCTGGTTCCCGGTTTCGAACTCCTCGGCCACCGCCCTGTACTCGCCGGACCAGACCAACGGTGTGGTCGCCTTCAGGCCAGGTGACGAGAAGCGGCAGAACGCCGCCCGGCAGTTCCTGGCCTTCTGGCTGGACACCGACTACGCGGCGTACATCAAGGCGATGAAGATCCCGTCGGTCCAGCCCGGCGTGCCCTCGCCGGAGGCCTCCCCGCCACCTCCAAGCGCCAGACCGCTGCCCTGCCCACCGCGAACGGCGTCTTCCAGGCCAAGGCGATCGTCGCCCCCGATCTGCACCTCGGCCTCGCCGACATGATCTACGGGAAGAAGACCCCGGAGCAGGTTGCCCAGGGGGCCCAGGACCAGTTCGCGCAGATCGCGAAGGCGCAGGGCGCGGCCGGTTTCTAGGCGAGATTCCCGACCCGAGGGGTACTTCCACCGTGGCCAGCACCATCACCCCCGCCCGAGTGTTCGCCCGCCGCACGTCCCGGCTGGTCTCAGCGGCGTACGCCCTGACCATCAGCGGGCTGCTGCTGCCGGTACCCGGCCCGGCATGATCGCCGTATATACCTCACACCCGTCACCACCTACGAGGCTACGCTCGCCCATATCAGCGGCCGTCCCGCCTTCGATTACACCAGGACGGGCGCCACCGGCACCGGCACGCTGACACTCCGTGGGGGCGACCGCGCGGTCTTCGACGTGTACGCGCCGCGCGACGGCTACTACACGGTGCGGCCGAGCGCCGGCCGGGCGGTCGACCTTTCGCTGCACGGGGCGTCGGTGACCGTCAGCCACAACACCTCCGCGCGGCTGTTCCTCATCCAGGGCAACAACCGGATCGCCGTGAACGCGGCTGGTGAGGTGGAGG
Organism: Streptomyces sp. NPDC099050; assembly: GCF_044759865.1. Classification (NCBI taxonomy): domain Bacteria; kingdom Bacillati; phylum Actinomycetota; class Actinomycetes; order Kitasatosporales; family Streptomycetaceae; genus Streptomyces; species Streptomyces sp. NPDC099050. The sequence goes on along the minus strand of NZ_JBIWAE010000004.1, from coordinate 280,790 downwards.
CTCCGCTGCGCTCCCTGGACGTGTCGGGGACCGGAGACACGGACGGGGCCGCCGTCCACGAGGGAACGAGCGCCGCGCTGACCGGCGCGGCCAGGCTGGTGAACTCCCCGCACGCCAGCGAGGGCAGCTACGTCGGCTGGCTGGGCAACGGTGGCGGCAACACCGCGACCTTCACCGTCCGCGCCGCCGAGGCGGGCCGCCACCTGCTGACCCTGCACTACTCCAACAACGACCGGCGCGACAACGGCCACGCGTACAACACCGACATCATGTCCCGCACGGCCGACCTCACGGTCGGCGGCGGCTCGGCCCGGCGGGTCACCTTCAAGAACACCTGGAGCTGGGACGACTTCTGGACGATCGGTGTCCCGGTCGACCTGAAGCCGGGCGCCAACACCGTGACACTCACCAACCCGGAAGGGTACGCCCCCAACATCGACCGGCTCGACGCGGCGCCAGTGGTCTCCCGTCGACGCTGGACAGCAGATAGCTCGCGAGAACGGCGGCCGCCCCATCGAGGAAGGGGAGCGCCGCCGTTCTCGGAGCGAGGGGCAGGGCCAGGGTCAGGAACCGATCTTGCGCTTGTTGTAGACGTCGAAGCCGACCGCCGCGAGCAGCACCAGGCCCTTGATGACCTGCTGGAAGTCGGTGCCGATGCCGACCAGCGACATGCCGTTGTTCAGCACGCCGAGCACCAGACCGCCGATGATCGCGCCGAATACGGTGCCCACGCCCCCGGAGGCCGAGGCGCCCCCGATGAAGGCCGCCGCGATCGCCTCCAGTTCGAAGTTGATACCGGCCTGCGGTGTGCCCGCGTTGAGCCGGGCGGCGAAAACCAGACCGGCCAGTGCGGCCAGGACACCCATGTTGACGAAGGCCAGGAAGACGACCCGCTTGCTCTTGACGCCTGACAGCCGGGCCGCGCCGGCGTTCCCGCCGACCGCGTAGGTGTGCCGGCCGAGGATGGAGTTGCGCATGACGTAGCCGAAGGCGACCAGCAGGCCGCCGAGGATGAGCAGCACGATCGGGAAGCCGTGGTAGCTCGCCAGCAGCAGCGTGAAGACCGTCACGGCTGCCGCTATCGCGGTGAGCTTGACGACAAAGAGGCCCTTGGGCAGCAGCTCCAGCCCGAACTTCGCGGCCTGCCGGCGGCCCCGGAACTCCTGGAAGACGGCCACGGCGAGCACGGCGGCGCCCAGCAGCAGCGTCAGATTGTGGTAGTTCGTCTCAGGTCCGGCCTCGGGCAGGAAGCCGCTGCTGAGCTGCCGGAATCCCTTGGGGAACGGTGCCACCGACTGGCCCTGCAGCAGGATCTGGGTGCCACCGCGGAAGAGCAGCATGCCGGCCAGCGTCACGATGAACGAGGGGATGCCGACGTACGCGATCCAAAAGCCCTGCCACGCCCCCGCCGCCGCCCCGATGAGCAGCGCGACCGCGAGCGCCATGGGCCAGGAGATGCCGTGCTGCACCATCATCACCGCCCCGGCCGCACCCACGAAGGCGGCCAGCGAACCGACCGACAGGTCGATGTGCCCCGATATGATGACGATCATCATGCCGATCGCCAGGATGAGGATGTAGCCGTTCTGCTGGATCAGGTTGGTGACGTTGAGCGGCTTGAGCAGCGTCCCGTCGGTCCATACCTGGAACAGCACGATGATCAGTCCCAGCGCGACGAGCATGCCGTACTGCCGTATGTTGCTGCGCATCGCCGCGGCCAGCATCCGGCCCACGCCGCCGTTCTCGGGCCTCTTTTCAGGCGCGGTGCCCGTCTCGGCATGGGAGGTCTGTGTCTGGGCCATGCGTCACACCTGCTCGTTGTCGGTTGCCGCGCTCACGGTCATGAGGCGCATGAGGGATTCCTGGGTGGCGTCCGCGCGGTCCACCTCACCGGTGATCCGGCCGTCGGCCATCGTGTAGATGCGGTCGCACATGCCGAGCAGCTCCGGGAGCTCCGAAGAGATCACCAGGACTGCCTTGCCCTGGGCGGCCAGGTCGGCGATCACCGTGTAGATCTCGGCCTTAGCGCCGACATCGATGCCCCGTGTCGGTTCGTCGAGGATGAGGACCTCCGGCTCGGAGAAGATCCACTTGCTGAGGACGACCTTCTGCTGGTTGCCACCGCTGAGCTTGCCGGTCTCCACGAATACCGACGGCGTCTTGATGTTCATGGAGCGCCGGAACCGCTCCGCGACCCGCGTCTCCTCGTGCTCGCTGACCCAGCCGCGCCGGGAGACCTTGCCGAGAGCGCTCAGCGAGATGTTGCGGCTGATGTCCTCGCTCAGGTTCAGCCCGAGGTGCTTGCGGTCCTCGGTGACGTACGCGATGCCGTGACCGATGGCCTCCGACACCGTGCGCGTGCGGATCTCCCGGCCGTCGAGCAGCACCCGGCCGCCGGTGCACCGCCCGTAACTGCGGCCGAAGACGCTCATCGCGAGTTCGGTGCGGCCCGCGCCCATCAGGCCCGCCATGCCGACGATCTCGCCGCGCCGGACGTTGACCGAAACCCCGTCGACCACCTTGCGGTGCAGGTCGATCGGGTGGTGCACGGTCCAGTCCTCGACCGCGAGGGCGACCTCTCCTATGTCGGGCGTGCGCTCCGGGTAGCGGTGCTCCAGGTCGCGGCCGACCATGCCCCGGATGATGCGGTCCTCCGAGATGCCGTCGGCGCCGACCGCGAGGGTCTCGACGGTGCGGCCGTCGCGCAGGATCGTGACAGAGTCGGCGACCCGGGCGATCTCGTTCAGCTTGTGCGAAATGATGATGCAGGCAACGCCTTGGGCCTTGAGCTCAAGGATGAGGTCGAGCAGTTTGCGGCTGTCCTCGTCGTTCAGCGCGGCCGTCGGCTCGTCGAGGATCAGCAGCTTGACCTGCTTGGCCAGGGCCTTGGCGATCTCCACCAGTTGCTGCTTGCCCACCCCGATGTCGGCGATCCTAGTCTGCGGGTTCTCCGGCAGCCCGACGCGGGCGAGCAGCGCCTTGGCCTGACGGAGCGTCGTGTTCCAGCTGATGAAACCTGCCCGCGCGGGCTCGTTGCCGAGGAAGATGTTCTCCGCGATGGACAGATAGGGGATCAGGGCGAGCTCCTGATGGATGATGACGATGCCGTGCTGCTCGCTGGACCTGATGTCCTTGAACGCGACCGGCTGACCCTGGAAGAGGATCTCGCCCCCGTAGGTGCCGTGCGGATGGACGCCGCTGAGGACCTTCATCAGGGTGGACTTGCCGGCGCCGTTCTCGCCGCAGACCGCGTGGACCTCGCCGGAGGCCACGGTCAGGTTGACGTCGGACAGGGCCTTGACGCCGGGAAAGGACTTGCTGATCGAACGCATCTCAAGGACAGGTCCGGCCATGTTGGTGCATCCGTTCGGTCGGGGATGGTACGGCCGTCTGGCCGGCCTGGCCGTTCGGCCGTACCACCAACACTGCGAGGGCTTGCGCTACTTGAGCTGACCTGCCGTGTACTGCCCGGAGTCGACCAGCACCTTCTCGTAGTTGTCCTTGTCCACGCTGACCGGGTCGAGCAGGTAGGACGGGACGACCTTGGCGCCGTTGTCGTACTGCTTGGTGTCGTTCACCTCGGGCTTGCCGCCGGTCAGGACGGCGTCGGCCATCTGGACGGTCACCCTGGCCAGTTCCCGGGTGTCCTTGTAGACCGTCTGCGTCTGTTCGCCCGCGAGGATGGACTTGACCGAGGCCAGCTCGGCGTCCTGGCCGGTCACGATGGGCAGCGGCTTGCCGGCGTCGCCGTACCCCACTCCCTTGAGGGAGGACAGGATGCCGATCGAGATGCCGTCGTACGGAGAGAGCACCGCGTCGACCCGGTTCGACGTGTAGGCCTTGCTGAGCAGGTTGTCCATCCGGGACTGAGCGACACCGCCGTCCCAGCGCAGTGTGGCGACCTGGCTGAAACCGGTCTGCTTGCTGCGGACGACCAGCTTGTTGTCGTCGATGTACGGCTTCAGGACGCTCATCGCGCCCTGGAAGAAGAAGGTGGCGTTGTTGTCGTCCGGCGAGCCCGCGAAGAGCTCGATGCTGAACGGACCCTTGCCGTTCTTGAGGCCGAGCTTGTCGGCTATGTACGTGCCCTGGAGGACGCCGACCTTGAAGTTGTCGAAGGTTGCGTAGTAGTCGACGTTCTCCGTGCCACGGATCAGACGGTCGTAGGAGATCACCTTGATGCCGGCGTCGGTGGCCTTCTGCAGTACGTCGGTGAGCGAGGAGCCGTCGATCGCGCCGACCACCAGCAGCTTGGCGCCCTTGGTGATCATGTTCTCGATCTGGGCGACCTGGTTCTCGACGACGTTGTCTCCGTACTGGAGATCGGTCCTGTACCCCTTGGCGCGGAACTGCTTCTCCATGTTGTTGCCGTCGTTGATCCAGCGCTCGGACGACTTGGTGGGCATGGCGATGCCGATCAGGCCCCCCTTTGCGTCCTTGCCGTCCGCGTCCCCGCCGACGCCGTTGGAGCTCTGGCCGCAGGCGGCCAGAGCCATCGTGAGAGCGGCCGCGGTGAGACCCATAGGAACTCTGCGCACGTTTCCTCCAGTGGTGTGGCCATGACCGGCGCGACCCTGGTAACGCCTCTGGCCTGATGTTCCAAGATTGTTAACGCTAACAGTATTTGGGGTCAAGGCTCTTGAGGTCACCGTTGCGTATCGCGCCCGCGTCGTTGCGGTGCGGGTACACCGGGTCGTTTCGCGATACGGCACCGTGCGCCGGGTCGATCCCATGGATGAGGGCATCGAGATCATTTCGCCCTGAAATCACAGCTCCCAGGCCTGTGGGTGCCGCTCACGGGGCATCGGCGTCGCGCGACTGTCCGCCGGTCCGTACGCGAGGCCGTCGAAGTCCTGGCTGCTCTCGCGCCGACCCTGGCCGAAGCGATGGAGAATACTCAGCAGAGGAGTTCTTGCCCCCTGTGCGGTCACCCTGCTGCTTGCCGGCCGGGTTCATGGTCTACTTCACGGCTCGCCCTGGACCTGTTCCGGCAGGACTCCTTCACCGTCCTGGGAGGCTGCAACAGCTTCCGCGAGGCAGGCCAATGGGCGGTCACCGTGAGGTGCAGTTCGCACCGGCGCAGTGTGCGCCCTTCGCGATCGCGCTGGGCGTGCTGGGCATCGAGCTCTCGCCCGCACACGATCTGGTGACCGGCCCCGTGCTCAGCACGACGCCGGCGCTGGCCGCGCTGACGATGGGCCCCATCGGCACGCTGTCCGTGCGCACCGCGCTACTCAGGATGACCCTGGCTACCGACACCACGATGATCCCCAGGAAGTTGCCGATGATCAGCGGGGTCTGGGTTCTCCACGACCGGTTAGCCGCGGCAGCCCTCGCCGCGGGTGTGAACGCGAAGGCCGTACAGACGCGCTACGGCGTCCGCCTGATCGGGGGACGTCCGGGGGGAAGGGCTGCCCGCCATACGCGCGGTCGCGGTGGCATTGGGCGCGTGCCGGGAGGTCGTCCATTACGAGGAGGAACTGCAGGAGGTCATGAACCATCGCGGGGCCGCGCTGCGGCGGGAGGCCGAAGCGCCGGGCACGTACTCGCAGGACCACCGCACTCATCGCCCAGGTGCCGGACGAACAGGTGGTGCACCTGGTAAACCGCGGCCATCCGCCTCCGCTGCTTCTCGTTCTGCTTCTGGGCAAGGCGCCGTCACGACGGCGAATCCGCCACCGCATCACGGTGTGCCAGAGCCGGCCCGGGTGAGACGCGCGATGCGTTCGAGCTCAAGAAAAGTGGAGTCCAGCAGGTCGTTCCAGGACACCGCGAACTTCTCGACGCCCTCTTCCTCGAGCAGCTGCACCACATCGTCGTACGAAATGCCCAGCTTCGCGACCGCGGCGAGCTCGGCGCGCGCCTGCTCGTACGTGCCGCGGATGGTGTCGCCCGAGACCTCGCCGTGGTCGGCGGTGGCTTCGAGGGTGCCCTCGGGCATGGTGTTCACGGTGCCGGGGGCGACCAGGTCCACCACGTACAGGGTGTCCTTGTACGCCGGGTCCTTGACGCCGGTCGAGGCCCAGAGCGGACGCTGCTTGTTGGCGTGCGCCTTGTCCAGGGCGGCCCAGCGCTCGGTGGTCTGTGCGGACTTGTCGGCAGAGCCGAACACCTCTTCGTAGGCCTCGTAGGCCAGACGGGCGTTCGCGAGCGCCGCCTTGCCCTTGAGGGCCTTGGCCTCGTCGGTGCCGACGGCGTCCAGGCGCTTGTCGATCTCGGAGTCCACGCGGGACACGAAGAAGGAGGCGACCGAGTGGATCTTGGAGAGGTCCAGGCCCGCGGCCTTCGCCTTCTCCAGGCCCGCCAGGTACGCGTCCATGACCTCGCGGTAGCGCTCCAGCGAGAAGATCAGCGTGACGTTGACGCTGATGCCCTTGCCGATGACCTCGGTGATCGCCGGCAGGCCGGCCTTGGTCGCCGGGATCTTGATGAGCGTGTTCGGGCGGTCCACCAGCCACGCGAGCTGCTTGGCCTCGGCGATGGTCGCCGCGGTGTTGTGGGCCAGGCGCGGGTCGACCTCGATCGAGACCCGGCCGTCCTGGCCCTCGGTCGCGTCGTACACCGGGCGCAGGATGTCGGCGGCGTCGCGGACGTCCGCCGTGGTGATCATGCGGATGGCCTCTTCGACGGTGACCTTGCGGGCGGCCAGGTCCGCGAGCTGCTGGTCGTAGCCGTGGCCCTCGGAGATGGCCTTCTGGAAGATCGACGGGTTGGTGGTGACGCCGACCACGTGGCTGTGGTCGATCAGCTCGGCCAGATTCCCGGACGCGATCCGGGAGCGGGACAGGTCGTCCAGCCAGATCGCGACGCCTTCGTCGGAGAGGCGCTTGAGAGCGTCTGTCATGAGAGTCGTATCTCCTACTTGTCGGACACCGGCGTCAGCGCGGCGGTTTCGATCGATTCCCGGGCCGCGACGGCGATCGTCTCGGGCGTGAACCCGAACGCTCGGAAGAGGACCTTGGCGTCCGCCGAGGCACCGAAGTGCTCCAGCGACACGATCCGTCCGGCGTCTCCCACGTATTTGTGCCAGGTCAGGCCGATGCCGGCCTCGACCGCGACCCGGGCCCGGACCGACGGCGGCAGAACGGATTCCCTGTACGCCTGGTCCTGCTCCTCGAACCACTCCACGCACGGCATCGAGACCACCCGGGTCGGGGTGCCGGCGGCCTGGAGCCGCTCACGGGCCTCGACGGCCAGGTGTACCTCGGAACCGGTCGCGATCAGAACGGCCTTGGGCTCGCCGCCTTCGGCCTCGAAGAGCACGTACCCGCCCTTGGCGGCGTCCTCGTTGCGCTCGTAGGTCGGCACGCCCTGGCGGGTCAGCGCCAGACCGTGCGGGGCGCCCTTGCCGAAGACCTTCGTGTGGCGGCGCAGGATCTCGCGCCAGGCGATGGCCGTCTCGTTCGCGTCGGCCGGGCGGACCACGTTCAGGCCCGGGATGGCGCGCAGCGCGGCGACGTGCTCCACCGGCTGGTGGGTCGGGCCGTCCTCGCCGAGGCCGATGGAGTCGTGCGTCCACACGTAGGTGACGGGCACGTGCATCAGCGCGGAGAGGCGCACGGCGTTGCGCATGTAGTCGGAGAACACCAGGAAGGTGCCGCCGTAGACGCGGGTGTGGCCGTGCAGGGCGATGCCGTTCATGGCCGCGGCCATGGCGTGCTCGCGGATGCCGAAGTGGATGGTGCGGCCGTACGGGTCGGCCTCCGGCAGCGGGTTGCCCACCGGCAGGAACGAGGAGTTCTTGTCGATGGTGGTGTTGTTGGAGCCGGCCAGGTCGGCCGAGCCGCCCCACAGCTCCGGGATGACCGCGCCGAGCGCCTCGAGGACCTTGCCCGAGGCGGCGCGGGTGGCGACGCCCTTGCCGGCCTCGAAGACGGGGAGCTCGTCCTCCCAGCCCGCGGGCAGCTCGTTGGCGTTGATCCGGTCGAACTCGGCGGCGCGCTCCGCGTTGGCGGTGCGCCAGGCGGAGAACTCCTTCTCCCACGCGGCGCGGGCCTCGCGGCCGCGGTCGCCCAGCGCGCGGGTGTGCGCGATGACCTCGTCGGAGACCTCGAAGGTCTGCTCCGGGTCGAAGCCGAGGACGCGCTTGGTGGCGGCGACCTCGTCGTTGCCGAGGGCCGAGCCGTGCGAGGCCTCGGTGCCCTGGGCGTGCGGGGCCGGCCAGGCGATGATCGAGCGGGCCGCGATGAAGGAGGGGCGCTCCGTCTCGGCCTTGGCGGCCTGCAGCGCGGCGAACAGCGCCTTCGGGTCGAGGTCGCCGTTCGCCTGCTGCGCGACGCGCTGGACGTGCCAGCCGTACGCCTCGTAGCGCTTCAGGGTGTCCTCGGAGACAGCCGTCTCCGTGTCGCCCTCGATGGAGATGTGGTTGTCGTCCCACAGCAGCACCAGGTTGCCGAGCTTCTGGTGGCCGGCCAGCGCGGAGGCCTCGTGGGAGATGCCCTCCTGGAGGCAGCCGTCGCCCGCGATCGCGTAGATCATGTGGTCGAACGGGGAGGCGCCCGCGGGGGCCTCGGGGTCGAACAGGCCGCGCTCGTAGCGGGCGGCCATGGCCATGCCCACCGCGTTGGCGAGGCCCTGGCCCAGCGGGCCGGTGGTGGTCTCGACGCCCGCGGTGTGGCCGTACTCCGGGTGGCCCGGGGTCTTCGAACCCCAGGTGCGGAAGGCCTTCAGGTCGTCCAGTTCCAGGCCGAACCCACCGAGGTACAGCTGGGTGTAGAGGGTCAGCGAGGAGTGACCCGCGGAGAGCACGAAACGGTCGCGGCCGACCCACTCCGGGTCCGCCGGGTCGTGCCGCATCACCTTCTGGAAGAGGGTGTACGCGGCGGGGGCCAGGCTCATCGCCGTACCGGGGTGGCCGTTACCGACCTTCTGGACCGCGTCGGCGGCCAGGATCCGGGCGGTGTCGACAGCACGCTGGTCCAGTTCGGTCCAGTCGGACGTGTTCGTCCCGGCTCTCACGCTATCCACATGATTCCTTCCGTAAGGCGCGCTCGGGGGCCGGGTGCCCGGGGTGTCCTGTCCCCTCGGCAGGCCATCGAACAATGGGTTTGATATGCCTGCTCAGGCAGGGCGGCAGCCCCTGTGGGACCGCCGCCCAGTCGTGTCCGCGCCGTCCATCCGGCACGAGCGCAGCACTGTGTGAATCCTGATCAGAACCCTCGAGCAAGCCGGTAGTACGCCTGGTTCCAGCGCAGGCGGTCATCGAAGTCTTCCGGGCTGGTGCGATCGCCGATCGTCACGAGTTCGGTGCCGGTCATGCGTGCGAAGTCGCGCAGAGCTCCCGTTCCGGCCGTCGTGAGGACCGTGTGATGAGGACCGCCGGCGATCAGCCAGCACTCCGCCGAGGCCGAAAGCGACGGTCGCGGCTGCCAGACCGCCCGTGCGACCGGGAGGTGGGGAAGCGGCTCGTCGGGCACCACGACGTCGATCTCGTTGGCCACCAGGCGGAAACGGTCGCCGAGGTCCGCCAGTCCGATGACCGTCGCCGGTCCCGCAGCGGCGTCGAAGACGAGCCGTACGGGATCCTCGCGGCCGCCGATGGACAGGGGATGGATCTCGCACGAGGGGCGGTCTGCGGCTATGGAGGGGCATACCTCCAGCATGTGCGCGCCGAGGACCTTCGCCTCACCGGGGCCGAAGTGGTAGGTGTAGTCCTCCATGAAGGACGACCGGGGGTCGATCGCCTTGACCGCGGCGAGCAGGGCGGCGGTCTTCCAGTCTCCTTCGCCGCCGAAACCGTATCCGTCCACCATGAGGCGCTGGACGGCCAGTCCGGGCAGCTGGCGCAGGCCGCCCAGGTCCTGGAAGTTGGTGGTGAAGGCCCCGAATCCTTGGGCGTCGAGGAACTGGCGCAAGCCGGCTTCGATGCGGGCGGCGTAGCGGAGGGATGCGTGGCGGTCGCCTGCGTGGGCCAGTTCGGGTGCCAGGTGATAGATGTCGGCGTACTCGACGACGAGCTGGTCCACGTCCTTGTCCGACACGGCATCGACGACTTCGACCAGGTCGTTGACGCCGTAGGTGTTGACGCTGACTCCGAAGCGCAGCTCGGCTTCGACCTTGTCGCCCTCGGTCACCGCGACCTCGCGCATGTTGTCACCGAAGCGGGCCAGCCGCAGGTGGCGCATGCGGTGATGGCCCATCGCCGCTCGGGCCCAGTCATCGATCCGCTGGACCACGGCGGGGTCGGACACGTGCCCCACGACTGTTTTGCGGGCGACGCCCATGCGGGTCTGTATGTACCCGAACTCCCTGTCCCCATGGGCTGCTTGATTGAGGTTCATGAAGTCCATGTCGATGGACGACCACGGGAGTTCCCGGTTGAGTTGGGTGTGCAGGTGCAGCAGGGGCTTGCGCAGCGCATCCAGACCCGTGATCCACATCTTGGCGGGGGAGAACGTGTGCATCCATGCGATCACCCCCACGCACGCGGGATCCGTATTGGCCGCTTCCAGGGTCTGACGGATGGCCGAGGTGTCCGTCAGTACCGGTTGGCGCACGATGTCCGCACTGATACGGCCTGAGTCGGCGAGCATCTGCTGGATCTTGTGGGACTGGTCCGCCACCTGCGCCAGTGTCTGAGGACCGTAGAGGTGTTGGCTGCCCGTCAGGAACCAGATCTGCGGCCTGGCGGTGGAAGTGGAAGCCGTGGAAGTCATGGATGTCCCCCCTCGTGGGCTCACTGCCCGTAGACGTTCTGGTAGCGCTCGTAGAGCCGGTCCACTGCGGCACCGTCGATCGAGGACGGCGGGGTCCCGAGCTGGTGGGCGAAGTGGACGGTGCGGGCGACGTCCTCGACCATCACGGCGGCCTTCACGGCCGAGCGGGCGTCACGGCCGACGGTGAACGGGCCGTGGTTGCGCATGAGGACGGCCGGCGAGCGGCTGGTGCGCAAGGTTTCGACGATGCCCCGGCCGATGGAGTCGTCGCCTATGAGAGCGAAGGGGCCGACGGGTATCTCACCGCCGAACTCGTCCGCGATCATGGTGAGGACACAGGGAATGGGTTCGCCCCTGGCGGCCCACGCCGTGGCGTAGGGGGAGTGGGTGTGCACCACTCCGCCCACTTCGGGCATGTGCCGGTACACGTAGGCGTGGGCGGCGGTGTCGGAGGACGGGGCCAGGTCTCCCTCGACGAGTTCGCCGTGCAGATCGGTGACCACCATCGACTCCGGTCCCAGGTCGTCGTAGGAGACCCCCGAAGGCTTGATGACCATGAGGTCTTCCCCGGGAACCCGTGCGGAGACGTTGCCCGCGGTCCAGATCACCAGTTCGTAGCGCGTGAGTTCGCGGTGCAGATCGGCCACCGTGCGCCGGAGCCGCGAGACCGTCTCGCTGAGCGCCATCTACTTGTCCTTTCTGTCGGAGGCGATGCGGCGCATCGCGCGAAGACGGTGCATGACGTTCGTGCCGCCGCGGCCGAAGTGGTCGTGAAGTGCCGAGTACTCGGCAAACAGGAGGTCGTACGCCTCCACGCCGCGAGGGTCCGGTCGGTACACGGCGCGATCGACGGAGCCCATCGCCGCGGCCGCGGCACGGATGTCTTCGTACGCCCCGGCCGCGACCGCCGCGTGCAGCGCCGATCCCAGCGCCGGGCCCTGCCGGGAACCGATCACGGACAGCGGCAGGTTCAAGACGTCCGCGTAGATCTGCATCAGCAGCGGATTGCGCATCAGGCCGCCGGCGATGATCAGTTCGGTGACGGGAACACCAGCTGTGGTGAACGCGTCCACGATGACGCGGGTGCCGAAGGCGGTGGCCTCCAGCAGCGCCCGGTAGACGTCTTCGGCGCGGGTGGACAACGTCTGGCCCACGACCAGGCCGGACAGCTCGTGGTCGACGAGGACCGACCGGTTGCCGCTGTGCCAGTCCAGTGCGACCAGACCGTGTTCGCCGACAGCCTGGGCGGAAGCCAGTTCGGTCAGCAGCTCGTGGACGGACAGACCGCGTTCACGAGCGCGTTCGTGGTAGGCGGGCGGGACCTGGTTGTCGACGTACCAGGCGAAGATGTCACCGACCCCGCTCTGGCCGGCCTCGTAGCCCCACAGTCCCGGCACGATGCCCCCGTCGACCACCCCGCACATGCCGGGCACCTCGCGCAGCTCGTCACTGCTCATCACGTGGCAGGTCGAGGTGCCCATGATGGCCACCATCTGGCCCGGCTCGACGGCGCCTGCCGCAGGCGCCGTCACGTGGGCGTCCACGTTGCCGACCGAGACGGCTATTCCCTCGGGAAGCCCGGTCCAGGCCGCGGCCTCGGCGCTCAGGGTGCCCGCCTTGTCGCCCAGGGCGCCGATGGGCTGGTCGAGCTTGGTCGCCACGAAGTCGGCGAACGCCGGGTTGAGCTCCGCCAGGAAGTCTTCCGCGGGGTAGCCGCCCTGCTGGTGGATGCCCTTGTAGCCGGCGCTGCAGGCATTGCGCACGTACTGACCGGTGAGCTGCCAGACGATCCAGTCCGCCGCCTCGACCCATCGGTCCATGGCGGCGTACACATCGGGTGCTTCCTCCAGCATGTGCAGGGCCTTCGCGAACTCCCATTCCGAGGAGATCAGACCTCCGTAGCGCGGCAGCCACTTCTCGCCGCGACGGCGCGCCAACTCGTTGATCCGGTCAGCCTGGGGCTGGGCAGCGTGGTGCCGCCAGAGCTTCGCGTAGGCGTGAGGGGCATCGGCGAACGCGGGAAGCGTGCACAGAGGGGTGCCGTCGTCCGTCGTCGGCACCATGGTGCAGGCGGTGAAGTCCGTGCCGATCCCGATCACACGCGCCGGATCCACGCCCGCGTCCGCGATCGCCGCCGGTACCGCGGTGCGCAGTAGGTCGATGTAGTCCTGGGGTACCTGCAGGGCCCAGTCCGGCGGGAGGGGAGCGCCGGTCGTCGGCAGAACCCGGTCGAGTACGCCGTGCTCGTAGGCGTGCGTTCCCGTCCCCAACTCCGCACCGTCACGCACGCGCACCACGATGGCGCGGCCGGAGAGGGTGCCGAAGTCCACGCCGACGACGAGCGCCTCTGATTCGTCTTGCATTGGGCTCCACCTCTTGAGATCAGCGCTCCGGTAACCGTTTTAGTGAGCGCTAACAATTCAGATTGTGCTTGACCTAACTCTGTTCTTGGTTAAGTGAGTGCGAGCGTGAACAATCTCGGATCCACATCCAGCCGGGGTCGCGTCCGGACCTCAGTTCGCCGGGGGTGCCACGCTCTGCCTCTGGATGAGGGTCGGTGTGAGGATCCGCTGCGTGGGGTCCGTGTCGCCCGTGGAGATGCGGGAGAGCAGCAGGCTCAGGGTTTCGGTGGCCACGGCGTCGAAGTCGGGGCGCACGGTGGTCAGTGGGGTCGAGAAGTAGGCGGATTCGGGAACGTCGTCGAAGCCGACGAGGCTCACCTCGTGCGGGACCGACCGGCCGCGTTCCGTCATGGCGCGCAGGATGCCGAGGGCGAGGTGGTCGTTCGCCGCGAAGATTGCCGTCACATCGGGCATCCGGGACAGCATCTGCCCCGCGCGGTATCCCGAAGCGGCGCTCCAGTCGGCCGGGCTGACCGGGGGCACTTCGGCATCGGCCTCCTGCAGGGCCTTCTGCCACCCGCGGATTCGCCCGGCCGCATCGAACCAGTCGACCGGGCCGGAGACGTGCCACACGGTCTCGTGCCCGGCGTCGAGCAGGTGGCGGGTGGCGGCGAAGGCGCCGGCCTCCTGGTCCACCGTCACCAGTGCGCCGCCCCGCTTCGGGTCGCCGTCCACAGTGACCAGAGGAAGGTCGGCCGGCACCTCGGCGAGGGCTTCGTCGGCGGATGCGGTGGGGGCGATGACGACGATGCCGGCCACGCGCTGGTCCCGGTGGTGCTCCACCGCCGCCGCGATCGACGATCGGTCCAGTACGCGCACGCGGCGCACACTGACCGTGAAGCCCTGTGCCGCAGCCGCCAGTTCGAAGGCGGCGAGCAGTGATGTGGGTCCGTAAAGCGTGGAGTTCTGCGCCACCACGCCGATCAGCTGTGAGCGTCCGGTCACGAGCGCCCGGGCGGCGCGGTTGGGCCGGTAGCCGAGCTCCTCGATGGCGGCGCGCACGCGCAACCGTGTCTGCTCCCGAACGTTCGGGTGTCCGTTGAGGACGCGGGAGACCGTTTGATGAGACACGCCGGCGAGGCGAGCGACGTCCGTCATCGCCGGATCGCGCGTCGCACCGACGGTCGCTGAGCTGTCCTCCACCCGCATCTCCTTGACTTCGTATGGCGGCCTGTCTCGTCACCTGTCGGTGATCACCAGGCTGGGTCGGTAGACGATATCCAGGCTACGCGGCGAACGGACGAGGTGACCCCGGGTGGCAGGTGTGCGGCCCGGGAATCGAGCGGGTCAATCCCGGTGGGCGGGTTGATATTAGCGCTAACATAGCTCACTTCCTCTGGCGCTACAACGGTGCTAAATCACTGTGTTCCAAGGGTTGACGGGTGTGTTGTTAGCGCCCACTCTGAACGCCCAGTAGGACCTGTCACGCGACCTCGCCGCACAGAGCGGGCGCGGTTGACCACCGGAGGAGTACCAGTGCTCAAGAAGATCACCACGACCGCCACCGCGCTCCTGCTGGCCACCTTGACCGCCTGCGGTTCGGCGGATTCGGGAGCGTCGGGAGGCGCCGGAGGCAAGACGGACAAGATCACGATGGGCTTCGCGCAGGTCGGCGCCGAGAGTGGCTGGCGGACCGCCAACACCACATCCGTCCAGCGGTCGGCGGCGACCGCTGGCGTGGAGCTGAAGTTCTCCGATGCTCAGCAGAAGCAGGAGAACCAGATCAAGGCCATCCGTTCGTACATCCAGCAGAAGGTCGACGTCATCGCCTTCAGCCCCGTGGTGGAGACCGGCTGGGACGCGGTCCTCCTGGAGGCCAAGCGCGCCAAGATCCCCGTGATCCTGACCGACCGCGCCGTCGACTCCAAGGACGACTCGCTCTACGAGACCTTCCTCGGCTCCGACTTCGTCCTCGAGGGCGAGAAGGCCGGCAAGTGGCTCACGGAGAACAGCCAGGGCCCGGTCAACGTCGTCGAACTGCAGGGCACGACCGGCGCGGCGCCCGCCATCGACCGGAAGAAGGGGTTCGAGAAGGCGGTGGCCGCCCGGCAGGACATCAAGATCGTGGCCACCCAGAGCGGAGACTTCACCCGCGCGGGCGGTAAGCAGGTCATGGAGGCCTTGCTCCGCTCCACGCCCGACATCGATGTCGTCTACGCACACAACGACGACATGGGACTCGGCGCCATAGAAGCGATCAAGGCCGCCGGCAAGACACCCGGCAAGGACATCAAGATCATCACCGTCGACGCGGTCAAGGCCGGCATGGAGGCCCTCGCCGCGGGCGAGATCAACTACATCGTCGAGTGCAACCCGCTGCTCGGCGACCAGCTGATGGACCTGGCGAAGAAGGTCCTCGCGGGCGAGGAGGTGCCGAAGCGCGTCGTCACCGAGGAGACCACCTTCACGCCCGAGCAGGCTAAGGCCGCCCTGCCCACGCGTCAGTACTGATCCGTACTGACGCGAGCCGCAGCCCCCGCCCCCTCCGTCTCGCGACCACTCCGGGGCGGGGGTTGTACCTCCACCGACGAAAGCACTGGTCATGACCGATCCCACAGCGTGCCACAGCAGCCCAGTGGTACAGATGCGCGGCATCAGCGTCGAATTCCCTGGTGTCAAAGCGCTTTCCGATGTCGACTTCCGCCTCCTGCCCGGCGAAGTCCACGCACTCATGGGCGAGAACGGCGCGGGCAAGTCCACGCTCATCAAGGCTCTCACCGGCGTTCACTCCCCGAGCGCGGGCGTCATCCACCTGAGCGGCGAACGCGTGACCTTCACGGCTCCCGGGCAGGCCCAAGCGGCGGGCATCAGCACCGTCTACCAAGAAGTGAACCTCTGCACCAATCTCTCCGTGGCGGAAAACATCATGCTGGGCCGCGAGCCGCGTCGCCTGGGCAGGATCGACGGCCGCGCCACCCGAGCCGAGGCTGCCGGACTGCTCGCCCGCATCGGCCTGACCATCGACCCCGCCTCGATCCTCGCCAGCCACCCGATCGCCGTCCAGCAGCTGGTCGCGATCGCCCGCGCCCTCGCGGTGGAAGCGCAGGTCCTGGTTCTGGACGAGCCGACCTCCAGCCTCGACGCAGACGAGGTCGAGGAACTCTTCAGGATCATGCGCGTGCTCCGCGCCGAGGGCGTCGCCATCCTGTTCGTGTCCCACTTCCTCGACCAGGTCTACGAGATCGCCGACCGCATGACCGTGCTGCGCAACGGCACTCTCATCGGCGAGTACCTGCCCGCCGAGCTTTCCCGGATCGAGCTCGTCTCCGCCATGCTGGGCCGCGAACTCGGCACCCTGCACGAAGTCCAGCGCCGGTCCGACGCACGTCACCCCCGGGCGGAGCCCGTCCTGGTGGCCAGCGGCCTGGGCCGCACCGGAGCCATCGAACCCTTCGATCTGGACATACGGGCCGGCGAGGTCGTGGGTCTGGCCGGACTGCTCGGTTCGGGACGCACGGAACTCGCGCGCCTGCTGTTCGGGGCAGACCGAGCCGACACCGGAACCCTCACCGTCAACGGTCAATCCGGCCGCCCCCGAGGACCGCGGTCGGCGATCGCCCAGGGAATCGCCTTCTGTTCCGAGGACCGCAAGGCCGAGGGAGTGGTCGCCGACCTGACCGTGCGCGACAACCTGGTGCTGGCCATGCAGGCCGCGCGGGGCTGGGCACGCCCCGTTCCGCGGCGCACGGCCGAGGCGGTGGTCGCCGAGTACATCGAGAAGCTCGACATCCGCCCCGCCGACCCGGAGGCGATCATGAGCACTCTGTCCGGCGGCAACCAGCAGAAGGTGCTGCTCGCACGGTGGCTGATCACGCGCCCCCGGCTGCTCATCCTCGACGAGCCCACCCGCGGCATCGACATCGGAGCCAAGGCGCAGATCCAGAAAGTGGTGGCCGATCTGGCCGCCGAGGGCATGGCGGTGCTGTTCATCTCCGCCGAACTGGAGGAGGTGGTGCGCGTGTCCGACCGGGTCGTCGTCCTGCGCGACCGGCGCAAGGTGGCAGAACTCACCGGTGACGACGTGTCCGTCGATCACGTGATGTCCGTCTTCGCCGCCCCCCACGCCCACACCGGCGCGGTGGCCTCATGATGCGCTCACGCCTGCTCTGGCCCCTGGTCGCGCTGGCCGCCCTCCTCGTACTGAACGTCGCCGTCACCCCCTCGTTCCTGGAACTGCGCATCCAGGACGGGCACCTCTTCGGCAGCACCGTCGACATCCTCCGCAACGGAGCGCCGACGGTACTCATCGCCGTCGGCATGACCCTGGTCGTCGCCACCCGCGGCATCGACCTGTCGGTGGGAGCCGTGGCCGCGATCGCCGGCTCCATCGCGTGCACCTATATCGCGGGCGGCGGCAGCGCCGTCACCGCGGTCCTGCTGGCCCTGAGCGTGTGCGTCCTCCTCGGCCTGTGGAACGGATTCCTCGTCTCCGTCCTCGGCATCCAGCCGATCATCGCCACCCTGGTGCTGATGACGGCCGGCCGCGGCGGCGCCATGCTCCTGACCGAGGGGCAGATCATCACCGTCAAGAGCTCGCTGTACCGCGAGATCGGAGCCGGCTTCCTGATCCTGCCCATCGCCATTCTGATCAGCCTCGCCGTTCTGGTCGCAGTGGCGCTGCTGACCCGCCGCACCGCCCTCGGCATGCTCATCGAAGCGGTGGGCGTGAACCCCATGGCGAGCAGGCTCGCCGGCGTGCACTCCCGCACCATCATCTGGACGGTGTACGTCTTCGCCGCCCTGTGTGCCGGCGTGGCCGGCCTGATGATCAGTTCCAACGTCAGCGCCGCCGACGCGAACAACGCCGGCCTGTGGATCGAGATGGACGCGATCCTCGCGGTGGTCATAGGCGGAACGTCACTGGCCGGGGGACGCTACTCCCTGGCGGGAACCCTCCTCGGAGCGCTGGTGATCCAGACGCTGACCACCACCGTCTACACCATCGGAGTTCCGACCAACGTCACTCTGGTGTTCAAGGCGCTCGTCGTGATCGCCGTATGCCTGCTCCAGTCCCCTCGGACAGCGCAACTCCTCCAGAAGCGGCGCAAGTCCCCCCGTTCCACATCCCGTTCCCCGGAGGTGGCCGCCGGATGAGCACCTTGGCTCTTTCGCCCACACGTCTTCCCCAGCGGTTCCTTCCCGTGATGGCCACCTTCGTGGTCTTCGTGATCACTTTCGGGGTCGGCTCGTTCCGCTACGAGGGCTTCGCCTCCGGGCAGGTCGTCGCGAACCTCTTCGTCGACAACTCGTTCCTGATCGTCCTCGCGGTCGGAATGACCTTCGTGATCCTCACGGGGGGCATCGATCTGTCCGTGGGCGCCGTGGCCGCACTGTCGACGATGATCGCGGCAGCCGCTCTGGACGCCGGATGGCCGCCCTTGCTCGCAGTCCTCGCGGTGCTGGCCACCGGCACCGGACTCGGCCTGCTCATGGGCCTGGTCATCCACCACTTCGACGTCCAGCCCTTCATCGTCACGCTGGCCGGCATGTTCCTGGCCCGCGGACTGTGCTTCCTCATCAGCGTGGAGTCGGTGTCGATCGACGATCCCTCCTTCCGCGCCCTCGCGACCGGAACCATCGCGCTGCCCGGCGGCGTGACCCTCACCTACAGCGTGCTCATCGCCCTGGCCGTCGTCCTGGCGGCCGTGTACGTCCTCCACCTGACCCGCTTCGGCCGAACGGTCTACGCGATCGGCGGCAGCGAGTCCTCGGCGCGTCTGATGGGCCTGGCCACGACCAGGGCCAAGGTGGGCGTCTACATGGTCAGCGGCTTCTGCTCCGCGCTGGGCGGCTTGCTGTTCAGCCTGTACATGCTCTCCGGCTACGGCCTGCACGGGGTCGGCATGGAACTGGACGTCATCGCTGCCGTCGTGATCGGCGGAACCCTCCTCGCAGGTGGATCCGGCTACGTTGCCGGCTCGGTCGCCGGAGTACTCGTCCTCGGCACGGTGCAGACGCTCATCTCCTTCGAGGGCACGCTCAGCTCGTGGTGGACCAAGATCGTCATCGGGGTGCTCCTGCTCGCCTTCATCGCGCTCCAGCGACTCGTCGTACGACGACGGCCATGACCCGCCATCCGCTCCCCGTCCGTGAGGCGCGCCGATCCCGAGCGCCTGCCTCCTGACCGCCTGCCTCCGGAGTGCCCGCCTCCCGAGTGCCCGCCTCCCGATGGCCGGCCTGCTCCTCGCCCCGAGGAGCGGGCCGGGGCCGGGCAGTGGCATTCGGGCAGACCCCAACCGCGAGTGTCGCCGCCGTCGACGAAGACGCCCCCGCGACCCGCGGCCTCCTCGTCATGCTTTCGGTAGGAGAAGACGAAGTGACTCCCCGCACGCAACCGGCGTCCATGGCGGACGACGCTGCCCGCGCCACCCCCCGCGCGGAGCCCTTCGGCACCCTGCCCGACGGCACCGTGGTGGACCGCTGGACGCTGTCATCGGGTGGAATCACCCTCCGGGTGCTGTCCTACGGCGGGATCGTTCAAGCCCTGGAGGCTCCCGACCGCCAGGGTCGGCCGGCCAACATCGCCCTCGGCTTCGACAGCCTCGGCGCGTACGCAGCCTCCAGCACGTACTTCGGCGCGCTGGTGGGCCGCTGTGCCAACCGCGTCGCCGGTGGATCCTTCACGCTCGACGGAGTCACCCACCGCCTGGACGTGAACGAGGGCGAACACTGCCTGCACGGAGGAAGAGGCGGTTTCGGCACACGCCTGTGGAACGTCCAACCGAGCGGGTGCGACATCGGAACAGGGCTACGACTGCGTCACGTCAGCCCCGACGGCGACATGGGATTTCCCGGGGAACTCGATGTCACGGTCGATTACATCCTCACGTCCTCCCGTGAATTCATCATCGATTACCGGGCCACGACCGACAGGCCGACCATCGTCAATCTCACCAACCACACCTATTTCAATCTCGCGGGAGAAAATTCGGGAAGTGTCGATGGGCATCTTCTGGAAATAGCGGCCGGCCGTTTCACCCCCGTCGGTGAAGGGCTCATACCCAGTGGGCAGATCGATGCCGTAGCGGGTACCCCGCTGGACTTTCGGCGCGCCAAGGCGATCGGCAGGGATGTCCGTGCAGGGCATCCGCAGATCACCCGCGCGCAGGGCTTCGATCACAACTTCGTCCTTGACAAGGGTGCCACTGCCGACCCGCAGCCCGCCGCCACGCTCCACGATCCGGGCTCCGGCCGGACGATGGCCCTCAGCACGACGGAACCGGGGCTCCAGTTCTACAGCGGCAACTTCCTCGACGGCAGCCTGGCCGGTTCCTCGGGACGCGTCTACCGCCAGGGTGACGGTCTGTGCCTGGAGTCCCAGCACTTTCCCGACGCACCGAACCAGCCGTCGTTTCCCTCCGTCGTACTCAGGCCGGGACAGATGTACCGCTCGACGACCGTGCACGCATTCAGCGCGCAGTGACACCGGCCCCGGTCCGCGGGTCACGCCGCGGACGCGGACGGCACAAGCCCGGCAAACTCCACGCCGACAAGGGCTACGACCACGCCCACCTGCGGAGATGGTTACGTGGCGCGGCATCAAGCACCGCCAAGCCCGAAGGATCTCGTTCGATCTGGGCTCTCTCCCATCCCGATTGGCAACCTTGCGCCGTACTGCGGCAATTGGCTGCCGGGCGGAATGGTCCGACTGACCGTGCGCTCCAGGCCCACACCAAGGGACTTGGGGCGCGATCGTGGCATGTACGGGAAGGCGAACGGAGGGAGTCAGGCTGTTCCACGGCATACGCCGGACGGAAACGCCGAACGAGATGCGGGTACCCTACTGCCCGGTACGTGGATTGGCCGTGCGCCCTACGGTGCTCCCGCTGCCCGAAGGCGGGATGTTTCTGACCCGGCGAAAGGCTGTACGACACGCATGAGCGCAGACGATGCGTCTGCGGAGTTCCGCGACTTCTTCGAACGTCACCATGCCGGACTCTCGCGCCTCGCCTATCTCCTGACCGGCGAGCCCGACGCTGCCGACGACCTGGCCGCGGATGCCATGGTCGCCCTGTGGCATCGCTGGCCCGAAGTCCGCCAGGTCGACTCTCCGGTGGCCTACGCCCGGGGAACGGTGGCCAACCTGGCGCGTGAACGGGTCCGCGCCGCCGTGCGCGAGCGTAAGCGAATCCGGCTGTTCTGGTCGCGCGGCTCCGAACCCGCCCATGGCCCGGACGTCGCCGTCGTGGTCACCGTGCGCGCGGCGCTGGAGCGCCTGCCGTTCCGCAAGCGCGCCTGCGTTGTGCTGCGGTATGCCTTCGACCTGCCGGAGAAGGAGGTCGCGCAGGTCCTGGGCATAGCCGTGGGTACGGTGAAGAGCCAGACCTCGAAGGGTGTGGCGGAGCTTCGTCGGCTGCTCGGTCCCACGGCCGCGGAACAACTGGTGGTGAGGAGCAGCCGATGACGGACGATGTCCGCGATCTACTGCGGGAAGCAGGCCGGAACCACTGTCCCGACCGCGCCCGGATGCTGGCCCGGGTCGAACGAGGCATGTCTGCCCCATCCATCGCACCCCGCCGCGCACGGACCCCCGGTGGCCGGCCCAGAGTGGCGTTCGCCGCCCTGGCGGTGGCCGGGGTGATGACGGCGGCCACGATCGTAGTCGCGGCTGTGTCCACCTTGCCCGTGCCCGCACCCGCTCCGCCCGCTGCGGTGTCCCACTCGCCGGTCGCACTGCCGACTGCCCCGGGAACGGCAGCGGGCTCGGACAGGCCGCCGTCCGAGCCCTCGACGACGCCCGCTCCCGGCAGGAGCCGCACCGGCGTTGCTGTGCCGTCGCCCACGGTGCCGGGCGAGCCGTCAGCGTCTGCCGCCACCGGGGCCGCCGGTACTCCGGCCCCCAGCCGGCGCGCCGAGGACGGAACGCTGTGGTCGGATGGCTCGGTGTCCCCCCACAGTATTTCCTCGTGGTCGCAGAGCAACGTCACTCTCAAGACACGGGAACCACTGACGGCCCTCACAGTCGAACTGCGGATCGGACTCACTCCCGGAGTAATGGACACAGGCCACTGGCAGACGAGCCCCGCCGACGATTTCACGGTCACGGCCCGTGAGGCGGGCGGCTTCCTGGTCTACCGATGGGTGCTCCGGCCGGGCCGTACGATCCCTGCCGGCGAGCAGGTGTTCGCCGGCCAGTACAACCACGCCGACGGCGGACGCGACGCCGGCACCGATGCCTACCGCGCCGAAGCCGCCACATCGATCGGCAAGGCCTCGGTGTGGGGAGACTTCGCCCCGGCCCGCTGAGGCAGTCTCACCCGCTCGTACGGCGTGCTCTGCGCGATGCCGCATCCTGGCGACGAGGTTATCGAAGCGCGGCAACCTTTCGGGTCTCGGCGGCAACCAGTGAGCGGCACCGCGCCGAGAGATGGGGCAGGCCGAGCGGCACACCGCCGTCGCGGCCTGTCCGCCTTCTTGCGGCGAGGGGCCTTTCCCCCGCATCCGCCAAGGAGCCTTGAGACATGACCAAGAGAACCATCCGTGCCAAGCGCGGCCGGACCGCGGCCCTGGGCAGCGCGGTCGCACTGCTTGCGGCTGGTATCAGCGGCGGCCTCTGGGCCGGTGCGAACGCTGTCGCTCCGACACTGCAGCCCGGCGTCTACATCCTGGTCGGCGCGGCCGGCGGGCTGTGTCTGAGCGCTCCGGCCGACGACGACCGGGACGGCGTACAGCTGGAGCAGCAGCCTTGCGGGAAGGAGCGTCAGCGCTGGCGGCTGGCCGCCGCGGGCGACGGCTACACCCTCACGGCCGACGGCGGCGCCTGCGCCGGTGTGCAGGAGGCCCGGACCAGCGCAGGCGCCGCTGTACAGCGGGAGCCCTGCCGGAAAGGTGCTCCCTCACAGAGCTGGATCACGAAGGCCGTCGACGGCGGCCACCAGCTGGTGAACGCCGGCAGCGGAAAGTGCCTCGCCGTCGAGGACGGTTCGGGTGAACCGGGAGCGCGGGTGCAGCAGAACTCCTGTGACTCGGCGGCGGCCAAGCGGTGGACGCTCAAGGCCACGAACGCCGCGAGGCCGCCAACGCCCGGAGGAACGCCCACACCCACCGCGACCGCGAAGCCGACTCCGACCGTCAAGCCCACTGCCACCACTGCCCGCCCCCCGGGCAGCTTCCCGGACTGGCCCGATCCCAAGGGCGAAGACGTGCCGCTGACCGCGACCCAGAAGGTGACCACCGTCTTCGACGGCGGCGGCCGGCGTTTCGTCGGCAAGGGGGCGCTGGGCGGCTCCGGCCAGTCGGAGAAGCAGCCCGCCATGTTCGAACTCGCCCACGGGGCGGTGCTCCAGGACGTCATCCTGGGGAACACCGCGGCCGACGGCGTGCACTGCAAGGGCAGCTGCACCCTGCGCAACGTCTGGTGGGAGAACGTGGGCGAGGACGCCGCGACCTTCAAGTCGGACTCGCCGTCCCAGACCATGACCGTCAACGGCGGCGGCGCCCGCGACGCGGCCGACAAGGTCTTCCAGCACAACGGCCCCGGCACCTTCGTGATCAGGAACTTCCAGGTCGAGGACTTCGGAAAGCTCTACCGCTCCTGCGGAAACTGCAAGACCCAGCACAGCCGCCACCTGGAGATCGACAATGTGCGCGTGACCGCCCCGGGCAAGGCGGTCGCCGGCATCAACTCCAATTTCGGGGACACCGCCAAGATCTCCCGACTCGTCATCGAGGGCAGCGGCCATCCCATCACCGTGTGCCAGCGCTTCCAGGGTGTCACCAGGGGCGAGCCGAAGCCCATCGGCAGCGGCCCGGACGCTTCTCACTGCCTCTACACCCCGGCCGACGTCACCCACCGGCCCTGACGCAGGCCGCCCGCTCCCCGGGGCCTTCAGTGCCGAGCTGATCGTGGCCCAGGGCGGGCCAACACGGTTACGGATCCCGTTGAAGCGGTGACCCCGGCCGCGTCGGTGCGGGCGTCGCGGGCTCGCACGCTCCGTGATCGGCCTCAGTCTGTCCCACGCCGGCGGCAACCTTCTTGCCGCCGGCGGCAACTGATGTCCAGGAGCCACAGTCCGACCGGTTGTGCTTCTCGACCACGGAAGAAGGACCACTACACGTGAGCATGAACAACGGACGCCACCGAAGGACCCGTACGCTCTCAGTCACGGTCTCCGTTGCCTTGGCTGCAGGAGGTATCGGCATGTACATGGTCTTCGCACCCGACGACGCGGGCGCAGCCGTAGCCGGTCCGGTCGTGGTGGTCTCCACGACCGCGGCACTGGAAAAGGCATTCGCCGAAGCACGCCCGGGCACGACCATCCAGCTCAGGGCCGGCACGTACTACCCGGCGAAGAGCCTCAAGGGCCAGGCGAACGGCACCTCGAAGAGCCGGATCACCCTCACCGCCCATGGCAAGGAGAAGGCGACCGTCGATGGATCGAAGCTGCCGCAGGGAGAGTGGCTGGTCGCCCTCGGCGGTGACTACTGGACGCTGTCGAACCTGACGTTCCGCAACTCTCCCGCACAGGGCGTCGTCGCGACCTCATCGACTGGGGGCGTCTTCAGGAACCTCACCACCCACGGCAACGCCGACTCCGGCTTCACACTGCGCGGCGACGACACCAACGACAACCTGATCGAAAACCTGGACTCCTACAACAACTACGACCCCAAGAACCACGGTCAGAACGCGGACGGCCTGGCCATCAAGTTTGGTTCGGGCAGCAACAACCGGGTGATCGCCGCAAGACTGTTCAACAACGCGGACGACGGCGTGGACTTGTGGCAGTGGTCGAGCCCGGTCCGAATCGAGCGGAGTTGGGCGCATGGCAACGGCGTGAACCGGTGGAAGGATCCTGCCTTCGAGGGCAATGGCAACGGCTTCAAGCTCGGCGGCGGCGGTGCCAGCGCCGCGCACGTCATCACCGGCAACGCCGCGTGGAACAACACCCAGCACGGATTCACGGAGAACAGCAACCCGGGGGCGCTGCTGCTCCACCGCAATACCGCCTACGCCAACGGCGCCGATGGGTATTTCTTCCTTAAGTCTCCGTCCCGTATGTCGAGGAACCTCGCCGTTCAGAACGCCAGTGCCACCGCCAAACTCGGCGGCCGCGTCGTGAGTGCCGCGAACACCTGGGACACGGATCCCGAGGGGCGCAACGCCAGGTCCCTTCTGCGGAGCACCGACCCGGCCACGGCATACGGACCGCGGCGACCGGACGGCTCCCTGCCCGCAACACGTTTCCTCACCACCGGCACCACGGCCATCGGCGCGGCCATGCAGTGAGACACGTCGGCATACGGCGGCGGGAGCAGGCTAAGCAGACTCTGCTGTGCACCTACCTGTCCGGAGTCCTGCTGGCCGGTCTCGTTGTGAACTCGGTGCTCGGCTGGGCTTGGGCCGACCCCATCGCGGGCCCTCGATCGCCGCCGTCGCCGTCAAGGAGGGCCGCGACGCCTGGCGTGGCGACGCCTGCTGCACGGTGCCCGCAGCCCCTGCCCCAGCCGTCACGGACGGGGTAGGGGGTGCGGCCCTCACCTGGGTCAGCGCGGTTCTCTGGCCCCCTCACGGAGCTCGGCGCTTGCCTCCGCCCAAGACTGGCTTCCCGTACGACATGGGGCCCTGTTCGCCCGACCGGGGGCGGGCAAACGTCAGCGTGCTGTACATACCGCCCTTTCACGGCTGGCGGGTGGCCTTTCGGCACTGCTCGATTGAGGTAGGGCAGCGCGGCATGGGCGCAGCCTGTGTGCTGGGGGTCACCTGGATCGAACGGCGGCACGGCGTCCCGGGCACCCTGTTGCTCGAACCTGGTGTCAAGTGGCTGGCGTTCGGCCGATGCGATGCGGGATCGTTGGCTCCTGATGATCGACGACGAATCTACGGTCGCCGACGGCGTAGAGCCAACGGAGCCTGCCAAAAACTCGGTCGCCCTATAGCGAGCGGCCCATCGCGCGCGCCCGGCAGGTCAAGGCGCAGGAACTGATCGAGCGGCTCGTCGCGGAGGGGCGCGTCCGGATTGCTGATCCCGCTGATGACGAGGTCGCTGAGTGGCGGCGCGTCGTCAATTACGCGAAGCGCCACGGCCTGGAGCCGGCGGGCAAGCGCATCGAGAAGGTCCCTTATGGCGGGCCGGGGTTGGAGCTGTTCCTTGCGGAGGGCCCGCATCCTAACGCGCGGAGCCAGCGGCCGCAGGTGGGCGGGGGCCCGTTCCTGCCCCGCTCGGCTGGGTCACCTGCATCCGGTGGTGGCTGTGCTCAAAGACGACGGGCGTCGGTTAGTGCTGCCGCCTGCGCTGCGCCGTAGGTCGCTTCTGCTGTTACAGGGTCTGGCGGCTGAGGCGGTTCGGCGAGGGTATGAGGTGCGCCGGGCAGAGTCGTTCTTCTCCCGGCGCGAGGGCGGAGTGGACGTCACTGTCGATGGCTTTGCGTACACCGTCTCCGTCAGGCAGGAGTTCCCGGAGTCCACGCATCCGGAGCGCTCCGCTCGTCTCGTAGTGGAGCTTGCCCATGGTCTGACCGGTCTCAGTGCGTACTGCATGGAGTCACACCTAAGGGGATGGAACCCCCACGAACCGGAACCGCGTCGCTGAGGGTGGCGGCGCAGTGGGCCCGGGCCAGGCGGGGTCCTGCTTCAGGGCCAGCGTGATGCTGACCGTCCTTTCGTAGGTGCCGGACGCGATGGCCTCCTGAGCGGACGGCCCGATTTCCAGCGGCATGGAGATGGACGCGCCGGGCAGGGGTCCGTCGAACAGGTCATCCGCGGCGAAGACGGTCTCCTTCCCGGACAGCTCGCAACCGGCACTCGCAGCGGCGCGGCGGTGGCAGCCTGCTTGGCCGCGAGCGGTGCCAGCTTCGGAAGGTCGGCCAGCCCTACGGCGATGTCCTGGTCCGCGCTGTCTGGCAGGTTCCCGAGCAGGCACCCCGTGCCGTCCTTCCTGCGGCGGAGATCGCCTCGTGCGGGACATCGGCGCGGGGCGCCGGCGGTTGTCGTTCGAGGCACGTTGACGCGGAGCAGTTCGCCGCGCGCGGCTGCGCCATCGACTGGGGGAGCGGCCCCTGTGGTGACTGTTGCTGGATAGTCACCTACTGAGCGAAGATCACAGCGACCTGTGAAGTGATCACCGGTAGTGAGCACCGTCTTCCTACTTCGAGCCGATGTGGGGCGAGGGGCGTGCGCCGGGTCGCAGAGGCCACCAAGCGTGGTGCGCACCCGGACACCGTTCCACTGGGGAGGACTGCGGAAGCGTGTAGGACCCGGGCGTGCTGCTGCTGCCGGCCTCTTGTCGGTAGTAGCAGGGGATCGACGGCTCGAAGAATTGTCCTTCAATTTTTCGGGGTGATCTGAGGTGAGTGGCGGATCAAGGGGCGCCATGAGTTAGCGTGGCAAGCGTTGATGGCGAGCCCCCGTGCTGGTTCGTGCTGGTTTTTGAGGCGCAGTAGGGGTAAACGTGCAGGTCAGGGCGATTTCATGAGATTCCTGCACACCTCCGACTGGCACCTCGGCCGGTCCTTCCACCGGGTGAACCTGCTCGGGGCCCAGGCCGCCTTCATCGATCACCTCGTCGAGACCGTGCGGGAGCACGAGGTCGACGCCGTCCTCGTCGCCGGTGACGTGTACGACCGTGCCGTGCCCCCGCTGCCCGCCGTGGAGCTGTACGACCGGGCCCTGCACCGGCTCGCCGACCTCGGCGTGCCCACCGTGATGATCTCCGGGAACCACGACTCCGCCCGCCGCCTCGGCGTCGGGGCCGGGCTGATCGGGCGGGCCGGGATCCACCTGCGGACCGACCCCGCCGGATGCGCCGACCCCGTGGTGCTGGCCGACGTACACGGTGACGTGGCGCTGTACGGGCTGCCGTACCTGGAGCCCGCCCTGGTCAGGGACGAGTTCGGCGCCGGCAAGGTGAGCCACGAGGCCGTGCTGGGCGCGGCCATGGACCGGATCCGGGCGGACCTGGCGGGCCGCGCGCCCGGGACCCGCTCCGTCGTCCTCGCGCACGCCTTCGTCACCGGCGGGCAGGCCAGCGACAGCGAGCGCGACATCACCGTCGGCGGGGTCGAGGCGGTGCCGGCCTCCGTCTTCGACGGAGTCGACTACGCCGCACTCGGCCACCTCCACGGCTGCCAGACGATCAACGAACGGGTCCGCTACTCCGGTTCCCCGCTCGCCTACTCCTTCTCCGAAGCCGACCACCGCAAGAGCATGTGGCTCGTGGAGCTGGGCGCGGAGGGGGAGATCCAGAGCGCCGAGCGCGTCGACACCCCCGTGCCGCGCCGCCTCGCCCGGGTCCGGGGACCGCTGGAGGAGCTGCTCTCCGATGGCGCGTACGCCCGGTACGAGGACTCCTGGCTGGAGGCCACCCTCACCGACCCCGTCCGGCCGGAGGACCCCATGGCCCGGCTCGCCGTCCGCTTCCCGCACACCCTCAGCCTGGCCTTCGATCCCGAGGGCCGCACCGAGGACGGCGCGGGCTCGTACGCCCAGCGGCTCAGGGGCCGCAGCGACCAGGAGATCGCCGAGGACTTCGTCGCCCACGTCCGCGGGAGCGGTGGTTTCTCCGACGAGGCCGAACGGGCCGTGCTCCAGGGCGCCTTCGACGAAGTGCGGACCGAGGACAGCCGGCAGGAGACCCACCGATGAGGCTGCACCGGCTGCGCATCACCGCCTTCGGGCCCTTCGCCGAAACCCAGGAGATCGACTTCGACGCCCTCTCCGGCGCCGGGATCTTCCTGCTGCACGGTCCCACCGGCGCGGGCAAGACCTCCGTCCTGGACGCCGTCTGCTACGCCCTGTACGGGTCCGTGCCGGGCTCCCGGCAGGCCCCGGGGACCAGTCTGCGCAGCGACCACGCGGCCTCGGACACCCCGACCGAGATCACCCTCGAACTCACCGCGGGCGGGCGGCGCCTGGAGATCACCCGGCGCCCCGAACAGGACCGGCCCAAGAAGCGCGGGACCGGGACGACGAAGGACAAGGCGCAGAGTTGGCTGCGTGAGTACGACGGGGAGAAGTGGAGCGCGCTGAGCCGGTCCCATCAGGAGATCGGCGAGGAGATCGAGCAGCTGCTCGGCATGAGCCGCGAGCAGTTCTGCCAGGTGGTGCTGCTGCCCCAGGGGGAGTTCGCGCGCTTCCTGAGGGCCGACGAGGCGGCGCGCGGCCGGCTGCTGGGCCGGCTCTTCGACACCCGCCGCTTCGCCGCCGTCGAAACCCTCCTCGGCGAGCGCCGCCGCGCCGCCGAGGCCAAGGTCCGCGCCGGAGACGAGCAGGTGCTGCACACTGCCCAGCGGCTCGCCCAGGCCGCCGGGGACGCCGCCGACCTGCGCGCCTGGCCGCTGCCCCGGCACCAGCCGGGCGACCCCGGGCTGGCCGGGGCGATCCGTGCCTGGGCCGCCGTCGCGCGCTGCTCCGCCCGGGAGCGGCTCACCGTCGCCGAGTACGCCCTGGCCGCCGTCGAGGGGCGCTACCACGCCGCCCGCCGGGCCGCCGAGGAGGCGCGGGAGCTCGACCGGTTGCAGCACCGGCACGCGGAGACCACCCGGCGGGCGGCCCTGCTCACCGAGGCCGGTCCGGAGCGGGAGCGGGTGCGGGCCCTGCTCGACCGGGCCCGGCGCGGCGCTCTGGTCGCCCCCGCCCTGGAGCTGCGCGGAGCCGCCGCCGGCGCCCACATGGCCGCCGCGCACGCGGAGTCGGTGGCCCGGGCGGAGCTGCCGCCGCAGCTCGCCGAGGCGGGGACCGAGCAGCTGGCCGCGGTGGAGCAGCGGCTGCGCGAGGATCTGGGAGCCCTCGGAGCCGCCCGCCGCGCCGAGCAGCGCAGCGCCGAGATCGGTCGCGAACGGGCCGACCTGGAACGGGAGTCCCGGGCCGCCGAGGAGCAGCAGCACGAGACCGCCGAGTGGCTCGGCCGCTGGGACGCCACCCGGACCGAGCTCACCGGGCGTGCGGAAGCCGCCCAGCAGGCCGCGACCCTGGCCGAGCAGCTCGCCGGCAAGCTGGAGCCCGCCCGGCTGCACCTGCACGCCGCCCGGAGGCGCGACGCCCTCGACGCCGACGCGGAGCGGGCCTCGGGCGAACTGCTCACCGCCCGCGAGGAGTCGGCCGTCGCCCGGGAGCGCTGGCTGGAGCTCAAGGAGACCCGGCTGCGCGGGATCGCCGCGGAGCTCGCCGCCGCCCTGGTGGCCGGGGAGCCCTGCACCGTGTGCGGGGCCGCGGAGCACCCCGCTCCCGCCCGGCCCGCCCCCGGTCACGTGGACCGGGCCGCCGAGGAGGCGGCGCACGCCCGCTTCGAGGCGGCGGAGGAGCGCAGGGCCGGCGTCGAGCGCAGGCTGGCCGCCGTCCGGGAGGCCCGCGCCGAGGCCGAGGCCGCCGCGGGGGAGGCCACCACCGCCGAACTCCTGGAACTGACCTCCGCGCTGAGTTCCCGTCACGCCGAGGCGCACGCCGCGGCCGCCGGACTGCACACCGCCCGGGAGCGGCTGGCCCGCGCCGAGCGGGAGCACGCCGTGCGCAGCGCCGAGCGGAGCGAAGCCGAGGCACGGGCCGCGGCGAGGGCTTCGCGCCGCGAGGCGCTCGACCGGGAACGGGCCTCGCTGGAAGCGGAGCTGGCCCTCGTGCGGGCGGACGCCCCCAGCGTCGCGGCCCGTGCCGGAGTCCTGGAGGACCGGGTCCGCATGGTCACGGCGGCGGCGGCCTCGCTGCGCCGGGCCGAGACCACCGCTGCCCGGCTGAAGGAGGCCGACGACCAGCTCGCCGACGCCTCCTTCAAGGCCGGCTTCGACACCACCGAGGAGGCGGCCGAGGCCGTGCTCCCCGAGTACGAACGCAGCGCGCTCCAACGCCGCACCGACGCCTGGCAGGCGGAGGAGGCCATGCTGGCCGACCGCCTCGGCGAGGCCGACACCGCCGCGGCGGCGGCCCTGCCCCCGGCCGCGCCTGAGGCGGCCGAGGCGTACGCGGCGCTGGCCGCCGCGAAGCTTCGTACGGCCGGGTCCGCCGTGGACGCGGCCCGGGTCCGGTGCAAGGACCTCGACGGGCTCTCCCTCCAGGCCGAGCGGGAGCTGCGCTCCCTGGGACCGCTGCGCGAGGCCTACGAACGGGTGGCCCGGCTGGCCGGACTCACCGCGGGCACCTCCGCCGACAACGAGCGCAAGATGCGGCTGGAGGCCTACGTGCTCGCGGCCCGGCTGGAGCAGGTCGCCGCCGCGGCGACCGTACGGCTGCTGCGCATGTCCGGCGGCCGCTACACCCTGCTGCACTCCGATGCCAGGGCGAGCGGACGCGGGCGTTCCGGGCTCGGGCTGCACGTGGTCGACGCCTGGACCGGCAGCGAGCGGGACACCGCCACGCTCTCCGGCGGCGAGACATTCTTCGCCTCGCTCGCCCTCGCGCTGGGCCTGGCCGACGTGGTCACCGACGAGGCGGGCGGCATGCGGCTCGACACCCTCTTCATCGACGAGGGTTTCGGCAGCCTCGACGACCAGGCGCTGGACGAGGTGCTCGACGTCCTGGACTCGCTGCGCGAACGCGACCGCAGCGTCGGCATCGTGAGTCACGTCGCCGACCTGCGGACCCGGGTGCAGGCCCAGTTGGAGATCGTGAAGCAGCGCGGAGGTTCGGTGGTGCGGCACCGCACGGCGGGCGCGCCGGGCTGACCTGCCACGACCGGCCACACCCCCCCGCATGGACGGAGGGGCCGGCTCCCTCGTGGAGCCGGCCCGTCCGTGCGTCAGGGGATCCTGCCGGTCAGAGCTTGGAGAGCTCGTCCACCAGGTCGTCCAGGCCCAGCGAACCCTGGGACAGGGCCGCCATGTGCCAGGTCTTCAGGTCGAAGGAATCACCGTGCGCGGCGCGCGCGTTGTCACGGCCCTGCAGCCAGGCGCGCTCGCCCAGCTTGTAGCCGATCGCCTGCCCCGGCATCGACAGGTAGCGGGTCAGCTCGCTCTCGACGAAGTCGCCCGGACGGCCGCTGTGCAGGCCGAAGAACTCCTGCGCCAGGTCCACCGTCCAGCGCTCGCCCGGGTGGAACGGCGAATCCGCCGGGATCTCCAGACCCAGGTGCATGCCGATGTCCACGATGACGCGCGCGGCGCGCATCATCTGGGCGTCCAAGTACCCGAGGCGCTGCTCGGCGTCCTTGAGGTAGCCCAGCTCGTCCATCAGCCGCTCCGCGTACAGCGCCCAGCCCTCGCAGTTGGCGCTGACGAGACCGATGCTGGCCTGGTAGCGGGAGAGCTGGTCCGCCACGTGCGCCCACTGCGCCAGCTGGAGGTGGTGGCCCGGAACGCCCTCGTGGTACCAGGTGGACACCAGGTCGTAGACGGGGAAGCGGGTCTCGCCCATCGTCGGCAGCCAGGTGCGCCCCGGACGGGAGAAGTCCTCCGAGGGGCTCGTGTAGTAGGGGGCCGCGGCGCCGCCCGGCGGGGCGATCCGCGACTCCACGCGCTTGACCCGCTCGGCGAGTTCGAAGTGGGTGCCGTCGAGGTTCTCGATGGCCTCGTCCATCAGGCCCTGCAGCCAGGCCTGGACCTCGTCCACGCCCTCGATGTGGGTGCCGTGCTCGTCGAGGTGCTTGAGGGCCTCCCACGGACCGGCGCCCGGGAGGATCTTGGCGGCTTCGGTCTTCATCTCCGCCAGCAGCCGGTGGTACTCCGACCAGCCGTAGGCGTACGCCTCGTCCAGGTCCAGGTCGGCGCCGTTGAAGTAGCGCGACCAGAGGGCGTAGCGCTCGCGGCCCACCGGGTCGGGCTTCCCCTCGACCGCGGGGGCGTACACGTCCCGCATCCAGTCGCGGAGTTCCACGACGGCGGCGGTCGCGCCGGCGGCTGCCTCGTCGAGCTCGGCGCGCAGCGCCTGGGGGCCGGTGGCGGCGAACTCCGCGAAGTAGCCGTCCTTGCCCTCGCTCTCGGAGCCCTCGCCCTCGCCCGCCCACGCGGTGAGCTGCTCGATGAAGGTGGCGGTGGGGCGCGGGCTCCCGAACAGGCCGCGGTCCAGGCCGAGCGCGAGGGACTCGCGGTAGCCCGCGTACGCGGCCGGTACGGCGCGCAGCCGTTCGGCGATCGCGGCCCAGTCCTCGTCGGTCTCGGCCGGGGTCAGGGAGAAGATCTCGCGGACCGAGTGCGCGGGGGAGTGGATGTTGCTGACCGTGCGCAGGGCCTCGTCGGCTTCGAGGACGGCGAGTTCGGCGTTGAGCCGCTCGCGCAGCAGCCGGGCGCAGCGGCGCTCGATCTCGCTGTCGGCGCCCGGCAGCAGCTCGGCGGCGTCGAGCTTGGCGAGGGTGGTGCGGCAGAGCTCGGCGGTCGCCGCCTGGCCGGCCGGGGAGAGGTCCGGGAGCTTGCCGGAGCTCGCGGCGACACCGAGATAGGTGCCCGTGATCGGGTCGAGGGCGATGAGGTCGTCGACGTAGGCATCGGCGATCTGACGGGGCAGCCGCGCGATGCTGTCACTGGTGATGGTGTCTGACATGTGGACATCTTCGTATGCGGGAAGGGCCCGCGTCATCACCAAAGATCTTCAGCCTGCTGACAGGAAGATCTTCAGCCTGCTGACAGGAAGGTCATCAGCCCGCTGCCGTAGGGGGCAGCAGCGGCCCGCAGTCCCATTCCTGGAAGATCAGTCTGGTCTCCACCCGGGCCACTTCGCGGCGCGAGGTGAACTCGTCGAGGACCAGTCGCTGGAGTTCGCCGGGATCGGAAACGGCCACGTGGACGAGGTAGTCGTCCGGGCCCGTCAGATGGAAGACGGCCCGCGACGCCGGCAGCGAGCGCACGCGCTCGACGAAGGGACCGATCAGCTCGCGCCGGTGCGGGCGCACCTGCACGAGGAGCAGCGCCTCCAGCCCGCGCCCGAGTTTGGCCGGATCGAGCCGGAGCCGGTTGCCGAGGATGATTCCGGAGCGGCGCATCCGGGCCACCCGGTCCAGACAGGTGGACGCGGCGATCCCGACCTCGGCGGCGAGATCGCGGTACGTGGTCCGGGCGTCGTTCTGCAGGAGGCGCAGAATCTGCAGATCGACCGGGTCCAGAGCGACGGATTCGGACATTGACCGAACGTAGCACGGAGATTTCCCGCCGGAGCCGTCGCGCTGCGCACAGTACGGCGCATGGAGACGAACGCCCCGACCGTACGACGGTCACTGGCCACAGAAGCGGTTCATGCCGGACGCGAGGACCTCGCCGGGCTCGGACTGCACGCGCCTCCGCTCGATCTGTCGACGACCTACCCGTCGTACGACAGCCGGGCGGAGGCCGCCCGCATCGACGCGTTCGCCACGACGGGAGCCCGGCCCGAGGGCCCGCCGGTCTACGCCCGGCTGGACAATCCGACCACCGCCCGGTTCGAGACGGCCCTGGCCCGGCTCGAAGGCACCGAGAGCGCCGTCGCCTTCGCGAGCGGGATGGCCGCGTTGTCGGCGTGCCTGCTGGTGCGGGGGATGAAGGAGCTGCGTCACGTGGTCGCCGTACGGCCGTTGTACGGGTGCAGTGACCACCTGCTGAGCAGCGGCCTGCTGGGATCCACCGTGACCTGGGTGGACCCGGAGGGCATCGCCGACGCCATCCGGCCCGACACCGGTCTCGTCATGATCGAGTCGCCCGCCAATCCGACGCTCGCGGAGATCGATCTGCGCGCCGCCGCCGAGGCCTGCGGGGAGGTGCCGCTGCTGGTCGACAACACCTTCGCGACGCCCGTCCTGCAGCGCCCGGCCGAGAGCGGGGCCCGGCTGGTGCTGCACAGCGCCACCAAGTACCTCGGCGGCCACGGGGACGTGCTCGGCGGGGTCGTCGCCTGCGACGAGGAGTTCGCCCGGCAGCTGCGCCAGGTGCGGTTCGCCACCGGCGGAGTCCTGCACCCGCTGGCCGCCTATCTGCTGCTACGAGGGCTCTCGACGCTCCCCGTACGGGTCCGGGCGGCCTCCGCGAGCGCCGCGGAGCTCGCCGGGCGGCTCGCTGCCGACCCTCGGGTGCTGCGCGTGCACTACCCGAAGATCGGCGGAGCCATGGTGGCCTTCGAGACGGCCGGCGACCCGCACGAGGTGATCGCCTCCGTACGGTTGATCACCCCGGCGGTCAGCCTGGGCAGTGTCGACACCCTCATCCAGCACCCGGCCTCCATCAGCCACCGCATCGTGGCCGAGGGGGACCGCCACGCCTCGGGCGTGAGCGACCGGCTGCTGCGCATGTCGGTCGGGCTGGAGGACGTGGACGACCTGTGGGCCGATCTGGACCAGGCGCTGGACCGGGCGATGGCTCGGGAGGGGGCTCGTGAGGAGGCTCGGGCGACGGCCCGGGAGGGGGCGGGCGTCGGCGCGGCGGTCGGCGCCGGGGTCTAGGCCGTCTCGGTCACTGCCGGCCGCGGGGCAGGCCGCGGGATTCGCCCGGGAGCTCGTACGGCAGCCGGGAGCTGACCGGGGTGGCGTCGAGCCGGGCCGTGATCACCAGGGTGCCCTCCTCGATCTGGTAGTCCAGGGGGAGGCCGAGACCGCGCATGGCGGCGACCATGCCGGTGTTGTGGGCCTGGGTGACGGCGTACACGCTGTCGCACCCGGCCTCGACGGCCATCCCGATGAGCCGCCCCAGCAGCTCGGAGCCGATGCCGCGGCGCTGCCAGTCGTCCTCGATGAGCAGCGCCACCTCGGTCTCGTCGCCGTCCCAGAGCAGGTGGCCGAGGGCGACGAGCTTGCCGGAGGCGGTGGTCGCGGCGAGGGTGCGGCCGAAGCGCGGGCTCAGCAGGTGGCCGAGGTAGCGGTCGGCGTCGGCGACGGGGCCGTGGTAGCGCAGGCCGAGGGTGCGTTCCGAGCAGCGGTCGTGCATGGCGCGGGCCGCGGGCAGGTCGGAGCCGTCGGCGCGGCGCACGGTGATCTCGTTGCCCTCGGGGAGGGTCAGTACGTCCCGGCTGCGCGGGACCCGCGGCCCGAGCCGGGCGTCCAGCTCGACGAGGGCGCGGGCGCGCGCGAACTCGGTCGGGGTGAAGGGCAGGTACGGCCGCTCGATGGTGATCGCACCGCCGGACGGGTCGCGCAGCCGCATGACCGTGGCCTCCAGGACGCCTTCGACCGGCGCGTCGGCGCCGGCGTTGGGACGCCCGGAGAGGGTGGTCGCCGGGATCGAGTGGATGGTGCAGCGGCCGAGCAGCTGGCGCAGGGCGAGCGGCAGCTCGGCGGCGTCCAGAGCGGTGCGGGTGGCCAGTCCCAGGACCCGGGTCGGGGTGTCGACCAGGTCGTGGGCGTCGGCGCGCTCGATCCAGGTGCTGTGGCCGCCGGCGCCGGCGATGGCCCGGGTGAGGTCGGCGGAGGGGAGTTGCTGCGGGGCGCGCAGGAGGAACTCGTCCACCGTGCCGCCCTCGGGCAGGGGGTGCGTCTGCAGGGTCAGGATGTCGACCCCGCGGCCGGCGAGTGCGGTGCAGAGCGCGGCGAGGCTGCCGGGTTCGTCGCGCACGGTCGTCCGCATCCGCCACAGGGCGGAGGCCAGCGCGCCGTCCGTGGCGGTCTTGTCCGTCGTACCGGCGGCCGTGCGGTCCGTCTCCGCGAAGGCGACGTCGACGGCGCCCGCGACCGTCCCGGTACCCGTGGCCGGGTCCGGGAGGCCGGTGTCCGCGGGCGGCGGCGCATGGCTGTGGCGGCGTGCCCACCAGGTGTGGAACGCCGCCGTGACCAGGAGCGCGACGGCCGAGGCGACGAGCAGGACCGGGCCGCGGGGGCCGTGCACGACGAGATTGGCGATGGCGTCGGCGACCGCGACGGCGCAGAAGAGAGCGGCGAGTTCGACGACGTCGCGGCGCCAGTGGTGGCGGTGGGGACGCTGGGCAGGGGCAGGAATACGCTCAGTCATGCAGACCACTGTGACGCAGGGGTGTTGCGTGATCACGAACGATCTGTGACCGACTGGTTAAGGATCAGTCTGGCCGATTTCGCCCTGTTTTCCGGCTGATTTCAGATTCCGGACCCTACTGACCCACCCGTCCGGGCTGCAGGGTCCGCGTGAAGAGTACGCCGCCTCCCTGGCGGCGCAGCCGGACCGTCAGCTCGCCGCACTCCCCGTCGATCTCGACCTCCCCGTAGTACGGGGGGTTCTCGGACGGGGACATGTTGGCGAAGGGCGCGGACTGGACGTAGACCATCTCCGGGCCGAAGGTGGCGTCCAGCCGGCCGGCCGGGAACCCGCCCGCGCCGATGGGGCCGGACACGAACTCCCAGAAGGGGGCGAAGTCGCTGAAGGCGGCCCGCTCGGGCGCGTAGTGGTTCGCGGCCGTGTAGTGGACGTCGGCGGTGAGCCAGAGGGTGCCGGTGATGCGCTGGTGCTTGATGTGGCGCAGCAGCTCGGCGATCTGCAGCTCCCGCCCGAGCGGCGCGCCGGGGTCGCCCTGGGCGACGGCCTCGAAGTTCGCGGCCCCGTCGGTCACCACGATGCCCAGCGGCATGTCGGCGGCGATGACCTTCCACGTGGCGCGGGAACGCGACAGCTCGCGCTTGATCCAGGCCAGCTGCTCGGGACCGAGGATGCCGACGGGGTCGTCGGTCTGGCGGCCGGGGGAGTTCGCGTCGCGGTAGGTGCGCATGTCGAGGACGAACACGTCGAGCAGCGGGCCGTAGCGCATGACGCGGTACATCCGGCCCTCGGCGCGGCCGCCGCGCAGGTCGGTGACCGGGAAGTACTCGCCGAAGGCCCGGCGGGCCCGGCCGGCGAGGGTGTCGACGTCCTTCACGGTGTAGCGGGGGTCGTCGAGGATCTGGCCCGGGTACCAGTTGTTGCGCACCTCGTGGTCGTCCCACTGGGCGAGGACCGGCACCTGGGCGTTGAAATCGCGCAGGTTGCGGTCGAGCAGGTTGTAGCGGAAGTTGCCCCGGTACTCGGCGAGGGTTTCGGCGACCTTCGCCTTCTCCTCGGTGGTCACGTTGTGCCACAGGGTTCCGTCGCGCAGCGGTACGGAGGCCTGGATCGGGCCGTCGGCGTAGATGGTGTCGCCGCTGAACAGGAAGAAGTCGGGGTCCCGCAGCCGCATTTCGTCGAAGACGCGGTAGCCGCCGAGCTCCGGGTTGATGCCCCATCCCTGGCCGGCGAGGTCCCCGGACCACAGGAAGCGCACGTCGCGGCGGCGGGAGGCGGGGGTGGTCCGGAAGGTGCCGTGGACCGGCTCGCCGCTGCGGCGCGGGTCGTCGGGGTCGGCGAGGGTCACCCGGTAGTGGATCTGCCGGCCGGGCGGGAGCTCGCGCAGCGTGGTGGTGCCCGTGAAGTCGGTGTCCGGGCCGAGCAGCGGGCCGCGGTGGCGGCGCACGGCGTAGCGGAACGACTCGCTGGGGGAGGTCTCGACGTACATCCGCGCGGGGCGGTCGGAACGCGTCCAGACGGTGGCGGAGTGGGCGGTGATCTCGCCGGACTGAACGCCCCAGAAGGCGTTCGGGCGGTCCGAGCGGACGAAGGCGGGCACCGCCGCGTGGGCGGGAGTGGTCAGGGCGCCCGTGAGGGCGCTGGACAGGGCGAGACCCACGGGAACGGCGAGGGAACCGCCGAGCAGGGAGCGTCGGGTGTACGGCAGAGGTGCCATCGGTGCGTCTCCAGAGGCCGGCGGGGACGGGCCGGACCAGTGTGCTGCCGTACACCGGCCGCACACCGGACCGCCCGCGTCGCGCACGCGAACCATGCGTGAACACTGATGCGCGTGGCTGACGGCTGGTCAGCACCTCACCGGGCGAGCTTGGTTGTGTCCAGGATGACGCGGGCGACCAGGGCCGGGTCGTCGTTCATGGGGACGTGGCCGCAGCCGGGGAGCGTGACGAGGCGCGCGCCGGGGATGGTGTGCTTCGCGCGGACGCCCTGGCGGCGCAGGAGCAGCCGGTCGCGACTGCCCCAGGCGATGGTGACGGGCAGGCCGGGCAGGTCCGCGGTGAACCGTACGGAGCCGCCCGCGGCCAGGGTCTGCTCGAAACCGGTGGCCTCGCGCAGGGCGACGGTCTCGGCGACCACGGAGCCGGGCGAACGCCGTCCCGGGCGCGCGTAGATGCTGCCGGTCAGTGCGGCGCGTCCGGCGGAGCTCCGGGCGAGCCTCTCCACGGCGGAGAGGGGCAGCGCGCCGGCTCCGGCGCGCATCGCGCGCAGCGCGGTGAAGGCGTAGCGGCGTTCGCCCTCCGACCAGAACCCGGCGGGGGAGAGGGCGGTGACCGAGCGTGCCAGGCCGGCGCGCCCCATCTCCAGGGCGAGCAGTCCGCCGAGGGAGTTGCCCGCGATGTGCGGCCGCTCCATGCCGAGCGCCGCGCAGAGCGCGTTCAGCGCCGAGGCGACGGTGTCCAGATCGTACGGAACCCCGTGCGGCAGCGGCTCCGAGACGCCGAAGCCGGGCAGGTCGACGGCGATCACGTCGTACTCGGCGGCCAGGATGTCGGTCACCGGGTGCCAGGCCTGGAGGTGGTGGCCGATGCCGTGGAGCAGCAGGAGCGGCTCGCCCGCGCCCTTGCGCTCGTAAGCGGCGGTGATGGTGCGGGGGCCCAGCGGCGAATCGATCGTGAAGGAGACCGTGGCGGTCATGCTGCTCCTCGTCGGGGTCGGGCGGCTTCGGCGGCCGTGTGAGACGGCTTGTCAGTAGTGTCTCTCGGCCGGTTACCGCCCGGTAGCCCCCGGGGCCCGGGAGTTCGTCTTTCGAGGTGCTCGCGAACATCCCGTGAACAGCTTGATGCATATGCCCGATCTGCCCGGTAAAGGGGCGAGCATTGGTCTTGACCAAGGGGGTGCGCCGTCCTATCGTCGCAGGCATAGTGCAGGAACCTTTAATAAACAAAGGCGCGGAACTCACGCTGGAACACGGCGAGTGCGGCGATTGCAGGAGGAGTCAGGGTGGGGACCATGCAGCTCGAATCGGTGCCGGAGCCGAAGTACTTGCACCTCAAGACCGTCCTCAGTGAGGCGCTCGACCAGGACTTCGCCGTGGGCGAGATCCTGCCGAACGAGCGCGAGCTCGCCGCCCGCTTCGGCGTCGCCCGGGCGACCCTGCGCCAGGCCCTGGAGCAGCTCGAACTCGAAGGCCGCCTCCAGCGCCGCCGAGGCGTCGGCACCACCGTCGCCCCGCCGCGCGTGGGCGTCGACGTCGGCGGGGCCCAGCACAGCTGGCCCGGCGAGAGCGTTGACGGGTGGGAGCCGGTCGACGCGGCGGAGGCCGTCGTGCCCGCCGGCGTCCTGAAGCTCCTCGGAACGGCCCCCGGCGAACTGGTGCTCGCGGTGCGCCGCAGCCGCGTCGAGCAGGGCCAGGTCCTCGCGGCCGAGCTGCTGTACGTGCCCGCCTCCTCGGTGCAGGGCCTCTCCGCGATCGACGCCCCGGCCGGTCCGGCCCGCGCCCGCGCCGTCATGCGCGAGCTGCAGAAGCTGGCCCTCGACGGACAGGACCGCTCGGTGGAGCTCGGCTCCGCCCGCGCCGACGACGCCAAGGAACTGGACCGGCTGCCCGGGGCCCCGGTCCTGCTGGTCACCACCCGCTACTTCACGGCGGCGGGCACGGCGGCCGTCTCGGTGGCCACCTACCGGGCGGACACCTGCCGGCTGACCTTCGGCGACTCGGGCGACGTACAGATCACGCACGACACGCGGGTCGCGTCCTGACCACCGGCTGACGGGCCCCGGGGCGGCGGAGCCCCGGGGCGGCGGAGCCCCGGGGCCCGTCAGCCGTCCGGCGTTTGAGACCCGGGTCCGGGGCGGAGCCCCAGGGTGGTCGGGCGCAGCCCGGTACCCCTCCAGCCCGTCCGGCGTTTGAGGGCCGGGGTCCGGGCAGCGCCCGGGGAACGGTGGAAGGGCGGGTAGGGGACTCCGCCCCGCAGGGACTCGCCGACGCCGCCCCGCAGGGACCCGCCGACGCCGCCCCGCAGGCTCGACCGGCGCCCGGGCCCTGAGCGGCAGCGCGTGCGCGGATCCGCAGCCGCGGCGCCGGCGGTGCGGAGCTGTCGGTACCGGGCCCCCGGGGGATCAGCGGCGGCGGACCCCGGTGTCCGTACCGACCCCGGAGGGGATCAGCGGCGCCGCGCGGTGACCGTCTTCTCCACCGCGAACAGTTCTTCCTCCACGTGGTCCAGCGCCAGCCGCAGCGCTCCGGTGGCCACCGCCGCCTCGCCCAGCAGGGACAGTGCCACGCGCGGCGGCCGCAGGCAGTACCGCTCCAGCTCCCGGCGCAGGGGATCCAGTACGCCGTCCAGCCCGGCGGCCCAGCCGCCGACCACGACCAGCTCCGGATCCATGGCCAGGACCAGCGCGGCCACGTCGTGGACCAGCCGCTGGATGAACCGCTCCACCGCCGCCACCGCGCCCACGTCCCCGCGCCTGGCCATCGCGAAGACCTCCGCGACCGCCCGCTCGTCCAGGGGGTGCAGCGGTTCGCCGGTCGTCGACAGCAGCTTCTCGGGCGTGGCCTCGCGCCCCAGCAGGTGCAGTGCGCCGATCTCCCCCGCCGCCCCGCCGAACCCGCGGTGCAGCCGGCCCCCGATCAGGGAGCCCGCTCCGGGGCTGAGCCCGGCCATCACGAAGACCATGTCGTCCGTGTCGGTCGCGGCGCCCTTCCAGTGCTCGGCGACCGCCGCGGCGTTGGCGTCGTTCTCCACCTGCACCGGGCAGCGGAACGAGCGCCGGAGCCGTTCCCCGAGCGGTAGCCCGGTCCAGCCGGGCAGGGCCGTGCCGAGGCGGACGGTGCCGTCGGCCTCCACGATCCCGGGGCTGCCCACGCCGACCGCCCGCAGCGAGTCCCGGGGTACCCCGGCGCGGCGCAGCAGGTCGGCCACCGCACCGCGGACCCGTTCGAGCCGTTCGTCGGCGGAGGCCGTCTCCGCGACATCCTTGGTGCCGGCGCCGATCACCCGGCCGTCCAGCCCGGACAGCAGCACCGCGATCCGGTGCGCGCCGATCTCCACGCCGAGCAGGTGCCCCGCCTCCGCGCGGAAGCGGAACCGTCTGGCCGGGCGCCCCTGGCGCCGGGCGCCCTCCTCCGCGTCCGCCTCGACGACCAGGCCCGTCCCGATGAGCCCTTCGACGACCCCCTCGACGGTGGGCCGCGAGAGGCCGGTGACCCGGGTGAGGTCAGTGAGCGTCGGCGATTCGGCCGCACGCAGGGCCCGCAGCACCACGGCGGAGTTGATCCGCCGCAGCAGAGAGGGGTCCCCGCCGGTCAGCTGCCCCAACGTGTGTCCTCCCAGCGAGCGAGCATGTCAGCCGGATCGTACTGCGCACCGGCCGCGGCGGCGAGAAGCGGCCCCCCATCGGCCGGAATCCGCCCTTCCCCTGGTGGGCCGGTCAGGCGGGAGCGACGAAGCCTGACTCGTACGCGGTGATCACGGCCTGGGTCCGGTCCCGCGCCCCCAGCTTCGCCAGGATCGCGCTGACGTGGGACTTCACCGTCTCCGTGCCCACGATCAGCTCGCGGGCGATCTCGATGTTGGTCAGCCCCTTCGCCATCAGCCGGAGCACGGCCTCCTCGCGCTCGGTCAGCGCCGCCCGCTCCAGTACCGTCCGTGCCTGCCGGTTGCCGTACTCGGCGGCCAGCGCGCGGACCGCCGAGGGAAAGAGCAGGGTCTCTCCCTCCGCCACCAGCCGGACCGCGTGAACGATCTCCGACGGACGGGCCCGCTTCAGCAGGAACCCGTCCGCGCCGGCCCGCAGCGCCTGGTAGACGTACTCGTCGTTCTCGAAGGTGGTGACCACGAGGATCTTCGGAGGCGAGTCCACGCTCCGAAGGACCGCCCGGGTCGCCTCGATCCCGTCGAGCAGCGGCATCCGCACGTCCATCGCCACCACATCGGGGCGCAGTTGCCGTACGAGCGGGACCACCGCGGCTCCGTCGGCGGCCTCTCCGATCACCTCGATGTCGGGCTGGGCGTCAAGGACGGCGCGCAGACCCGCGCGCACCAGGGGTTCGTCATCGACGAGCAGTACGGTAACCGGCATCCGGTCAGCGTATTCGCTCCAGCGGCAGCCGCGTACGCACCCGCCAACCGCCCTCGTACGGACCGGTCTCGGTGGTTCCGCCGAGCAGGGCTGCCCGCTCCCGCATCCCGCGCAGTCCGGTGCCGCCACCGGTGATGACGGAAGGCCGGTCCGGCAGCGGATTGGTCACCTCCAGGTCCAGCCGGTCGGCGACCATGCCGATCCGCACCTTCACCGGTACGGGGCCGCAGTGCCGCAGCACATTGGTGAGCGCCTCCTGCAGGATCCGGTACCCCTCCTGGCTCACCGGGTCGGGCAACTGGTCCAGGGGGCCGATCAGTTGCGCGTCGACGGTGGCGCCGGAGGCGCGCGCGGACTCGAACAGCCGGTCGGCCTCCACCAGGGTCGGCCGCTGGGACGGCCGCTGACCGGACTCGCGCAGGACGCGCAGCACCCGGTCCAGGTCCTCCAGCGCGGCCCGGCCCGTCTCCTCGATCGCGGTCAGCGCGCGGTCGGTGAACTCCGGATCTCCGGCCGCCCGCGCGGCGCCCGCCTGGACGACGGCCACGGTCAGGGCGTGGCCGATGGAGTCGTGCAGCTCCCGCGCGATGCGGGTGCGCTCCAAGAGCTGCTCGGTCCGCGCCTCCAGGGCGGTGACCCGCTCCGCGGCCGAGGGGCCCAGCAGCCGGCGGGCGACGGCCGTGATCATGTCGCCGAGCAGGACCACGACGACGATCAGGAGGACCGGCGGCAGCGGAGCCAGCGCCCACGCGGCCCAGACCGGGAATCCGGCGGGTATCACGTTCTCCTGGGTGACCCTGCCGCCGAGTCCGGCCGTGACCAGCTGGACCGTCAGCATCGGCAGCCACACCGTGGCCATCATCGCGGCCAGGGAGACGAC
Source organism: Streptomyces sp. NPDC099050 (assembly GCF_044759865.1). NCBI lineage: Bacteria > Bacillati > Actinomycetota > Actinomycetes > Kitasatosporales > Streptomycetaceae > Streptomyces > Streptomyces sp. NPDC099050. Next base: position 237,009 of record NZ_JBIWAE010000004.1, on the reverse strand, counting down.
GAGCCGTATCTCCAGCCACAGCAAGGTCCGCCAGCGGTCGCTCCAGGTCTGGGACCCCACGGTGCTGAAGCTGTGCTCCCCGGGCTCCTCCCGCGCGCCGCGGGCACCGCGCTCGGAGGGGGCGAGGAGGAACTGCGCCTGGAGCCCTTCCGCCACCCGCATCCAGGGCAGCAGGCCCAGCGGTATGACGAGGACGAGGGGTACCCACGGAGCAGCGGGCTCTATGAACATCCAGACGGCCAACATCAGCATGGGCACGCACAGATGCACCCAGCGCGAGTAGGTCACGGGGCGCAGCGCGGCGCGGAACAATCGGTGCATCTCCTCATCGTTGCAGCTGGGGGCGGTGCGGCTCCTCCCCCACGTGGGGGAGAAGGAACCCTCGCATGGGGGAGGAAGGAGGGTGGGGCCGGCGGCGAACCTTGAGACATGAACAGCATCGAGATCCGAGAACTGACCAAGGAGTTCGGCCGCACCCGGGCCGTGGACCACCTCACCTTCGATGTCATGCCCGGTCGTGTCACCGGCTTCCTCGGGCCCAACGGGGCCGGGAAGTCGACCACGATGAGGCTGCTGCTCGGCCTGGACCGGATCACCTCCGGGACGGCCACCATCGGCGGCCGGCGGTACGCCGAACTCCCCGACCCCCTCCACCAGGTCGGGGCCCTGCTGGACGCGCAGTCGGCGCACGGCGGCCGCACGGCCCGGGACCACCTGCGCTTCCTCGCCGCCGCCAACCGGATCCCGATGAGCCGGGTGGAGGCGGTCCTGGAGCAGTCCGGAATCGCCCCGGCGGCCAAGCGGCGGATCAAGACCTTCTCCCTGGGCATGCGTCAGCGCCTCGGCATAGCGGCCGCGCTGCTCGGAGACCCCGAAGTGCTGCTCCTGGACGAGCCCACCAACGGCCTCGACCCCGAGGGCATCATCTGGATCCGCGAGCTCATGCGCGGCCTCGCCGCCGAGGGACGTACGGTCCTCGTCTCCAGCCACCTGATGACCGAGACCGCGGCCCTCGTCGACCACCTGGTCGTGCTCGGGCAGGGCAGGCTGCTGGCCGACACCTCCATAGAGGAGTTCATCGACTCCCGCAGTACCCCGAGGGTGCGGCTGCGCACGACGGACCCCGTCCGGCTCCGGGCCGCCCTGGCCCGGGACGACTTCGAACTGGTCACCGCCGAGGGCGGGCGGTGGACCGTGGACGGCATGCAGGCCGAGCAGCTCGGTGTCATCGCCGCCCGCGAAGGCATCCCGATGCTGGAACTGATCGACGAGCGGGCCTCGCTGGAGCAGGCCTACCTCGATCTCACCGCGGCCAGCGCCCAGTTCGCCGCCACCCGCTGCCCCGTCCCTTCCCAGGAGGCCTCCCCATGAGCATCGCTCTGCCCACCGTCCCCGTCCTGCACTCGGAATGGATCAAGATACAGTCCCTGCGCGGCACCTTCGGGGCGCTGATAGCCGTCTTCGTCGCCACGGTGGGCATCCAGGTACTGACGGCCTCGCTCATCGGCGACGCAGAGGCCGGCAGCATGGGGGACGACCCGCTCCTCGCGGCCTTCTACAGCCTCAACTTCGGCCAGGTCGCCGCCTTCGCCTTCGGTGCGACCGCCCTGTCGTCCGAATTCCACAACGGCGCCCTGCGCACGTCACTCGCGGCGGTACCGAACAGAGCGCGGCTCTACCTCTCGAAGATGGCCGTGATCGGCGGGCTGGCCTTCGTGGTGGGACAGCTCACCGCACTGGCGACCTTCCTCGGCGGACAGGCGTTCATGGGCCCCTACACCCTGGAGCTCGGCAGCCCCGGCACCTACCGTGCCGTCTTCGGCTGCGGCGCCTACCTCGCGATGATGGCCCTGTTGTCGGCCGGACTGACGGCGGTGCTGCGCAGCGCTTCGGCCGTCCTGTGCCTTCTCATACCCTTCACGCTGATCGTGTCGTTCGTACTCGCGGCGCACGCCGGGGGCGTAGCCCAGTACCTGCCTGACCGTGCGGGCCAGATGACGATGCGGCTGGACACCTCGGTGGGCCTCGCCCCCTGGGCCGGGTTCGGGGTCATGGTCCTGTGGGCGCTGGTCGCGGTGGGCGGCGGCTGGCTGGCGGTCCGGCGGCGGGACGCCTGACGCCGGAGCGGCTCGGCGGATCGGCTCGACCGACCGGCTCGGCGGGGTGGACGAACTCCCCGCCGAGCCGAGCCGGTCCGTTCCGGCCGGCGGGCAGACGGGCAGGCCGCGCAGCCCCGGCGGGATCGGCCGGCGGGTCAGCGGCCCGTGAGGAGCGCGGGCAGTTGGCGCATGTCGTCGAAGACGACGGTTCCCGGGCCTTCGAGCTGATGGGCTGCGGTCAGACCACCGGCGTAGCCGAGGGCCCGCATTCCGGCGGCGCGGGCCGCCTGGACGCCGGGACGGCCGTCCTCGACGACCGCGCAGGCGGCGGGATCCACACCCATCCGCTGCGCGGCGTACAGGAAGAGGTCCGGAGCGGGCTCGCCGGTCGACGAGGCCCCCGTCACAGTCGAATCATCACGAGCTCTATCGGCTTGATGATCATCCCCGGAGGCCGGGACGGGGGTCTAGGCGTCGGCGTCGGCAGGGCCGGGGTGTTCGGCGGCCGCGCGGAGGCGGGCGTACTCCTGGGCCATGGAGGCGGCCGTCCAGTGGGCGTTGAGGCCGCTGGGGTTGGGCAGGGCCCAGACGCGGGTGGTGCCGATGGTGCGGTCCTGCGGGCCGATCTGGGCCTTTCGCTCGCCGAAGGCGGTGCGGTAGGCGGTGACCCCGACCACGGCCAGCCACTGGGGGCGCAGGAGCTCCACCTTGGCCGTCAGGAGGCGGCCTCCCTCGCGGAACTCCTCGGCGCTCAGCTCGTCGGCGCGGGCCGTGGCACGGGCCACGACGTTCGTGATGCCGAGGCGGTAGGTCAGCAACTCCTCCTGCTCGGCGGGCGAGAGGAGGCGCGGGGTGAAGCCCGACTTGTGGAGGACCGGCCAGAAGCGGTTGCCCGGGCGGGCGAAGTGGTGGCCCGTCGCCGCGGAGAGGAGGCCCGGGTTGATGCCGCAGAAGAGGACACGAAGACCGCCCGCGACCACGTCCGGGAGGACGCGGTTGCGGGCGGCGTTCAGCTCGTCGGGAGTCAGAGGATCGACCCGGGGGCGTAGCCCGCGGCCTCGGGGTGCTCCTTGGTGATCTTCTCGATGCGGGAGAGGACCGCTGCGACCTGGTCGCCCGCCGCACCGGTGAAGGACAGCTTGTCGGCCATCAGGGCGTCCAGCTGGGCCCGGTCCAGCGGCATGCGCTCGTCGGCGGCCAGCTTGTCCAGCAGCTCGTTGCGCTCGGCACCCTGCTCGCGCATGGCGAGGGCGGAGGCCACTGCGTGCTCCTTGATGACCTCGTGGGCGGACTCGCGGCCGACCCCGGCCCGCACGGCGCCCATCAGGACCTTGGTGGTCGCGAGGAACGGGAGGTAGCGGTCCAGTTCGCGGGCCACGACGGCGGGGAAGGCGCCGAACTCGTCGAGGACCGTCAGGAAGGTCTCCATCAGGCCGTCGAGAGCGAAGAACGCGTCGGGCAGGGCGACCCGGCGGACCACGGAGCAGGAGACGTCGCCCTCGTTCCACTGGTCGCCGGCCAGCTCGCCGGTCATCGACGCGTAGCCGCGCAGGATGACCATCAGGCCGTTCACGCGCTCGCAGGAGCGGGTGTTCATCTTGTGCGGCATCGCGGAGGAGCCGACCTGGCCCGGCTTGAAGCCCTCGGTCACCAGCTCGTGGCCGGCCATCAGACGGATCGTCTTGGCGATCGAGGAGGGGGCGGCGGCCAGCTGCACCAGGGCGGTGACCACGTCGTAGTCGAGCGAGCGCGGGTAGACCTGGCCGACCGAGGTGAAGGCCTGGCCGAAGCCGAGGTGGGCCGCGATCCGCTGCTCCAGGTCGGCCAGCTTCGCGGCGTCGCCGCCCAGCAGGTCGAGCATGTCCTGCGCGGTGCCGACCGGGCCCTTGATGCCGCGGAGCGGGTAGCGGGTGAGGAGGTCGTCCAGGCGGCCGTACGCGACCAGCAGCTCGTCGGCGGCGGTGGCGAAGCGCTTGCCCAGGGTGGTCGCCTGAGCGGCGACGTTGTGGGAGCGGCCGGCCATGACCAGCTCGGCGTGCTCACCGGCCAGCTTGCCGAGGCGGGCGAGGACGGCGACCGTGCGGTCCCGCGCCAGTTCCAGCGAGAGCCGGATCTGGAGCTGCTCGACGTTCTCGGTGAGGTCGCGGGACGTCATGCCCTTGTGGACGTGCTCGTGTCCGGCGAGGGCGTTGAACTCCTCGATGCGGGCCTTCACGTCGTGCCGGGTGATCTTCTCGCGCTCGGCGATGGAGGCGAGGTCGACGGTCTCCAGCACGCGCTCGTAGTCGGCGAGGGCCTCGTCGGGGACCTCGATGCCGAGATCCTTCTGGGCGCGGAGCACGGCGAGCCACAGCCGCCGCTCCAGCGTCACCTTGTACTCGGGGGACCACAGGACGGCGAGCTCCGCGGAGGCGTAGCGGCCGGCCAGGACATTGGGGATGCGGGGCTTGGCAGTCACGTGGAGGGATTCTACTTGGGCCGCGGCTGTGCGTTTACGCAGGTAGGGGACCCGGCCGGGATTGTGCCTTGCTACGAGAGCAGGCAGGGGGTGACGGGGGCCGGCGGGAGCGGGCGGTGGTGCGCCCCGGCCCCGCCGGCTATACGAGCCGGTCGCCCGCCGGAGCCCCGTACGGCAGCAGTTCCGGGCGCTTCGCGGGCCGGCCGTCCCCGCTGGAGCGGCCCGTCAGGCGGCGGCCGACCCAGGGGAGCAGGTGCTGCCGGGCGAAGCTGAGGTCCTGTGAGCGGCGCGCCGTCCAGCCGGGAGGGGCGGCGGGCGGCAGTTCGGCGTTCCAGTCCGCCTCGAGCGGCAGGCCCAGCGTCTGCCAGACCGCCTCCGCGACCCTGCGGTGGCCTTCGGCCGTCAGGTGCAGCCGGTCCACGTCCCACATCCGCGGATCGCCGAGCGCGGAGGACCCGTACAGGTCGACCACGAGGGCGCCGTGTCGCGCGGCGAGCTCCTCGATGATGACGAAGAGTTCCTCCATGCGCGGGCGGAAACGTTCCATCACGGGTCCGTTGCGGCCCGGCGAGCGCATCAGGACCAGCGTCCCGCAGGCGGGCGCCAGCAGGCCGACGGCCTCTTCCAGGTGCCCGCGCACCCGGCCCATGTCCACTTTGGGGCGCAGGGTGTCGTTCAGCCCGCCGACCAGGGCCACGAGGTCGGCGCCCATGCCGGCGGCCGCGGGCGCCTGCTCCCCGGCGATCTGCCCGATCAGCTTGCCGCGGACCGCGAGGTTCGCGTAGCGGAAGCCCGGCTCGCGGGCGGCGAGGCGGTCGGCGAGCAGATCGGCCCAGCCCCGGTAGGAGCCGTCGGGCAGCAGGTCCGACATGCCCTCGGTGAAGGAGTCGCCGACCGCGACAAAACTGGTGTAACGCGCATTCATCTCCATGGCGGGAGCGATGCTACCGCGCGGTACCCCCACCCCGCAGGCGGGGCCGGGGTACCGCGCGCACCCGTACCGGGCTCCGGCCGCTACGTCGCGGCCGGCCGGCCGAACAGCTCCCGCAACACGTCCTCCATCGTGACCAGACCCGTCATGACCCCGTCCGGCGCGAGCACCGCCGCCAGGTGCGTACGGCTGCGCCGCATCGCGGTCAGCGCGTCGTCCAGCGGCGTTTCCGCCCGGACCTGCGCGATCGGCCGCAGCGCGGTGACGGGGAAGGGCTCGTCCCGCTCCGTCGCGTCCAGCGCGTCCTTGACGTGCAGGTATCCCAGGATCCGGCCCTGCGCGTCGATCATCGGGAACCGGGAGTACCCGGACTCGGCCGACAGCCGCTCCAGGCCGGCCGGTGTGATGCCCTCACGGGCCGGCACCACCCGGTCCGCCGGCAGCACCACGTCGGTCACCGGCCGCCGCCCCAGTCCCAGGGCGTCGTGCAGCCGCTCGCTCGCGCGGTCGTCGATGAGTCCCGCGTCGCTGGAGTCCTTGACGATCCGGGCCAGCTCGTCGTCCGAGAAGGTCGCCGCCACCTCGTCCTTGACCTCCACCCGCAGCAGGCGCAGCAGGGTGTTGGCGAAGGCGTTGATGGCGAAGATCACCGGCTTCAGCCCCCGGGTGAGGGCCACCAGCGGCGGCCCCAGCAGCAGCGCCGTCCGTACCGGCTCGGCCAGCGCCACGTTCTTCGGGAGCATCTCGCCGAAGAGCATGTGCAGGTACGTGGCCAGGGCCAGCGCCACCACGAAGGAGATCGCGTGGGTCAGCCCGGACGGCACCCCGAAGAAATCGAAGGCCGGGGTCAGCAGGTGGGCGATGGCCGGCTCGGCCACCACACCCAGCACCAGGGTGCACAGGGTGATGCCCAGCTGGGCCGCCGCCATGAGCGCCGACACGTGCTCCAGGCCCCACAGCACGGCACGCGCCCTGCGGTCGCCCTGCTCGGCGTGCGCCTCGATCTGGCTGCGCCGCACGGAGATCATGGCGAATTCCGCGCCGACGAAGAAGGCGTTGACGACCAGGGTCGCCAGGCCGATCAGCAACTGGACGGCGGTCATCGGGTCTCCTCCACACCATCACCGGGGGTCGCTTCGACCGGCACGTGCAACAGCACCCGCGCGGCCCGCCGCCCGCTCGCGTCCACCACGTCCAGGCGCCAGCCGTCGAGCTCCAGGCTGTCGCCCACCAGCGGGATCCGCCCCAGCTCGGTCGCTATCAGACCGGCCAGCGTCTCGTACGGGCCGTCCGGCACGCGCAGTCCGATCCGCTGGAGATGGTCGGTGCGTGCGGAGCCGTCCGCGGAGAACAGGGTGCGCCCGGAGCCGTCCTCCCCGGCCGGGGCCAGGTCGGGAGTCTCGTGCGGGTCGTGCTCGTCGCGGACCTCGCCGACCACCTCTTCGACGATGTCCTCCAGGGTGGCCACGCCGGCCGTGCCGCCGTACTCGTCGATGACCACGGCCATGGTCTGCTTCCCGGACAGCCGGTCCAGCAGCCGGTCCACGGTCAGCGACTCCGGTACGAGGAGGGGTTCGCGCAGCAGCTGCGACACCGGGGTGCGGTGCCGCTCCTCCGCCGGCAGGGCCAGTACGTCCTTGATGTGGACGGTGCCGACGACGCTGTCGAGGCTGCCCCGGTAGACGGGGAACCGGGACAGGCCCGTGGCGAGCGTCGCGTTCGCCACGTCCTCGGCGGTGGTCTGCAGGTCGAGGGCGGTGACCTGGACCCGCGGGGTCATGACGTTCTCCGCGGTCAGGTCGGCGAGGTTCAGGGTCCGCATGAACAGCTCGGCGGTGTCCTTCTCCAGGGCGCCGGCCCGCGCGGAGTGCCGGGCCAGGGCCGCGAGCTCCTGCGGGGTGCGTGCCGAGGCGAGTTCCTCGGCGGGCTCCATGCCGAACCGGCGCACCATGTGGTTCGCCGTGGTGTTCAGATGGCTGATCAGGGGCCTGAAGGCACGGCTGAAGACCCGCTGGAAGGTGGCGACCCGCTTGGCGACGGCCAGTGGGGAGGAGATCGCCCAGTTCTTGGGGACGAGCTCGCCCACGACCATCAGGACGACGGTCGACAGCACGGTGCCGAGGACCAGGGCGGTGGAGGACGCGGCTCCGGCGGACAGCCCCATGGCTTCGAAGGGACCCTTGAGGAGGGCGGCGATCGAGGGCTTGGAGATCATGCCGATGACCAGGCCGGTCACGGTGATGCCGAGCTGGGCGCCGGAGAGCTGGAACGTCAGGCTGCGGACCGCGGCCAGGGCGCTGTCGGCGCCGCGGTCGCCGCGCTCGACGGCCCGTTCCAGTTCGCTGCGCTCGATGGTGGTCAGCGAGAACTCGGCCGCGACGAAGACTCCGCAGGCAAGGCAGAGCAGCAGCGCCACGACGAGCAGGAGCACTTCGGTCATCGGTCCTTCACCTCCGTCCCATGATCAGCCAGGAGGAGGGGTGTCGCGCGCTGTCGCGGACGGGGAGGGAGGGGACTGGGAGGCTCGCCCATGGACGGACGCTCACACCTTTCGTTCGGGGAAGGATTCGGGGGACAGGAGGAACAGCTGCCTACAGGGTAAAGGAAGAGCAAAGTGGGCGGATCGTTCCTTCGGCGGACCCGCCCGGCCCCCCGGGGGCGTGCTGCCCCGATGGGGTCGGATACGAACGATCCTCGCATCCCGCCCGCGTCGGCGTCCGGGAGACGGGCGCGGACGAAGCCGCGGCACGTCCCGGCCGCGGCGCGTCTCGCCGCCGGCGCGTCTCGGCAGACGGAAGTCGGTGGCGGGCCACCGGCCGTGCGTGCTTGGCTCCGGAACATGACCGATCTGCACATGCGGGCCGCCGTGCCGGCCGACGCCGAGACCGTCCTCGCCTTTTGGAAGGAGGCCGCGGAGGGCACCTCGATCACGGACGACGCGGACGGGGTCACCCGGCTCGTCACCCGCGACCCCGAGGCGCTGATCCTCGCGGAGAGCGACGGGGTCCTGGTCGGATCCGTGATCGCCGGCTGGGACGGCTGGCGGGCTTCCCTGTACCGGCTCGCCGTACTGCCTTCCCGGCGTCGCCAGGGGATCGCCACGGCGCTCCTGGAGGCGGCCGAACGGCGCTTCGTCGCCGCCGGGGGGCGCCGCGGCGACGCGATGGTCCTCGAAGCGAACGAACGCGCGCAGCGGGCCTGGGCCGCGGCCGGCTACCACCGCGAGGATCACTGGCGGCGCTGGGTCAAGCCGCTGGTGGAGACGCCGTGACGCCGGGACCCCGATCCCGCACGCGTGTCGACACCCGCACGCGTGTCGCGGCCCTCCTCGCCGCCGGAGCGATCGTGCTGACCGGTTGCGGCACGCGGACCGCGGGCTCCGGGGATCCGGCCGCGCCGTCGGCGCCCTCGACGGCTCCCTCCGTGGACTACGCGGCCCGGGAAGCCGCGGCGGTCGCGCGCCACGACAAGCTGTTCCCCGCGATCGCCGCGCGGTGCGGGGACGCGGGCGCGGGCGCGGGTACGGGTACGGGTACGGGTGAGGGGGCCGACGCGGGCGGAAGCAAGGGCGGCGCGAGCCCCGGGGCCACCGGGGGCGAGCTGCCCGCGGATCCCGAGGCACGCAAGTACGCGGAGAACCACGCCTTCAAACAGCAGGTGCGGCTCACCCCCGGGGCCCGGTGCCGGGGCGACGCGCACGCCGAACGGATCAAGGCGGCGCTGGCGGGCGGCTCCGGCGCGAAGGCCGCGCCGCACACGGCGGAGGAGCTCCGCGCGGTCCTGGCCGGACTGGGGTACGGGTTCGACGGCGGGGGTGTCTACGGCTCCGGGGCGGTGAACGTCTCATTCGTCCTGTCGGTCCCCGAGAGCGGCCCGTGCGTGACGGGCCGGCTGGGCCCGCCGACGACCGTGCAGGCCCACGGAACGTACGCCGAGGGCGGCTGCCTGGAGCCTCGCGGGGGCCACTGACGGGGCGATGGCCACTGACCCGGCGGAGGCTACGGACCCCTTGGGGGCGGGCGCCCCCGCGGGGCAGGGACCCCTGGGGTGACTGTTTCCTCGGGGCAGCGACCCGCCGGGGGCCACTGACCCCCGGCGGGGTCCGCCGACCCGGCGTGGGCCACTGGCCCCTGGCGTGGGTCGCCGACCCGGCGTGGGCCACTGACCCCTGGCGGGGTCCGCCGACCCGGCGTGGGCCACTGACTCCCGGCGGGGGTCGCCGACCCGGCGTGGGCCACTGACCCCGCAGGGGCAGCTGAACCCTCGGGGGGCATGGCCCCCTGGGGGTGGCCGGTTCGTCGGGCAGCGACCCCGAGAGGGCCCCGAGAGGTCCCCGAGAGGGGCTCGGCCCCGCGGCGGTCGGGTCGTCGCGGCGTGCCGCCAGGGCCCCGGGCCCGGCGGAGTCGGGGCGAGGAGGCGGCGCACGCACAGCACCGACCTGCGGAGGCCACTGGTCCGGTGGGAGCTGCCCCCAGGGCCCGGCCGGCCGGGTCAGGTCGCGTCGGGTTCGACGCTCGCGCCCTCCCTGGCCAGGGTGAGGACTCCGGCGCAGATCAGGGACAGGCCCAGCAGCTGCGGCAGCAGCCACCAGTGGGCCCGGAGCTGTTCCTCGTACAGCAGCACGCCCAGGGCGACGCTCACGCCCGCGTCGCCGAGCGTCAGCGCCGGCTGCGAGGCGACCAGCGGGCCGCCCTGCATGGCGTGTTCGAGGAGCAGGAGGGCGCAGATGCCGGTCGCGCCGAAGGCGTAGGTCTCCCAGGTGCGCAGGAAGGCGCCGATGCCGTGGTCGTCGAGCACGTGCATGGCCGACTTCATCAGCGCGGCGGTCAGCGCGTAGCAGACGGCGGTGGCCGCGCCGAGGCAGCCGGCCCGCATCCGGCCGGGCCGACGCCGCAGGCCGGCCACGGCGAGCACCGCCACCGCGACCGCACACGCCGCCAGGGCCAGGATCCACCGGTCGGCCGGGACGTCCGTACGGTTCCCCGTCGGTGAGGCGGCGACCAGGACGATCCCGAGTCCGCCCACCACCGCTCCCATGGCCAGCCACAGCGGCCCCGGCATCCGGGTCCGCGTCACCAGCGAGGCGATCAGCAGCGCGAGCGGCAGCTCCAGTACGAACAGGGGCTGTACGAGGGCCAGCGGGCCCGTGGCCAGCGCCACGGCCTGCCCGGCGCCGGCGGCGATCACCGCCAGGATCCCGCCGACCCAGAGCGGCCGGCGCAGCAGATCGAGCACCAGCGCGAAGCGGAATCCGTCGCTCTGCGGCACCGTGAGCGCCGCCCGCCGTTGGAGCACGGTCGCGAGCGCGTTGCTGAGCGCCGCGAACAACGCGAAGAGGACCGGCACGAGGAAGCCCACGCCCCGATCCTCATGTGCCCCGCCGCCACGGCCCACCACGACACCGCCGGGTCACCGCGCGGCGGCGGCCGTTCCCCCGTCCGGCCCCACGGACGGGGCAGCTGGACCGTACGGACCGGTCCGCCCGCGGCGGCGGGGTCAGCCGGAGGGCGCCGTCCAGGTGCCGTGGAGGGCGGCGGCGAGCCAGTCGGGCGCCGAGGTGCGGAAGGCCGCCGGGGGGAAGGTGCCCGCGCCGGCCGGGACCGCGCCCAGGAGGGGGAGTCCGGAGACCGAGGGCAGGTCGGCCAGGTTGCAGCGGGCGGCCAGGTCGGGCTCGGCCGGCCAGCTGCCGATCACCACGCCCGGGGAGGTCAGGCCGCGGGCCCGGAGGGCCTCCGCCGTGAGGGCGGTGGAGTTGAGGGTGCCGAGGCCCGCCGGAGCCACGATCAGCACCGGGGCGCCGAGCAGGCGGGCCGCGTCCGCCAGGGTGTGGCCGGCCTCGTCGAAGCGGACCAGGAGGCCGCCCGCGCCCTCGACCAGGACCAGGTCGTGGGAGAGGGCGAGCTCGCGGGCCGCCTCCGCGATCCGCTCCGGGGAGAGCGTCGGGAGCCCCGAGCGCCGGGCCGCCGTGTCCGGGGCCAGCGGCTCCGGATAGCGGGCGAGCTCCACCGTGGTGACGGCGGAGCCGGCCAGCCGGCCGACCTCCGCCGCGTCTCCGGGTTCGTCCGGGCCGACGCCCGTCTGGGCCGGCTTCAGCACGGCCACCGAGAGGCCCGCGGCGAGCGCCGCCGCCGCGACGGCCGAGGTGACGACCGTCTTGCCGATCTCGGTTCCCGTCCCCGAGACCATCAGGACCGCCATCTCAGGCCTCCCTCGCTGCCGCGACCACGGCCCGGCAGATGCGGGCCACGTCGGCGTCGCCCGTCACGAACGGGGGCATGGTGTAGATCAGGTCCCGGAACGGGCGCAGCCAGACGCCCTCCCGGACCGCCGCCGCCGTGGCGCGGGCCATGTCGACCGGGTGGTCGAGCTGGATGACGCCGATGGCGCCCTGGACCCGTACCTCCTGGACGCCCGGCAGTTCCGCGGCCGGGGCCAGGCCCTCCAGGAGGGCGGCCTCGATGCGCTTGACCTCGCCCTGCCAGTCCTGGCCGAGCAGCAGGTCGATGGAGGCCAGGGCCACCGCGGTGGCCAGCGGGTTGCCCATGAAGGTCGGCCCGTGGGCCAGGACGGGGACCTCGCCCCGCGAGATGCCGTCCGCGACCCGCTCCGTGCAGAGCGTGGCGGCGAGCGTGAGGTAACCGCCGGTCAGCGCCTTGCCCAGGCACATCACGTCCGGGGTGATCCCGGCGTGGTCGGCCGCGAACAGCGCGCCCGTACGGCCGAAGCCGGTGGCGATCTCGTCCAGGATGAGCAGCACGTCGAACTCGTCGCACAGCTCCCGCAGCACCCGGAGGTAGCCCGGGTTGTGGAAGCGCATGCCGCCCGCGCCCTGGACGACCGGCTCCACGATCACGGCCGCCAGTTCGTCCCGGTGCGCGGAGAACAGGGAGCGCAGGTGGGCGGCGTAGGACTCGTCGACCGGTGCGGAGAAGCCGCTCGGCGGGGCGTCCGCGAAGAGCTGGCGCGGGAGGATGCCCGACCACAGCTCGTGCATGCCGCCCTCGGGGTCGCAGACGGCCATCGGCTGCCAGGTGTCCCCGTGGTAGCCGCCCCGCCAGGTCAGCAGGCGGCTCTTCCCGGGGCGCCCCACCGAACGCCAGTACTGCAGGCACATCTTCACCGCGACCTCGACGGAGACCGAGCCCGAGTCGGCGAGGAAGACGTGCTCCAGGCCGGGCGGGGTGAGCTCGACGAGCTTCGCGGCCAGCCGGACGGCGGGCTCGTGGGTGAGCCCGCCGAACATCACGTGCGACATCCGGCCGAGCTGGCCGGTGACCGCCTCGTTCAGCGCCGGGTGGTTGTACCCGTGGATCGCCGACCACCAGGAGGACATGCCGTCGACCAGCTCGTCCTGCCCCTGCGAGGGCTCGGCCAGCCGCAGGCGGACCCCCGAGGCGGAGGCGACGACGAGCGGCTCCTGCCGCCCGGGCATCGGGCCGTACGGGTGCCAGACGTGCTGCCGGTCCAGCGCGAGCAGTTCGGCGGCCGGCAGCACCTCGGGCGAGTGGTGCGCGCGGGGTGAGTGGAGCGGGTCGTGCGCGGGGTGCTGGTCAGGCATTGGGCGCGAGATCCGTTCCCGCACCGCGACGGCGTACCGCCACCAGACCGGGCCGGACCTCGCCCGCTTCGGCCTGCGCCGGTACGGGTCCGTCGGCCGGAGCGGCCACGGAGGCGGATACGGAGGCGGCCACGGAGGCGGCCGCGGGGGCCTCGTGCCCGGAGTGTCCCGAGCAGCCGCCGCACGCCGAACCGCAGCCGGCCTCCTCCGCCGTGGCGGACGAGCCGCAGACGGAGGCGCCCGGGCCCTTCGAACCGCAGCCCCCGCCGGTGGCCGCCGCCGCGATGTCGGAGCGGTGCGCGGGAAGGGTCGTCGTACCGGCGCCCTCCACCTCGAAACCGGCGTCCGCGATCATCTCGAGGTCGGCCTGTCCGGCCTGGCCCTCACTGGTCAGGTAGTCGCCCAGGAAGATCGAGTTCGCCACGTGCAGCGCCAGCGGCTGCAGGGTGCGCAGGTGCACCTCGCGGCCGCCCGCGATGCGGACCTCGACGTCGGGGCAGACGAAGCGGACCATCGCGAGGATGCGCAGGGCGCGCTGCGGGGTGAGGTTCCACTCCTTGGCGAGCGGGGTGCCCTCGAAGGGGATCAGGAAGTTGACCGGGACCGAGTCGCTGTCGAGCTCGCGCAGCGCGTAGACGACGTCGACGAGGTCCTCGTCGCTCTCGCCCATGCCCGCGATCAGGCCCGAGCAGGCCGACAGGCCGGCGGCGTGCGCCTTCTGCACCGTGTCGACCCGGTCCGCGTAGGTGTGGGTCTTGGTGATCTGGCCGTACGTGGCCTCGGAGGTGTTCAGGTTGTGGTTGTAGGCGTCCGCGCCCGCGTCCTTCAGGCGCTCGGCCTGGCCGTCCGACAGCAGACCGAGGCAGGCGCACACCTCGACGCCCTCGTTCTGCTCCTTGATGGCCGCGATCGTCTTGCCGACACGGTCCACGTCGCGGTCCGTCGGACCGCGACCGCTCGCCACCAGGCAGACCCGCTTGGCCCCGCCGGCGACGCCCGCGGCGGCGGCCTGGGAGGCCTCCTCGGGCTTCAGCCACGTGTACTTGAGGATCTCGGCCTTCGATCCCAGGCGCTGGGAACAGTACGAGCAGTCCTCGGGGCAGAGCCCCGACTTCAGGTTGACCAGGTAGTTCAGCTTGACCCGGCGCCCGAACCACTGTCGGCGCACCTTGCCGGCCGCGGCCACCACGTCGAGCAGTTCGTCGTCAGAGGTCGCCAGCACGGCGAGTGCCTCTTCGCGGGTCGGCAGCTCACGCCGCAGCCCCTTGTCCACGAGGGTGTTCAGCAGGTCCATGATGCCGATCCTGTCCCACCCGGGCACTCCCGGCCAAGGAGAGATCGAACAACATGGCCGGAAGAGAGTGTGTGTATCGCCACACCTGACGCAGGGGTCACGGGCGGTTAGGGTCGGGCAGGTCTGTGGACTGCCGACAAAAACCCGAGGACCGTCGATGCCGCACCAGCACACCCCCGCTCCCGTGGACGTCTTCTCCTGGATCGACGAAGCGGAGCGGGCCAGGGAGCAGGCCGGACTCGTCCGGACGCTGCGTCCGCGTCCGGCGCACTCCCCGCTCCTGGACCTCGCGAGCAACGACTATCTCGGCCTGTCCCGGCACCCGGAGACGGTACGGGGCGCGCGCGAGGCCGCCGAGCGCTGGGGCGCGGGGGCCACCGGATCGCGGCTGGTCACCGGCACCACCGAACTGCACGCCGAACTGGAGCGGGAGCTGGCGGCCTTCTGCGGGTTCGAGGCGGCGCTGGTGCTCTCCTCCGGTTACGCGGCGAACCTGGCCGCCGTCACCGCGCTCAGCGACCGGGGCACCCTGGTGGTCTCGGACGCGGGCAACCACGCCTCGATCGTGGACGGCTGCCGGCTGTCGCGCGCCGACATCGCCGTCGTCCCGCACTCCGACCCGGACGCCGCGCGCAAGACCCTCGCCGCCCACCAGGGGCGGGCGCTGCTGGTCACCGACTCGGTGTTCTCGGTCGACGGGGACGCCGCCCCGCTCGCGGCCCACGCCGAGGCGTGCCGGGCCGAGGGCGCGGCCCTGCTCGTGGACGACGCGCACGGCCTCGGGGTCCTGGGCGAGGGCGGCCGCGGGGCGCTGCACGCCGCCGGGCTCGCGGGAGCCCCCGGGGTGGTCGCGACGCTGACCCTCTCGAAGTCCCTGGGCAGCCAGGGCGGCGCGGTGCTCGGCCCGGCCAAGGTGATCCGGCACCTGGTCAACACGGCGCGGACCTTCATCTTCGACACCGGGCTGGCCCCGGCCGCGACGGGCGCCGCGCTGGCGGCCCTGCGCCTGCTGGAGCGGGAACCGGAACGCGCGGACCGTGCCCGCGCGGTGGCCGCCGAACTGTACGGGCGGCTCACCGCGTCCGGCCTGACCGCGGCCCGGCCGGACGCGGCCGTGGTGTCGGTACGGGCCCCGTCGGCGTCGGCGGCACTGCGCTGGGCCGCCGACTGCCGCGAGGCAGGTCTGTCCGTGGGGTGCTTCCGGCCGCCGTCGGTGCCGGACGGCATCTCCCGGCTGCGACTGACCGCGCGGGCGGATCTCACGGGGGCAGAGATCAGCCGTGCGGTCGAGACGATCCTGGGGACCGCTCCGGCCGGTGCCACGGACCGCTGAACGGAGCCCTTACGGGCGCTCCGGCGTTGCTGAGAGCCGCATTCCTACGTCCCGAGATCCGCACGGACGGAGACGAGGAAGCCGTCCCAGGCATGCCCGGTGAAGAGCACGGCCGGGCCGTCCGTCCGCTTGGAATCGCGGACCGCGAGCAGGCCGCCGCTGAGGACGGCCGTTTCCACACAGTTGTTCATTCCGGTGCTGCGGCTGCTTCGCCGCCACCGTGCGCTGTTCAGAAGTCCGCCTGTGGATAAGGGGGTTGCGGACACGGGGGGTGCCTCCTTACGCGTCGTCAGCGAGGGCGCTGATGAGATCCGACGAGTCGCGGGGCGGGAGGGCGTGCGCCTGGATGGTGCGGAACGCGGCGCTGTACGCCTCAAGGTCTTCCTTCCGCTCCAGATAGAGGCTACTCGTCAAATGGTCGAGTACCACCACATCCAGATCGGCGATGTTCGGAAATGAGAAGATGACGAACGGTCCTGTGAGGCCGAGATGTCCCCCCACGCTGAACGGCAGTACCTGAAGCCGCACTTGGGGCAAACGCGCCACCTCCACCAGGTGCCTCAACTGCTCCTCCATCACCCCGGACCCGCCGATCGTGCGCCTCAGCACCGCCTCGTCCAGCACCGCGCTCAGCTCCAGCGGCGGATCGGCCCGCAGGACCGACTGACGCGCCAGCCGTACGTCGACCAGCGCGTCCACCTTCGGCTCCGGCAGCCCGCCCAGCGCGGCCCGGGTCACGGCGCGCGCGTACCCGGGGGTCTGCAGCAGTCCCGGCACCACCGAGAGTTCGACGGTGCGGGCCGAACGGGCACCCGCCTCCAGGCTGATGAAGTCCCGGTACTCCTGCGGCAGCAGTCCCCGGTAGTCGTGCCACCACTGGCGCCCGCGCCCGGTGTCGGCGTCCGGGGCGGGGCCCGCAGCCGAGGCCGAGAGGGCTTCCAGCAGGGCGCGCTGCTGTGCGCTCACGACGTCTTCCCCGTAGACGTCGAGCAGGATCCGGATGTCCTCCACCTTGACGCCGCTGCGCCCCGTCTCGATGCGGCTGATCTTCGACTGGTGCCATCCCGCCAGCCGGGCCGCCTCACCGCTGGTGAGTCCGACCCGGTCGCGAAGGGCACGCAGTTCCTCGCCGAGCTTGCGCCGACGCACTGCGGGACCGTGCTGCACACCCGCCTCCTTCCACCGGCACAGGTCGCACCATTCTGCCGTCCGAATACGCTCTTCCGTAGCAGAGTTCACCGCATTGAGCGACAGATATATGCATATCTTGAGGGATCGGCGGAAACGGCGGGACGATGGGTGGCACTCTGGCGTCCAGCGCAGATCCGGGGCGGCTTCGCCCCGGTGGGAAAGGGACCGTCGCCATGGCAGATCACCAGGAAGCATCCGTCACTCTGCCGAGCGATCCCGCCTCGGTCGCGGCCGCCCGCCGCTACGTCGCGGAGGTACTGGGCGAGTGGGGACTGTCCGACGGGACCGAAGCCGCCGACAGCATCCGGCTCATCGTCTCGGAACTGGCCACCAACTCCGTGCAGCACACCTTCGGCAAGTCGCCGACCTTCACGGTGGACATCCGCCTGGAGCGCGAGGAGTGGCTGCGCATCGGGGTCACCGACAGCCACCCGCGCTGGCCCAAGCGGCTCCCGGCCGCCGTCCAGCAGGACAACGGCAGGGGGATGGTCATCATCCGCTGGCTCGCCGCGGAGGCCGGCGGCCGGCTCTCGGTCAGCCCGACCGAGGACGGCGGCAAGACCGTGTGGATCGCACTGCCCTGGACGGCCACGGCCGCCGGTGCTCCGGCGAGGTCCGCGACCGGCTGTTGAGGCAGCTCAGGCTCCGGCGCGCTCCGACGCGCTGCGCTCGATGCACAGTTCGTTGCCCTCGGGGTCGGTCAGGGTGACCCAGCCCGTGCCGTCC
Source organism: Streptomyces sp. NPDC099050 (assembly GCF_044759865.1). Lineage (NCBI taxonomy): Bacteria > Bacillati > Actinomycetota > Actinomycetes > Kitasatosporales > Streptomycetaceae > Streptomyces > Streptomyces sp. NPDC099050. The sequence continues at coordinate 219,419 of NZ_JBIWAE010000004.1, read as the reverse complement.
TCCCTGCGGTGGTCGCCCTGCAGCTTCGCGCCGAGCCCGAGGAGCCGCTCGACGTTCTCGTCGCGGGTCCCCGTCACGGGCTGGATGTCCAAGTGCACCCGGTTCTTCACGGACTTGCCCTCGGGCACCCGGATGAACAGCAGTCCGGTCACCCCCGGCTGCCCGGGCACCAGAGAGATCTCGGGGTCGTCCGCCAGGTCGTCCGGGTGAATGGGCCAGCCGGTGACCTCGGACCAGAACTGCGCCAGCGCGTACGGTTCCTGCGCGTCGAAGGTGATGTGGTGGACGGGGTTGACGAACATGCTGCTCCTCTTGAGCGGTTCCGTATACGGAACCGGGCCGTGCGGCGCCCGGAGTTGAACCGGGTACCTGCCCGAAACGTGGGTTAACTCAGCGGAAAAGCGCGGCCCCTAGCGTGGCGGCCACGTTCCTTCCGCCAATGGTCACCCATACGCCGGCAAAGCGGCGGTGGGCGGGACGGAAAGCCTTTCCCTGTGTTGGGCAAGACACGCTTGGCTCGGATATGCGCAGGTCAACAAAGTGTTGACGGCCCATAGGGTCGGCTCGGCGCGATGTTGATCATGTCCCGAAAGCTTGGTGATTGCTGTGCAGCTGACCCCCCACGAGCAGGAGAGACTGCTCATCCACGTGGCCGCCGACGTGGCCGAGAGACGCAAGGCGCGGGGCGTGCTCCTCAACCACCCCGAGGTGATAGCCCTGATCACCGCGCACATCCTCGAAGGGGCCCGCGACGGGCGGACGGTGGCCGAACTGATGGCCTCCGGGCGGACCGTGCTCTCCCGCGAGGAGGTCATGGAGGGGATACCCGAGATGATCCACGACGTCCAGGTCGAGGCGACCTTCCCGGACGGCACCAAGCTCGTCACCGTCCACGACCCCATCGTCTGAGAGCGAGTACCCGCATGATCCCCGGCGAAATCGCCTACGGGGACGGCCCGGTGCGCCTCAACGAAGGCCGGCCCGTCACCCGACTCACCGTGCTCAACGCCGCCGACCGGCCCGTCCAGGTCGGCTCGCACTACCACTTCGCCGAGGCCAACCCCGGCCTCGACTTCGACCGTACGGCCGCCCGCGGACTGCGCCTCGACATCGCCGCCGGCACCGCGGTCCGCTTCGAGCCGGGCATCCCGGTCGCCGTGGCCCTCGTACCGCTGGCCGGGCTGCGCGCCGTACCCGGACTGCGCGGGGAGACCGGAGGGCCGCTCGATGGCTGAGATATCGCGCCAGGTGTACGCCGACCTCTTCGGGCCCACCACGGGCGACCGCATCCGCCTCGCCGACACCGACCTCTTCGTCGAGATCGAGCAGGACCTCGCCGGCGGCCCCGGCCGGGCCGGCGACGAGGCCGTCTTCGGCGGCGGCAAGGTCATCCGCGAATCCATGGGCCAGGCCCGCACGACCCGGGCCGAGGGCGCCGCCGACACCGTCATCACCGGAGTGGTGATCCTCGACCACTGGGGCATCGTCAAGGCCGACGTGGGCATCCGCGACGGCCGGATCTGCGGCATCGGCAAGGCCGGCAACCCCGACACCATGGACGGCGTCGACCGCGCGCTGGTGATCGGCCCCGAGACCGAGATCATCGCCGGCAACGGGAAGATCCTCACCGCCGGCGCCGTCGACGCGCACGTGCACTTCATCTCCCCGACCGTGATCGAGGAGGCCCTCGCCTCCGGCATCACCACCCTCGTCGGCGGCGGCACCGGCCCCGCGGAGGGCACGAAGGCCACCACCGTCACCCCCGGACCCTGGCACCTGGCCCGGATGTTCGCCGCGCTCGAGGCATACCCCGTCAACATCGGCCTGCTCGGCAAGGGCAACACCATGTCCCGCGCGGGCATGTACTCCCAACTGCGCGGCGGAGCACTCGGCTTCAAGCTCCACGAGGACTGGGGATCCACCCCGGCCGTCATCGACGCCTGCCTCACCGTCTGCGAGGAGACCGGCGCCCAGGCCGCCATCCACACCGACACCCTCAACGAGGCCGGGTTCGTCGCCGACACCCTCGCCGCCATCGGCGGACGGACCATCCACTCGTACCACACCGAAGGCGCCGGCGGCGGGCACGCCCCCGACATCATCACCGTGGTCTCCGAGCCGAACATCCTGCCCAGCTCCACCAATCCGACCCGGCCGCACACCGTCAACACCGTCGAGGAACACCTCGACATGCTGATGGTCTGCCACCACCTCAACCCCGCCGTCCCCGAGGACCTGGCCTTCGCCGAGTCCCGGATCCGCCCCTCCACCATCGCCGCCGAGGACGTCCTGCACGACCTCGGAGCCATCTCGATCATCTCCTCCGACGCCCAGGCCATGGGCCGCGTCGGCGAGGTGATCCTGCGGACCTGGCAGACCGCCCACGTGATGAAGAAGCGCCGCGGATCCCTTCCCGGCGACGGACCCGCCGACAACCACCGGGCCCGGCGCTATGTCGCCAAGTACACGATCAACCCCGCCGTCGCCCAGGGCCTGGCCCGCGAGATCGGCTCCGTCGAAACCGGCAAACTCGCCGACCTGGTGCTGTGGAAGCCCGCCTTCTTCGGGGTCAAGCCCGAACTGGTCATCAAGGGCGGCCAGATCGCCTACGCGCAGATGGGCGATGCCAACGCCTCCATCCCCACCCCGCAGCCGGTCCTGCCGCGCCCGATGTTCGGGGCGTACGGCCGGGCCCCCGGGCTCAACTCGGTCAACTTCACCGCCCAGGCCGCCCTCGACGACGGACTGCCCGAACGGCTTGGACTCGGAAAGGAGTTCGTCGCCATCGAGAGCACCCGCAAGGTGACCAAGGCGGACATGCGCAACAACGACGCCATGCCGCGGGTGGAAGTCGACGCCGACACCTTCACCGTCACCATCGACGGCGAGGTGGTGGAACCGGCCCCGGCGACGGAACTCCCCATGGCCCAACGCTACTTCCTTTTCTGATGGGGCCTCTTCTGAGGGGAGGAGTCGTCCGATGAGCCTCGCCACCCTCCTCGTCCTCGCCGACGGCCGCTTCCCCGCCGGAGGGCACGCCCACTCCGGCGGGGCCGAGGCCGCCTGCAAGGCGGGCCGGATCCACGACGCCGCCACCCTGGCGGAGTTCTGCCGGGGCCGGCTGCACACCGCCGGGCTCGTCGCGGCCGGTCTCGCCGCGGCGGCCGCCCTCGGGATCGACCCGGCGGCCCTCGACGAAGCCGCCGACGCCCGGACCCCGTCGCCCGCGCTGCGCGCCGCCGGGCGGCGGCTCGGCCGCCAGCTGATGCGGGCCGCCCGCGCCACCTGGCCCGGCGCGGAACTGGACGCGCTGGCCGCCGCGTTCCCGCGCGGGGCGCACCAGCCCGTGGTGCTCGGGGTCACGGCCCGGTCGGCGGAGCTCCGGCCGCTGGACGCCGCGCACGTGGCGGCGTACGAGAGCGTCAGCGGGCCGGCCACCGCCACCGTACGGCTGCTCGGCCTGGACCCCTTCGAGGCGACCCGGGTACTGGCCGGGCTGGCCCCCGAGCTGGACTCCGTGTCCCGGCGAGCCGAGCGGGCCGCGCTGCGGGCCCGCACCGACGGTCCGCACACCCTGCCCGCGGCCTCCTCGCCGCTGCTGGACATCGCGGCGCAGGCCCATGCCGACTGGCCGGTACGGCTGTTCGCCTCCTGAGCCGCCCGCACGCCCTACGCCTCCGCACGCCTCCGCCCGTCCCGGCACGGCACCGCACACCCCCGCACGCCCCGCACCCCCCTGCTTCGGCTCAAGGAGATCTGCCATGCACCTCGACCACAGCGTGACCTTCCCGCACCGGCACACCCACAGCGCCGAGCCGCTGCGCGCGGACGGCACCCGCAGGGCCCTGCGCATCGGCCTCGGCGGGCCCGTCGGCTCCGGCAAGACCGCCACGGTCGCCGCGCTCTGCAGGGTCCTGCGCACGGAGCTGTCCATGGCCGTGGTCACCAACGACATCTACACCCGGGAGGACGCCGAGTTCCTGCTCCGCGAAGCCGTCCTGCCGCCCGAGCGGATCAGCGCCGTGGAGACCGGCGCGTGCCCCCACACCGCCATCCGCGACGACATCTCCGCCAACCTGGAGGCCGTGGAGGAACTGGAGGAGGCCTTCCACGGGAACGGACGGCTCGATCTGATCCTCGTCGAGTCCGGCGGCGACAACCTCACCGCCACCTTCTCCCGGGGCCTGGTCGACGCCCAGATCTTCGTCATCGACGTGGCCGGCGGCGACGACATCCCGCGCAAGGGCGGCCCCGGCGTCAGCACCGCTGACCTGCTGGTCGTCAACAAGACCGACCTGGCCCCCCACGTCGGCTCGGACCTGGGCCGGATGGCCCGCGACGCCGCCGAGCAGCGCGGCGAACTGCCCGTGGCCTTCCAGTCCTTGCGCGGCGAGGAGGGCGTGGCCCCGGTGGCCGCCTGGGTGCGCGAGCGGATCGCCGCCTGGACCGCCCGATGAGCCCTACGGTGATCCCGGCGGCGATTCCCCCGGTGATCCCGGCGGCTCCCCCCACGGTGACGGGCGCGCCCCCCGCCCGCCCCCCGGCCCCCGCTCCGGCCGGCCTGCGCGCCACCGCACGGATCGCCGCCGCCGCGGACGGGCGGGGCTCCACCGTCCTGCCGCTGCTGGCCGGGGAGGGACCGCTCGCCCTGCGCCGCACCCGGGGCGGGCCCGGCGAGGCGGGCGTCATGCTGGTCGGCGCCATGAGCGCCCCGCTGGGCGGCGACCACCTCGGGATCGAGGCCACCGCCGGGCCGGGCGCCCGGCTGGTGCTCCGCTCGGCGGCGGCCACCCTGGCGCTGCCCGGCCGGCACGGGGAACCCGCGCGGTACGACGTACGGCTCCGGCTCGGCGACGGGGCGGCCGTGCGCTGGCTGCCGGAGCCCCTCGTCTCGGTGCGCGGCAGCGACCTGCGGGTCAGCACCCGCGCCGAACTCGCCCCCACCGCGCGGCTCCTGCTGCGCGAGGAGCAGGTGCTCGGCCGCACGGGGGAGGCGCCGGGCCTGCTGCGCGCCCGGCTCAGCGTGACCCGGGGCGGGAAGCCGCTGCTGGAGCAGGAACTGGCGTGCGGACCCGGCGCACCCGCCGGCTGGGACGGTCCGGCGGGACTCGCGGGCCACCGGGCGCTCGGCCAGCTGCTGGTGGTGGACCCGGAGTTCGCGAAGGCCCCGCCACGGGCCGGGATGCTGGGGGAGTTCGCGGCGCTCACCCCGCTGGCGGGCCCCGCCGTCCTGGTCACGGCCCTGGCCCCCGACGCGCTGCGGCTGCGCGAACTGCTCGACTCCGCCTGCGCCGCCTACGGTTGGTGACCTCCGGCGGCGCCCGGCGGCGGACGACATCCGCACGGGGGACCCACCCAGGACCAACCCGTGACCAGCCCCGGGCCAGCCCAGGACCAACCCGTGACCAGCCCCGGACCAGCCCCGGACCGACCCGGGAGAAGCCAGACACCGCTCAGCGGTACACGCATTCCCGGATATCGGGTTGGCAAAGAACCGGCCCGTGCTCTGTCGCCCGCTCCTGGTCAGGCGGAAGTATCCCCTGCACATGCCGACGCATCTCCACACCGGCATGAACCACGCCGCCCACGGCGGCAGATGACGCAGGGGGAACAACCACGTGATACGCAACGCGGCGCTGGGGAGCGCCGCCACTCTGATCACCGGCACGCTGGCGGCGGGCCTGCTGCTCGCCCCGTCCGCGTCGGCCTCGCAGAACTTCGAGTCCGGTTCCTACGGCCGCGACAACCCGGTCGCCGAGGCGTTCGGCACCCGGATCGCCGCCGCCCGCGCGGCCCGCGCCGGGATCGACTGGAAGGACTGTCCGCCCGACTGGGGCTTCGCGGCGCCCATCCAGTGCGGCTGGGTGAAGGTCCCGCTGGACTACAGCAAGCCCTTCGGCAAGACGATCGACCTCGCCGTCGACCGCGCCGTCAGCACCGGTACCAAGGAAGAGCGCCAGGGCGCGCTCATCTACAACCCGGGCGGCCCCGGCGGCTCCGGCATGCGCTTCCCCCGCCGCACCACCACCAAGAGCCCGCTGTGGGTGAACACCGCCAAGGCGTACGACTTTGTCGGCTTCGACCCGCGCGGCGTCGGCCACTCCGCGCCGATCTCCTGCATCGACCCGCAGGAGTACGTCAAGGCGCCCAAGGCCGACCCGGTGCCGGACAGCAAGGCCGACAAGGACGCCCAGCGCAAGCTCGCCGAGGAGTACGCGGACGGCTGCAAGGAGCGCAGCGGCGAGATGCTGCCGTTCATGACCACGCCGAACGTCGCGCGTGACCTGGACGTCATCCGTGCCGCCCTCGGCGAGAAGAAGCTGAACTTCCTCGGCGTCTCCTACGGCACCTACATCGGCGGGGTCTACGCGACGCTGTTCCCGACGCACGTGCGCCGCATGATCGTCGACAGCGTGGTGGACCCGTCCCGCGACAACATCTGGTACGAGGCCAACCTCGGCCAGGACATCGCCTTCCAGACGCGCTGGAACGACTGGCAGGACTGGGTCGCCAAGAACGACGCCTCCTTCCACCTCGGCACCACCCGCGCCGCGGTCGAGGCCAAGTGGCTGACGCTGCGCGCCAAGGCCAAGGCCAACCCGCTCGGCGGGATCGTCGGCCCGGCCGAGCTCATCGGCTTCTTCCAGAGCGCCCCGTACTACGACTCCTCCTGGGTGCCCGTCGCCCGGACCTGGGCCGCGTACGAGGCCGGCGACGAGCAGGCGCTGATCGACGCCATCGCCCCCGACATGAGCGACATCCAGGGCAACGCCTCGGCGGAGAACGGCACCGCGGTCTACACCGCCGTGGAGTGCGCCGACGCCAAGTGGCCCACCAGCTGGTCCAAGTGGGACCGGGACAACACCAAGCTGCACGCCCAGTACCCCTTCATGACCTGGGCCAACGCGTGGATGAACCTGCCCTGCGCCACCTGGAAGTCCAAGCAGCACCACGCGATCGAGGTCGGTGTCGGCGACCACCGCGGCCTGCCGCCGGTGCTGATCGTGCAGTCCGAGCGTGACGCCGCCACGCCGTACAAGGGCGCGGTCTCCCTGCACAAGCGGCTCGCCGGCTCGCGTCTGATCACCGAGAAGGACGCCGGCTCGCACGGCGTCACCAACCTGGTGAACCCCTGCATCAACACCCGGGTCGACACCTACCTGCTCACCGGCAAGGTCGACGCCCAGGACGTGACGTGCGCTCCGCACGCCACCCCGGTTGCCCCGGCCCCCGTCGCCGCCAAGCTGATCGCGCCGGCCCCGGCCGCCGACCAGCGGGCGATCGACGAGCTTCCGGCCATCCGCTAGCCGGACTGCGGGCGGGAACGCCCGCACACCGCACGGGAGAGGGTTCAGCGCGTCCTGCGCCGGGCCTTCTTCCGTGCTTCCTCCGCCTCCGCCTTGACCTCGCCGGCGTACCGGTCCACGTACTCCTGGCCGGACAGGGCGAGGACCTCGTACATGATCTCGTCGGTGACGGCCCGCAGCACGGCCCGCTCGCCCTCCATCCCCGCGTACCGGGAGAACTCCAGCGGCCGTCCGAAGCGGATCGTGACCCGGCGGATGCTGGGGATCTTCTGTCCGGGCGGCTGGATCTCGAAGGTCCCGACCATCGCGCACGGGACGACGGGCACCCCGGCGCCCAGCGCCATCGCGGCCACGCCCACCTTGCCCTTGTAGAGCCGCCCGTCGTGCGAGCGGGTGCCCTCCGGGTAGATGCCGAGCAGCTCGCCCTTGGACAGCACCCCGAGCCCCTCGCGGAGCGCCGCCTGACCGGCGTCCTTGCCGGAGCGGTCCACCGGGATCTGGCCGGCGCTGCGGAAGAAGGCGGCCGTGAGCCGTCCCTTCACGCCCGGTCCGGTGAAGTACTCGGCCTTGGCGAGGAAGGTGATGCGCCGGTTGAGGATGGCCGGCATCAGGAAGTGGTCGGAGAAGGAGAGGTGGTTGCCCGCGATGATCGCGGCCCCGTCCTCCGGAATGTTCTCCAGTCCTTCGATGCGGGGCCGGAACAGGAGCCGCAGCAGCGGCCCCAGGATCACGTGCTTGAGCAAGTGGTAGAACACCAGGCGGCTCCCGTCGACGTCCCGTGGTCACGGACATCCTACGGACGGCTCGCCAGGGGGGTGCAGGGCGCGGCTACTCAGGCACCTACTCAGGTACTGCGCTCCTCGGGCGCTGCCCTCCTCAGGTACTGCCCGAGGCGGCCATGCCCGCGGTGAGCAGCCCCAGCACGACCCAGCCGAACCACAGCCAGCCGTTGCTTCCGAGGGCCACGGAATACGTGGCGATCGCCACCAGAGAGGCGAAGGTCATCAGTGCCATAGCCTTCACGGATCCGGTCATGCCCCATGGTGGCGCCTGAAGGTGGTCCGGCGCTACTGGCCACGCGCTTGGAGCGAGGCGAGATACGAGTTGTAGGCCGCCAGCTCCTGGTCGCCGTTGCGGTCCTCGGACCGGTCGGAGCGCTTCGCAGCCCGCTGTTCCGAGTGGTACCACTGGTAGACCAGCGCGATCAGCACCAGTACCGAGGGGATCTCGCTGAAGGCCCAGGCGATGCCGCCGCCCCACTGCTGGTCGAGCAGCGGGTCGATGCCGAGGGAGGCGGGCGGGTTCGCGTACGTCTTGATCATCGGCTCGCTGCCCATCATCAGGGCGATGCCGAAGAAGGCGTGGAAGGGCATTCCGGCGAACAGCTCCAGCATCCGCATCACGTAGCCGGGGCGGTGCGGGCCCGGGTCCACACCCATGATCGGCCAGAAGAAGACGAGGCCGACGGCGAGGAAGTGCACCATCATCGCGATGTGACCGGTCTTCGACCCCATCAGGAAATCGAAGAGCGGGGTGAAGTAGAGGCCGTAGAGGCTCGCGATGAACATCGGGATGGTGAACACCGGATGGGTGATCACCTTCATGTACCGGCTGTGCAGGACCAGCAGCAGCAGCTCGCGCGGCCCCTTGTGGCCGCGGGCGGCCGGCGCCAGCGCGCGCAGCGCCAGCGTCACGGGCGCGCCCAGCAGCAGCAGGATCGGGCTGAGCATGCTGATCACCATGTGCTGGACCATGTGCACGCTGAACATGACCATGCCGTAGTCGTTCAGCTTGGTGCACATCATCAGGGCCACGCTCAGCACGCCGATGGTGAAGGCGACCGTCCGCCCGACCGGCCAGGCGTCCCCGCGCCGGCGCAGCCGCACCACGCCCCACCCGTACAGCGCGAGGCCGAGGAGCGAGCCGATCAGGAAGAAGGCGTCGAAGGAGAACTCCAGCCCGCGCCCGAGGGTGAAGGGCGGCAGGTCCATGTCGTGCATGTCCATGCCGTCGTGCGCGAGGTAACTCAATCTCTTCACTCCCTTGACCGTGGTGCCCCACCACAGTAATGCCGCCCCCGGACGGGAATCGTCCGGGGGCGGCCATTACGGGAGTGACGCGCGGAAAGGGGGAAAGATCACAGGACGTTCTGCGCCTCGTCGTAGCGCTCCGACGGGACCGTCTTCAGGGTCTGCACGGCCTCGTCGAGCGGGACCATGACGATGTCGGTGCCGCGCAGGGCCGTGAGCATCCCGAACTCGCCCCGGTGGGCCGCCTCCACCGCGTGCCAGCCGAAGCGGGTCGCGAGGACGCGGTCGTACGCCGTGGGCGTGCCGCCGCGCTGGACGTGGCCCAGGATGACCGGCCGGGCCTCCTTGCCGAGACGTTCCTCCAGCTCGACGGCGAGCCGGTTGCCGATGCCGGCGAACCGCTCGTGACCGTACATGTCGGTGCCGCCCTCCTCCAGCGCCATCGAGCTGCCCTCGGCGGGCTTGGCGCCCTCCGCGACCACGACGATCGCGAAGCGCTTGCCCTGCTCGAAGCGCTCGCCGACGACCGCCGTCAGCTCCTCGATGTCGAAGGGGCGCTCCGGCACGACGATGGCGTGCGCGCCGGCCGCCATGCCCGAGTGCAGGGCGATCCAGCCGGTGTGGCGGCCCATGACCTCCACGACCATGACGCGCTGGTGGGACTCGGCGGTGGTCTTCAGCCGGTCCAGGGCCTCGGTGGCGACCCCGACGGCGGTGTCGAAGCCGAAGGTGACGTCGGTGGAGGCGATGTCGTTGTCGATCGTCTTCGGGACGCCGACGATCGGCAGGCCGCCCTGCGACAGCAGGTTCGCGGCCTTCAGCGTGCCCTCGCCGCCGATCGGGATGATGGCGTCCAGGCCGAGATCGGCGACGTGGCCGCGGGCCCGCTCCACGCCGTCGCGCAGGTGGGCGGGCTGGACCCGGGAGGAACCCAGAATCGTTCCGCCACGGGCCAGGATGCCGCTCACGGCGTCCAGGTCGAGCTTGCGGTAGTCGCACTCCAGCAGGCCGCGCCAGCCGTCGTGGAAACCGATGACCTCGTCCCCGTGGTCGACGACGGCGCGGTGCACGACGGAGCGGATGACGGCATTGAGCCCGGGGCAGTCGCCTCCGGAAGTGAGCACACCAATGCGCATGGCAGGAGGACCTTTGCAACGTGGGCCGACGACCGGACCACGTCGTCCGGTTGGAACTACCCAGCACCCTACAAGCGGATCGAGGGTGGACTGAACCATCCTCCACATGCTGGTCAGATCCGTCGTACGAAAACACGTCGGCCCGGACCCCACCAGGGGAATCCGGGCCGAACAACGGGTGTCGGGAGGGCTACGCGGGCTGCGTGGCCGCCGCGATCCGCTCGGCGCGCAGCGCGTCGTACCAGCGGTCGTCGATGGGCGGCAGCGCGTTCACGTCGAGGGCCAGCTTCAGCAGCAGGTCCGCGATCTGCGGGTTGCGCGCCAGCACGGGACCGTGCATGTACGTGCCGAACACCGTGTCGCTGTACGCGCCTTCGGTGCCGTCACCGGTGCCGTTGCCCCGGCCCATCGAGACCCGGGCGAAGGGCTTGGCCGTCGGGCCGAGGTGCGTGACGCCCTGGTGGTTCTCGAAGCCGGTCAGCTGCGGCAGCCCGAGCCGCGGGTCGATGTCGCCCAGCACGTCGCCGACGCACCGCTCGCCCTCGCCGCGCACGGTCACCACGTCCAGCAGGCCGAGGCCCTGCTGGCGCTCGCCGACGTCGTTGACGAACTCCTGGCCCAGGATCTGGTACCCGGCGCAGACGGAGAAGACGATCGCCCCGTTCGAGACGGCGCGCTCCAGACCGCCGTCGCGCACCAGCCGCTCCGCGGCCAGCCGCTGCGGCCGGTCCTCACCGCCGCCGATCAGGTAGATGTCGCCCGAGGTCGGGATGGGCTGGTCGCTGCGCACGTCCACGCGCTGCACGTCCAGGCCGCGCCGGCGGGCCCGGCGCTCGACGACCAGGGCGTTGCCCTGGTCTCCGTACGTGCTGAGCAGGTCGGGGTAGACCCACACCAGACGCAGGCTGTTGTCGCTCATGCTCTTGTCCTTATGGGTACTAGTTGCCGACGCGGCGGCGCACGTCCTGGAAGGCGGTGTAGTTGGCGATCAGCTCGATCTGTCCGGGCGGCGCCAGCTGCACGGCCTCGTCGAGGGTCTCGCACACCCGGAAGTCCAGGCCCGCGACTTCCAGACGGACCGCGAGGTCGAGCTTGCGGTCGCCGATCACGAAGATCGGGTGGCCGGCCAGGCGCGGGTAGTCCACGTCCCACAGCCAGGAGGTGTCGGTACCGTCCGCGCCGCGGGCGTTGACCGACAGGATCACCGGGGTCGGCGGCGGGTCGATCAGGGAGAAGGTCTCCAGCCAGCCGGCCGGGTTCTTCGCGAGCAGCAGTCGCAGTTCGCGACCCTGGAAGCTCACCACGTCGTAGCGTCCGGCGACGGCCTGCACCTGGTACATCCGCTCCAGCGCCACCTGCGGCGGGACGCCGAAGACGGCTGCCACGGCGGCCGAGGTGGCCGCGTTCGCCTTGTTGGCGCGGCCCGGGAGCTGGAGGCTGATCGGCCAGGCGCTGCCGTGCGGGTCGAGCACGTGGTCACCGGAGAGCACCCAGCTGGGGGTGGGACGCCGGAAGCCGCACTCGCCGCAGAACCAGTCGTCGCCCGGACGCTGCATGACGCCACCGCAGGAGGGGCACGACCAGGCGTCGTCCTTCCATTCCTGGCCGGCGGCGACCCACACCACGTTCTGCGAGGAGGACGCGGCCCACACGATGAGCGGGTCGTCCGCGTTGGCGACCACGACCGCCTTGGAGCCCGAGAGGCCCTCGCGCCACTTCTCCGCGAGCATGCGGGTCTCGGCGGCGCGGTCCAGCTGGTCGCGGGAGAGGTTCAGCAGGGCGATCACCTTGGGGGTGACGTCCCGGGCCACTCCGGCCAGGTACTTCTCGTCCACCTCGATGACGCCGTACCGGGCGTCGGAGCCGCCCGCCAGGGCGGAGGTGATGCCCGCGGGCATGTTCGCGCCCAGCGCGTTGGAGACGACCGGACCGCTGGCCCGCAGGGCCTCCGCGATGAGCCGGGTCGTCGTGGTCTTGCCGTTCGTCGCCGAGACGAGGACGACGTCGAGATGCTGCGCCAGTGCGCCGAGGAGATCGGGGTCGAGTTTGAGCGCGACCTTGCCTCCGATCACCGATCCGCTTCCGCGTCCCGCGGCCCGCGACACCGCCGCCGCGGCCTTGCCCGCCGTCACGGCCAGCTTGGCCCGCGGCGAAAGCGGCTCTGTGTTGCCTGCCATCGTCCCTTGTCCTCCTTGCGTCGGTCGCCCCCAGCCTATCCATGACCTGCCCGCGCCCTGACCGCGGCGCCCCCGGTCCGCCGAAGATCTCCTCATATAGTCGCCCGTCGTACTCTTACGGCCATGCGACAGCGCCCCCTCCCCGGTACCTCCGGCATCGTCCGCACCATGAGCCTGCTGGGCGACCCGGTGCTCCATTCCGCTTGCGCGGAGGTCACCGAGTTCGGCCCGGCCCTCGACCGGCTCATCGAGGACATGTTCGCCACGATGTACGCCGCCCAGGGCGTCGGCCTCGCCGCGAACCAGATCGGCGTCGGGCACCGGGTGTTCGTATACGACTGCCCCGACGACGAGGACGTCCGCCACGTCGGGCACATCGTCAACCCGCGGCTGGTGTCCGCCGACGGGGACGAGTTCCTCGGTCCCGAGGGCTGCTTGTCCCTGCCGGGGCTGGAGGCGGGGACGCTCCGCTACGACAGCGCGGTGGTGGAGGGTGTCACCTCGGACGGCGCGGCCGTGCGGGTGTCCGGTACGGGGTTCTTCGCGCGGTGCCTGCAGCACGAGTGCGATCACCTGGCCGGTGGGGTGTACGCGGAGCGGGTGACCGGGCTGCGTCTGCGCAAGCTGCGGCGGCAGATCCGGAAGGCCGACTGGGGTGCGGCCGGGATCCACGCGCTGGGTGAGTGAGGGCCCGGCGGGGCCGGGGGTTCCCGGGGCTCTGCCCCGCCGGATGACCCCGCGGGGATCAGAAGCCCGGGCCGTCCGCTCTGTTGCCCGCCGTGGCCAGGCGGCCCCAGAGGAGGTCGGTGAGGGCGCCGACGAGTTCGGTGCGGTCGCAGGGGCGTTCGCCGAGCCACCAGTCGCCCGCCGCGTGCATCATGCCGACGATGCCGTGGCCCCAGACCCGGGCCAGGCGTTCGCCGCCGGGGCCGAGGTCCACGCGTTCGCCGATCACCTGCGCCAGTTCCTCGCCGAGGCGGCGCAGCAGCGGGGCCGAGTGCCGGCCGACGTCGAAGCCGCGCTCCGGGGCCTGGGAATCCTCCGCGGGGTGCATGAGGAAGCGGTAGACCTGGGGGCGGGCCTCGATCGCGGCGAGATAGGTGTCGAGGGTGGCCTCCACCCGGCGCCGCCGCTCGGCGGGGGCGTCGAGGGCGGCGCGCAGCGAGTCGAGCAGGGCGTCCGTGTGCCGGACGGCCAGGGCCTGGTACAGGCCCGCCTTGTCGCCGAAGTGGCGGTAGAGGATGGGCTTGGTGATCCCGGCCTCCGCCGCGATGGCGTTCATGGACGCCTTGGGGCCGTCCCTGAGGACGACCCGGTCGGCGGCCTCCAGCAGCTCCCGCCGCCGGCGCTCACCCGCTCCCGGCTCGCCGGACTGCCGTGTGGTCTCCATGCCGTGTCACTCCCCGCCCTTGCGATGTCCTGAGGCCCACGCAACGTAACACCCCGCACACCCCGGAGATCTCATCGGCCGTCACGGATCGCTGCTGCTTGACAGTGCTTACCGGCCGGTAACAGACTGGAGTCGGCGTGGGGGTTACCGTTGGTAACAACTTCTAGGTGAAAGATGGAGGGGACATGGCGGAGTTCACCATGGATCTGAACGACGACCAGAAGCAGGTACGGGACTGGATCCACGGCTTCGCCGCCGACGTGATCCGCCCCGCCGCCGCGGAATGGGACGAGCGCGAAGAGACTCCGTGGCCCGTCATCCAGGAGGCCGCCAAGGTCGGCATCTACTCCCTCGACTTCTACGCCCAGCAGTTCTTCGACCCCACCGGCCTCGGCATCCCGATGGCCATGGAGGAGCTGTTCTGGGGCGACGCGGGCATCGCGCTGTCGATCGTCGGCACCGGGCTCGCCGCCATCGGCGTCGTCGCCAACGGCACCGAGGAGCAGATCGGCACCTGGATCCCGCAGATGTACGGGACCCCCGACGACGTGAAGGTCGCCGCCTTCTGCTCCTCCGAGCCCGACGCCGGCTCCGACGTCGGTGCGATGCGCACCCGCGCCGTGTACGACCGGGCCACCGACGAGTGGGTGCTCAACGGCACCAAGACCTGGGCGACCAACGGCGGCATCGCCAACGTCCACATCGTGGTGGCGGTCGTCGACCCGGAGCTGGGCACGAAGGGGCACGCCTCCTTCATCGTGCCGCCGGGCACCCGGGGCCTTTCCCAGGGGCAGAAGTTCAAGAAGCACGGCATCCGCGCCTCGCACACCGCCGAGGTGGTGCTGGAGGACGTACGGATCCCCGGTTCCTGCCTGCTCGGCGGCAAGGAGAAGCTGGACGAGCGGCTCGCGCGGGCCCACGAGCGGGCCAAGGCGGGCGGCGGGGAGCGAGTGAAGAACGCGGCCATGGCCACCTTCGAGGCCTCCCGCCCCGCCGTCGGCGCCATGGCGGTCGGCACGGCGCGCGCCGCGTACGAGGTGGCGCTGGACTACGCGAAGACCCGTACGCAGTTCGGCCGGCCGATCATCGACAACCAGGGCGTCGCCTTCCAGCTCGCGGACATGCGGACCTCCATCGACGCGGCCCGGCTGCTGGTCTGGCGGGCCTCGTGGATGGCGGTCGCGGGCAAGCCCTTCACCTCGGCCGAGGGCTCGATGTCCAAGCTGTTCGCGAGCGAGACCGCCAAGAAGGTCACCGCGCAGGCGGTCCAGATCCTCGGCGGCAACGGGTTCACCCGCGAGTACCCGGTGGAGCGCATGCACCGCGACAGCGCGATCTACACGATCTTCGAGGGAACGAGCGAGATCCAGCGCCTGGTGATCGCCCGCACCCTCTCGGGCATGCCGATCCGCTAGCGCGGAGCCCCGAACGGGGAAGGGACCCCGGCGCCACGAGGCGCCGGGGTCCCTTGGGGGGTCCGGGGACATGCGGCGGTGGGCGGCGAGCCCGCGGTCCTCAGGGACGCAGCAGGCGGTCCAGCGCGCGGGTGAAGAAGAGCCGGGCCGCCGCCGCGACCAGGGGGTCGAAGGGGCGGCCCAGGCCGCGTACGCGCAGTTCCTCGCGCCATTCGGCCTCGCTGCCGCCCCGGGGCGAGGGGCGGAGCTCGATCTCCGCCCGGCCGGTCACCACGCGGCCGTGTTTGACGAGCCGGACCAGTCCCGCCGAGCCGCCCCGCGGCGGCTGCCAGAGGGTCACCTCCATGGGGTCGTCGAAGGTGATCCTCCCCACGCCCGTACGCATGGTGAAACGGGTCCCGGTGTGCGTCGGAGGCGGCGTTTCGATGATCGCCCGGGTGAGCGGGACGGCGGCGCCGTGGCGTTCCCAGTCGGTCAGCCTCATCCACGCCTCCCCGGGGTCGAGAAGTGTGTGGCGAATGATCCGGATAGCGGGCATGAGCGCATCGTAAGCGGGCATACACACCCTGAACTGGGCGGCGAATATGGGTTCCGTCCGGGGGTGGCGATCAGCAATACTCACCGCCACCGTGGATCGCGGATTCGACCGGGTGACCACCGGCCCTCCCGCCCCACACTGCGAGGAGGTGCGCCATGTGCTCCCACCAGCCCCCCTGCCCGTCCGCCGACAGCGTCGACCACGACGCCGCACGCACCGTGGCCTTCCACCCCGAACAGGGTTGGAATCTGCTCTGCAACGGCGCCGTGGTCTTCGACGACACAGGCGAACTGCTCCCCGACGGCCGCACGGTGGAGCCCCGCCGCCCGGCCCTTGTCTGAGCGAGGAGACAGCATGCGTCAGCAGCTGATCCGAAAGCCCGTTCCGAAGCCCGCACCCCGAGACCTGGATCTGCGTACCCCGTCGGGCAGACCCCTCCCGTACTGACGGGAGCCCTCGCGTTACGCCACGGCGCCACCGGTTGGGCCCACAGGGGCCGGAGTCAGCCGGTGGTCGCCGCCGCGCCGCCCAGGAAGGCACTCTCGTACGCCTCGTCGCCGATCGCCGCCCGGGCCTGCCGTTCGCCCTGGTCGCGCACGGCCGTGAGCGAGGGTGAGCCCCCCATCTGCGGCCGGCCCACCGTGCGCCACCAGGCATGCCCCGTGCCCAGCAGCCGGGCCGCCAGCTCGCCGTCGCCCAGGCCCGCCACGGCCGCCGCCAGCAGGTCGAGGCCGAGCGCGATCCCGAAGCGGTCGCCCAGCAACCGTTTGCCCGACAGCATCGCCCGCGCGTGCCGGGCCGCCTCCCCGTGGTGGCCGAGCCCCAGCGCCGCCATGGCCAGGATGTAGTCCGCGTACGCCCGCAGCCAGCGCTCGCCCAGCTCCGCGCAGGCCTCGCGCAGGCCCTGCGCCTCCCGCTCGGCCTCCTCGAAGCGCCCGAGGTCGCACAGGGCGTAGCCGGTGGCCAGCCGGCACAGCAGCCACCCCACGCCGGCGGTTCTCCCGCCGTGCCCCCCGCGCGCCCGGGGGCCGGCGAGCGCCAGGGCCCGTACGGGATCACCCGGCATCAGCACCGACACCGCGTGCAGGTACGCGGCGCGCAGCTCCGGCTCCGGGTCGGCCAGCGTGGCGGCGGCGCCGGTGCACTCCTTGCCGAGCTCCTCGGCCGTGGCCAGGTCGCCCTGGAGCAGGGTGGTGAGGCCCAGGGCCCACACGGCCTGGACGTACGCGGCCCCCGAGCGCGGGCCCCTGCTCAGGGCCCGCTCGAGGAAGGACCGGCCCTCGCCGACGTGGCCGCAGGAGAACCAGAAGAACCAGAGCGCGCCGGCCGTCTCCAGGGCCGCCGTCGGATCTGAGCGGAGCAGGTGCTCCAGGGCGGTACGCAGCTGCGCGTGCTCGGCGGTCATCCTGCGGTACCAGTCCACCTGGCCGGGGCCCATCCAGCCGGGGTCGGCGGCCTTCGAGAGCGCCGCGTACCAGTGGGCGTGCCGGTCGGCGACGACCCGTTCCTCGCCGAGTTCCGCCAGCCAGTCCTGCCCGTACTCGCGGATCGTGTCCAGCAGTCGGTAGCGGGCGCCCGCGCCCCGCTCCCGGCTGCACCGGACCACCGACTTCGCCACCAGCCCCGCCAGCACCCGCTCCACCCGAGCGGCGGGCAGCGGGCCGCCCGAGCACACCGCGCGCGCCGCGGCGACGTCGAAGTCCCCGGTGAACACCGAGAGCCGGGCCCACAGCAGCCGTTCGACCGGCTCGCACAGCTCGTGGCTCCAGCCGATCGCGGTGCGCATCGTCTGGTGCCGGGGGAGGCGGGCGGTGGTGGTGCCGGAGAGCAGGTCGAAGCGGCCTTCGAGGCGCTGGGCCATCTGCTCCAGGGTCCACCGCCGCATCCGGGCGCCGGCCAGTTCGAGGGCGAGGGGGATCCCGTCCAGGCGGCGGCAGATGTCCGCGGCGAGGCTCGCCCGCTCCGGGTCGGCGAAGGCGGCCGCGGCGTGCGGGGTGGCGGCGAACGCGCGGGCCCGGAACAGGGCGAGGGCGTCGCTCTCGGGCCCTTCGCTGGGCAGCGGGCTGACCTCGACGAGGTGTTCCCCGGGACTGCGGAGCGGCTCGCGGGTGGTGATCATCACCGTCAGGCCCGGCGCGGACTGCAGGAGTTCGCCCACCAGGTGGCGGCAGGCCGCCACCAGGTGCTCGCACGTGTCGAGGACGATCAGCAGCTCCTTGTCGGCCATCCACGCGCACAGTTCCTCGTCCAGGGGACGCGGGGACTGGTGGGCCAGGCCGATGGTGTGCGTGACCGTGGCGGTGAGCAACTCGGCGTCGCGCAGCGGCGAGAGCTCCACCCACCACACTCCGTCGGGCCTGCGCTGGCGCGGGTCGGCGGCGGCCCGGAGGGCCAGCCTGGACTTGCCGACGCCGCCGACGCCCGTGAGCGTCACGAGCCGCCGCTCGCGCAGCAGGTCGGACAGGAGGCCGAGTTCACGCTGGCGGCCCACGAAGCTCGCCGTTTCCGGCGGCAGGTTTCCCGGCACGGCGCCAGAGTCTGGTCCAGGAATGCCGTCCATGGAATCTGCCTGATTGTTGTTGACCGAGTACTCACCGAACACGGGAGTATTCTGCGCGATCTTCCTTCCCGATAGTGCCGTTCGGCCCAGATCGGACGAACGGGTTGTCAGGAAGCGTTACGCAGACCGGGAGTTCAGGCGGCCAGCACGATCCGCCGCTCGGCGGAGAAGGCCCCCCAGGTGCCGTCGGGCAGCCGCGCCCGGAGCTTCACGGTCCATACGGTTCCCGGCGGTTCGGCGACCGTCAGGCGGTGCTCCGCCCGGCCGGCCGGGACGGCGCCCGCGCCGAACTGGATGACGGTGGTGGGGCGGCCGTTGACGTAGAGCTCGTACTCGCTGGTCTCCCGGCCGGTCGCCGGAGGGGTCCAGGCGAGGGTGACCGCGCCCGGCGAGGCGGCCGCGGTGAACTCGTCCGGCGCGGTGCCGGTCCGCTGTCCCGGGCCGGGCGGGGTGCTCACGTCGACGGCGGGGCCGTCGGGGGAGGAGTTGTCGGCGCCGTCGCGGGCCCGGACGGTGAAGGTGTACACGCTGTCGGGCTGGAGGTCCTCCAAGACGGTGGTGGTGACCCCGGGGCCGACCGTGTGGATCCGGGCGTCGCCCTGGTAGACGTCGTAGGCGGTGACGCCCGTGTCGTCGGTGGCCGCGGCCCAGCTCAGCCGGGCGGAAGTGGGCCCGAGCGGTTGGCCGTTCGTACGGGGCGGCGCGGTCGGGGCCAGCCGGTCCTCGGCCGTGGCGGCGGGGGTGGTGGCGGAGGCGGCCGGGCCGGCCGGGGAGGTGTTCCCGGCGGCGTCCCGGGCGCGGACGGTGAACGCGTAGGCCGTCCGCGGGGTGAGGCCCGTGATGTCCGTCATCGTCTTGTCGGCGGGCAGTTCGCGGACCAGCCGGTCCGCCTGGTAGACGAGGAAGGACGTCACCCCGTCGGAGGGCGCGGCCGACAGCCACATGACGTGCACGGTCGTGGCGCTGCCGGCCTGGGCCGTGAGCCCGGCCGGGACCGCCGGGGGCGTGGTGTCGGAGCCGCCGCACGCCGTCAGCGCCACGGCCGCGAGGGCCAGGGCGGGCGCCGCCCCTCCCCGTGCGGACGGCCGCCGGGAGCGGCGCGGGGGGCGCGGCGCGGTGCGGGGTGCGGGGTCGTGCACGGCGGGCGCCCTCTTCTTCCGGTGCTTCGGGTCTTCCGGTGCTTCGGGTCTTCCGGTTCTGCGGGTCTTCCGTTTCTCCCGGCTCCCCGGAAAGGTCTAGACATATATGGCACGCCGCGCGGCGGCCGGGCAAGACCCCTGCGGGCCCCTTCCCGCCGGGGGCGCCCGGTTCGTGTTCTTCCGTTCCCGTCTGGCATTATTGCGAGCTCTTTGCAATAACGAAGGAAGTGCACCAGATGAAGGCCCGGACCGTACGGGGAATGGCCGGGGCGACCGCGGCCGCGGTGATCGTCGCGGGCGCGGCGGCCTGTTCGAACCCCGGGGGAGGTGCCGCGGCGGGCGCCGGGGCAGCCGACTCCGCGGTCGTCGGCATAGCCACCGAGCCGGAGAGCCTCAGCCCGCTGCTGGGCTACGGCAAGGACGGCAACTCGAAGATCTTCGACGGGCTGCTGGCCCACGACGCCGGCATGAAACTGAAGCCCGCACTGGCCGAGGCCCTCCCGGAGGTCTCCGCGGACGGCCTCACCTACACCTACGCGCTCCGCCGGGGCGTGCGGTTCAGCGACGGGCGGCCGTTCGGCGCCAAGGACGTGGTCTTCACATACCGGACGATCCTCGACGCCAAGACGAACAACGCGTCCAAGTCCGAGCTCGACGCGATCGCGGACGTCACGGCGCGCGGCGACGAGGCCGTCGTCTTCACCCTGAAGTACCCCTACGCCCCCTTCGCCGAGCGGACCGTCCTGCCCATCGCCCCCGAGCACCTCGCGGGCGGCCAGGACGTCAACAGCGGCGAGTTCACCACCAAGCCCGTCGGCACCGGACCGTACGTGCTCACCGCCTGGTCCAAGGGGGAGAAGCTGAGCTTCAAGGCCAACCCGACCTACTGGGGCGGCGAGCCGGCGGTGAAGAAGTTCACCATGGCGGTCATCAAGGACGACGACGTGCGCGCCACCCGGCTGCGCTCCGGCGAACTGGACGGGGCCGTCCTGCCGCCGAACCTGGCCAAGGGGTTCAAGGGCGACAAGACGCACAGGACGTACGCGGCCCAGAGCTTCGACTACCGCAACGTCACCCTGCCCACGGAACACCCCGTCACCGGCGACACGGCCGTCCGGCAGGCCCTGGACATCGCCGTGGACCGCGCCACCATGGTCGACAAGCTCCTGGAGGGCGCGGGCAAGGCCGCCTACGGCCCCGTCCCGACCGGCAGCCCCTGGTTCGCCGCCGGCACGGAGCGCGCGTACGACCTCGCCAAGGCCAAGAGGATCCTCGACGAAGCCGGCTGGATCCCCGGCGCCGACGGCATCCGCGCCAGGAACGGGGTCCGTGCCGTCTTCCCGCTCTGGTACACCTCCGGCGACAAGCTCCGCCAGGACCACGCGCTGGCCTTCGCCTCCGACGCCAGGAAGGCGGGCATCCAGGTCACCACCGAGTCCGGCAGCTGGGAGGTCATCGAGCCCCGGATGCGGACCGAGGCCGTCCTCGCGGGCGGCGGCTCCCCGGCCGACCCGGACTTCGACCAGTACCTGACGCTGAACTCCGCGCTCGCGGGCGACGGCTTCAACAACATGGCCCGGTACGAGAACCCGGCCGTCGACAAGGCGCTGCTCGACGGCCGCCGGAGCGCGGACCCGGCCGTGCGCAAGGCGGCGTACGACACGGTCCAGCACGAGCTGGTCAAGAACCCGGGCTACGTCTACCTCACGCACATCGACCACCTCTACGTCGTGGCCGACCGGTGGGACGGACCGTCCACCCAGACCGAGCCGCACGACCACGGCCTCGGAACCGGCCCCTGGTGGAACGTCGAGAGCTGGAAGCCGAAGCAGAAGTGAGCCGTCCCCACCCGCTCCACCGTCTCGACGCACTCCACCGCCTCGACCCGCTCCGCCGTCTCCCGTGGGGGCCGATGGCGCGCATGGCGGGCCGGCGGACGCTGTTCGCCGGTCCGGTCCTGCTCGCCGTCACCTTCGGGGTCTTCGCGGTCGCCGCGCTGTCGCCCTTCGACCCCGTCAAGGCCTACGCCGGGAACGCCGGGCTCACCGCCTCGCAGGCCCGACTGGACCAGCTGCGGGCCAACCTCGGCGTGGACCAGCCCCTGCTCGCGCGCTGGTGGGAGTGGCTCACCTCGGCGGTGACCGGCGACCTGGGCACCTCCTCCGTCATGCGCCAGCCCGTCTCCGACGTCATCGCCGAGCGGCTCGGCTGGTCGGCCCTGCTCGCGCTCTGCGCCTTCGCCGTAGCCGTACTGCTCGGCACCGCGCTCGGCGTGCTGGCCGCGCGCCGGCAGGGCGGGCGCCTGGACCGGGTCGTTTCCGGGCTCGCGTACACCCTCGAAGCGGCCCCCGCCTACTGGCTGGGACTGCTCGCCGTCTGGTTCTTCTCGGTGCGCCTGGGCGTGCTGCCCTCCGGCGGTCTCACCGACGCGGGCAGCGACGTGATCACCGCCGGGCAGGTGGCCCGCCACCTGGTGCTGCCCGCGCTCGTCCTCGGCATCTCCCAACTGCCCTGGTTCTTCCTCTACGTGAGGCAGGGCGTGGCCGACGCGCTGGAGGAGGATCCCGTACGCGGCGCCCGCGCGCGGGGCCTGGGGGAGCGGCGGGTGCTGCTCGGCCACGGGCTGCGCTCCGGCATGCTCCCGATGCTGACCCTGATCGGGTCCCGGGTGCCGGAACTGATCACGGGCGCGCTGCTGGTGGAGACCGTCTTCAGCTGGCCCGGCATCGCCGCGGCCACCGTGCAGGCCGCGACCTCGGTGGACTTTCCGCTGCTGGCCGCGCTGACCGTCCTGGCCACGGCCGCCGTGCTGGCCGGGAACCTGCTGTCCGACCTGCTCTACGGGCTGGCGGACCCGAGGGTGGGCTTCGATGGCTGACACGACCCGGGCGCCCCGCGCGACGCCGCTGCTCTGGCGCTCCCACGGCCGCGACCGGAGCTCCACACGGAACCTGCGGGTGCGGACCTCGGCGGTGATCGTCGTACTGATCGCGCTGGCGGTGCTGCTCGTACCGCCGCTGGTCCAACTCGACCAGCAGGCGGTCGACTTGTCGGCAAAGCTGCTGCCGCCCTCCTGGGCCCATCCCTTCGGCACCGACGACGTGGGCCGCGACCTG
This sequence comes from Streptomyces sp. NPDC099050, assembly GCF_044759865.1. NCBI lineage: Bacteria > Bacillati > Actinomycetota > Actinomycetes > Kitasatosporales > Streptomycetaceae > Streptomyces > Streptomyces sp. NPDC099050. Next base: position 196,611 of record NZ_JBIWAE010000004.1, on the reverse strand, counting down.
CTGCTGCGCTGCGTGTACGGGCTGCGCGTCTCGCTGCTGGTCGGGCTGGTGGCGGCGGTGGTCGCCACCGTTCTCGGCACGGCGGTCGGCGCGCTCGCGGGGGCGCTCGGCGGGTGGCCGGACCGGTGCGTCATGCGGGTCGTGGACGCGCTGTCCTCGATCCCGCACCTGCTGCTCGGCATCTTCATCGTGGCGATGTTCCGGCCGGGGGTGTGGCCCGTGGTCGTCTCCGTGGCCCTGACCCACTGGCTGTCCACGGCCCGCATCGTCCGCGCGGAAGTCCTCTCGCTGCGCTCGCGGCCCTATCTGGACGCGGCCGTCTCGGGCGGAGCCTCCCGGTGGCGGGTGACCGTACGCCACCTCGTGCCCGGAGTCATGCCGCAGGCCGGGCTCGCCGCCGTGCTGATGGTCCCGCACGCCATGTGGCACGAGTCGGCCCTGTCCTTCCTCGGCCTCGGCCTGCCCGCGCACCAGGCGAGCCTGGGCAACCTCGTCCAGACGGCCCGCGGTTCGCTGCTGGCCGGCGACTGGTGGCCCACGCTCTTCCCCGGGCTCCTCCTCATCGTCCCGACCCTGGCGATCGCGGGCCTCGCGGGCGCCTGGCGCGAACGCCTCAACCCCCGCCGCCGCTCGGAGCTCAGCCTTTGAAGGAGCGCAGCCTGTGAAGACCCCCGTCCGTTCGGCATCGGAGCAGGATCCGCAGGCCGCGCCGGAGTCCGCGCGGCCCGTGCTCGAGCTGGACCGGCTCTCCGTGCGCTTCCGCATGCGCGGCGGCCGGTACGTCGAGGCCGTCACCGAGGCCACCCTCGACCTGGCCCCCGGTGAATGCCTCGCGCTCGTCGGCGAGAGCGGCTGCGGCAAGTCCGTACTCGCCTCCGCCCTCCTGGGCCTGCTCCCCGGCAACGCCGAGACCGCCGGCGCCGCCCGGCTCGCCGACGGGACCGACCTGCTCGCCCTCGACGAACGCACCCTCGCCCGGAGCATCCGGGGCCGCCGCGTCGCGCTGGTCCCGCAGAGCCCCGCCGCGCACCTCACCCCGGTCCGCACCATCCGCTCCCACCTGGAGGAGACGGTCCGCGAACTGACCGGGGCCGCCGGACGGTCCGGGGCGGACGTGCGGGAAGCCGCCGAAGCGGCGGCGGAGCGGGCGGCCTTCCCCGCCACCCAGCTCGACCGCCATCCCCACGAGCTCTCCGGCGGGCTCGCGCAGCGGGCCGCCACCGCGCTCGCGCTGATCGGCGACGCGCCCCTGCTGCTCGCCGACGAGCCGACCACCGGCCTCGACCGGGACCTCGTCCACCGCACGGTCGACGAGCTGCGCGCCCACACCCGGGACGCCGGGCGCGCGCTGCTGATGATCACGCACGACCTCGCGGCGGCCCACCGCATCGCCGACACCGTGGCCGTCATGTACGCGGGCCGCATCGTGGAAACCGCCCCCGCCGGAGCCTTCTTCGGGGTGCCGGGCCCCCGCCACCCCTATGCGCGCGGACTCCTCGACGCCCTCCCCGAGCGGGCCTTCACGCCCATCCCGGGCGCCCCGCCCGAGCTCGGCGCGCTCCCGCCCGGCTGCGCCTTCGCCGCCCGCTGTCCGCGCGCCGACTCCCGCTGCCGGGCCGAGCGGCCCGCGCTCACCGAAGGGGTGGCCTGCCACCATGCTTGAGCTCACCGGCATCACCGCCGGCTACGACCGCCGGGCCCCCGTCGTGCGCGGCGCCCGCCTGCGCCTCGCCCCCGGGGAATCCCTCGGACTGCTCGGCCCCAGCGGCTGCGGCAAGTCCACCCTCGCCAGGGTCGCCGCGCTGCTGCACCGGCCCGACCGGGGGACCGTGGCCTTCGGCGGCCGCGCCGTGGCCGGCTTCCGGCACCGGGCGCCGCGGGCCCTGCGCACCTCGGTCGGCATGGTGTTCCAGCAGCCCCGGCTGGCGGCCGACCCCCGGCTCACGCTGCGCGAGCTCGTCGCCGAACCGCTCCGCGCGACCGGGCGCCGTAGCGAAGTCGACGCCACCGTACCCGAGTTGGCGGACCGGGTCGGCCTGGGCGCGGACCTGCTCGGCCGGCGGCCCCACGAGGTCAGCGACGGCCAGCTGCAACGTGCGTGTGTGGCGCGGGCCTTGGTGCTGCGGCCGCGCTGGCTGGTGTGTGACGAGATGACCGCCATGCTCGACGCGTCCACCACGGCCGCGCTGGTCGGCGTGGTGGAGGAGTACCGGGCGGAGTCCGGCGCGGGCCTGCTCGCGGTGGGGCACGATCCCGTCCTGCTCGGACGCTGGTGTGCGGAAACGGTCCACTGGGACGAGATCGTCAAGGACTGAACGCCGGTCACGGACCGTCAACACCCGTTTGGCGGACACGGGTTTCGCCCGAAGGGCCCTCCCACTGCGCCACCATGGCGGCGCGTAAGGAGGTGTTCCGATGGTGATCTCCCTCTCCGTCCTCGTCCTGCTCCTCGTCCTCGCGTGGATCTTCATGCGCGGTGGCGGCCTCAAGTTCTCGCACGCGCTCGTCTGTGTCCTGCTCGGCTTCTACCTCGCGAGCAGCAGCCTCGCGCAGACCATCCACAACGGGGTCTCGGCCACGGCGAACGTGGTCGGCGGCCTCACGCCCTGACCCGCACCCGGTACCAGCCCTGCTCCGCATGCGAGTTGATCAACTGTTGCGCCTTCGTGAATCATCCGGCTCGTCCATGGACTCCTCAGGCAGTGCGATCTAGCGTCTGGCCGCGGCGCGATGTCATACGCAATGTCAACAACTGAGGACAAGGGAGGTGGTCCGGATGTTCCGAAGAACGCTGAACTGCGCCGTGGCACCCGCTCTCGCCGCATTCGCGGTGCTGTACGGGGTCTCGCCGGCCGCCGCCGAGGAGATACCCCTGGCCCCCGGCCACCGCCTGGTCAGCCACTACCAGGGCGGTCCCGCCACCGCCGCCCCGCTCCCCGGCGAAGCGCCGCCGCAGCACCCCTTCCTCGCGCCCAACGGCCGCAGCGGCATGCACTCCGACGCGGCGGGCAGCGCCACCTCGCCCTGGTCGGGACCGCTCGGCAACAAACCGCAGGTGACCAGCGAGAAGATCGCCGCTCTCGGCGGCGAATGCGCCACCGCCACCTTCGACTCCGGCGGCCGGCTGGTCACGGTGTGCGGCACCTTCGGCGGCTTCAAGGTCAAACTGCTGGAGCCCCGTACGCTCGCCACGCTCGCGGAGCACCAGCTCCCGCAGCGTTCCTCGACGGTCCAGGCGATCACCTCGCTCGACTTTTCGAAGATCTTCAAGGACACCTCGGGCGGCGCCTATTTCTACCTGGACAACCAGGACCGGGCGGTGCTGGCCGACTCCCGCCAGCACGTCCTGCGCCTCTCGCACGCCCAGAAGCCGGACGGAAGCTGGCAGTTCACGGTCGACAACGACTGGGACCTCACCGGCCAGGTCCCGCACGACTGCGTCGACTGGACCAACCTGTGGCCCACGGGAACCTGTGATCCGGTCACCTCGGTGATGCCCGACTGGAACGGCCGCATCTGGTGGGTCACCCGACAGGGCCGTGTCGGCACGGTGGACCCGGCGACCTCGGTGATCCGCTCGGTCGGGCTGGCGGGGGAGGAGATCCAGAACTCCTTCTCGGTCGGCGAGGACGGAGTCTCCATCGTCACGGACCACGCGCTGTACAGCTTCGCCGCCTCCCCGGACGGCACCCCCGTCGTGCAGTGGCGCCAGACCTACGACCGGGGTACGGGTACCAAGCCCGGCTCGGTCAACCAGGGTTCGGGCACCACCCCGGACCTCTTCGGTGACGGCTACGTCGCGATCACCGACAACGCCGACGACCGGATGAACGTCCTGGTCTTCAAGCGGGGCCCGGACGTGCCCGAGGGGCAGCGCCTGGTGTGCAAGGTCCCGGTGTTCCGGTCCGGCGCCTCGACCACCGACAACTCCCTGATCACCTGGGGCAACAGCATCGTCGTCGAGAACAACTACGGCTACGAGAACGTCACGTCGCTGGTCCTCGGCAAATCGGTTGTCGGCGGCGTCACCCGCATCGACGTCCGCGCCGACGGCAGCGGCTGCGACACGGTCTGGCAGAGCGCGATCCGCTCGCCCTCCGTGGTCCCGAAGCTCTCCACCGCGAACGGGCTGCTCTACTTCTACGAGAAGGAGCCGAACGTCTGGGGGATCGACGCCTGGTACCTCACGGCCGTCGACTTCCGCACCGGCGAGCGCCGCTGGCGTCAGCTGACCGGCACCGGCCCGCTGTACGACAACAACTGGGCTCCGATCACGCTGGGCCCCGACGGGACGGCCTACGTCGGCGTCTTCAACGGCATCGTCGCGGTCCGCGACGGCCGCTGAGCCACCGCGCCGGGCCGGCGCGCCGTGCGTGAGCGGGGGCCGTCCACCGGACGGGGTCCGCTCACGGCAGGCGGCCCACGCGCTCGATGGCCACCATCGCCGCGTCGTCGCCGAGGAAGCCGTCCGGGGTGTGGGCGAGGAGGTCGGCGCAGAGGTGGCGCAGGAGGGCCTCGGGGCCGTCTCCGGGCCAGTCCGCGGCCCGCTCCCGCAGCGGGTAGAAGGCCCCCGAGGCGTCGCGGGCCTCGATGACGCCGTCCGTGTACAGCAGGACCACGTCCCCCGGCCCGAAGGCGAAGGACTGCGCGGTGAAGCCGGTGTCCACCAGGTCGGACAGGCCCAGCGGCGGCGCCGGGTGGTCCACCTGGAGGGGGACGGCCCGGCCCCCGCGCAGCAGCAGCGGCGGCGGGTGCCCGCAGCTGACCAGCCGGAGGGAGGGCTCCGCGTCGGGGACGTCGAGCACCGCCGCCGTGGTGAACCCCTCCTCCGGCCGGCCGGGGCCGCCGCCCCGGCCGTCCGCGCCCCGGTCCGGGTCGGCCGCCACGGCGGCCTCCAGGTAGCCCACCAGGCCCGGCAGATCGGCCTCCAGGTGGGCCGCGGCCCGGAAGGCGCCCAGGACCACCGAGGCCTCTCCGACCGCCTCCAGCCCTTTGCCGCGGACGTCGCCGATGAGCAGCCGGGTGCCGTCGGTGGTGCGGGCGGCCGCGTACAGGTCGCCGCCGATCTGTGCCTCGGTCTCGGCCGACAGGTACACCGAGGCGATCCGCAGCGGGCCCATCCGGTCGCGCAGCGGTCGTAGGATCACCTGCTGCGCCGCGACGGCCACGGAGCGCAGCCGGGTGAGCTGGCGCTCGTGGACTTCGCGCAAGTGTGCGAAGAAGGTGACGAAAGCCGAGATCAGCACGAGGGCGATGATCTGGAAGGTGTGGTTGAGGTCCGTCAGGGAAGTGCGCGCGATCGCCACCGCCACCTGCGCGAGGACCGCCACGGCGCCGACGAACCCGGTCGTGCGCGGACCGGCGAAGGAGGCGGTGAGGGCCGGGGCGGCCACCAGGAAGGGCCCCAGGTGGACCTCCGGCGGCGCCAGCACGTCGACCACCGTGACCACGGCGATCAGCGCGAACGGGACCGACAGCAGCACCGCGCGTGATTCCCGGAACCTGCTGGAGCGCGGGTGCGCCGGTGAGGGGTCCATGCCTCCTGCATACACCGCGCACGGCCGGGCGGCACCCGCTCAGGCCGTGTGGCCGGGGCGGGTGCCGCCCGGGTGGTGCTCAGGTGGTGCTCAGGGTGCCGGGGGCGTCAGCTCACCTGGAGGGTGACGTCGTCCACGACGAAGGAGGTCTGCAGGGAGGCGTCCTCCACGCCCTGGAACTTCAGCGTGACCGTCTGGCCGGCGAACTGGGAGACGTTGAACGTCTTGAGCTGGTAGCCCGCGGCCGCGTTCACGTTGGACAGGCTCGCCAGCGTCTGGCCGCCCACCGAGACGGTGAAGGTGTCGTAGACCGTGTTCTCGGTCTCGGCGGTGTCGATGTGCAGGTAGAAGCCGAGCTGGTACGAGGAGCAGCCGGTCGGGATGGTCACGGACTGGGCGGCGCTGTCCGTGCGGGGCGTGCCGTAGCCGTTGAGCCAGGCCTTGTAGGTGCCGCCGTGCGGGGTCTGGCCGGCCTGGTTGGTGATGACGTTCGTGGTGGTCGTCCACGGGGTGGTGCCGCTCTCGAACCCGCCGTTGGAGACGAGCTGGCGCGGGGTGCAGGAGGGGCCGGTGCCCGTGACGGTCAGGGTGTAGGTGGTGGTGTGGCTGACCGAGCCCGAGCCGGTGACGGTCAGGGTGTAGGTGCCGGGCGCGGTGCTCGCGCCGACCTGGACGGAGAGCGTGGAGGAGCTGCCCGACTGGACCGAGGCCGGGCTCAGCGAGGCGGTGGTGCCGGCCGGGGCTCCGGTCACCGACAGGGCGACGGTCTGGGCGGCGCCGCTGGTGGTCGCGGTGTTGATCGTGGAGGTGGCGGTGCCACCCTGGGCGGCGCTGCCGGTGGCCGGGGAGGCGCTGATCGAGAAGTCCGGGCCGGGGGTGGTGCCGCCGACGGCCTGGTTCCAGACTGTGTAGGCCACGCCGTCCGCGCTGCGGTCCAGGACCGTCGCGCTGATGTTGTTGGTGGTGTCGCAGGAGGCGTGGTAGCAGGGGTCGTACGCCGCGTTCGCGGTGCCGCCCCACTTCGCGGCCTGCGCCGAGGTCTTGCGGGCGCTGGCCCCGGCCGCGTAGCCGGAGGTGGGGATGCCGCCCTGCTGGAAGGAGTAGTCGTCACTGCGGCCCTGGCCCTCGGTGTTCTCCTCGGGGGCGAGGTTCAGAGAGGTCCAGTACGCCTTGAGCGGGGCGGCCGCGGTGGAGTTGACGTTGTTGATGAAGTAGCCGCCGTTGGTCGAGCCGACCATGTCGAAGTTGTAGTAGGCCTTGATGGCGGTCCTCTGGGTGCTGGTGAGCTGGTTGACGTAGAACTTCGAGCCGTTGAGGCCCTGTTCCTCGTCGGTCCACCAGGCGAAGCGCACGTGCTTGGTCATGGTCGGGTTCTTCTGGGCGAGGGCGAGCGCGTTCTCCAGCAGGGTCGCGGAGCCCGAGGCGTTGTCGTTGATGCCCGGACCCGCCGAGACGCTGTCGAGGTGCGCGCCGAACATGATCGTCTGGTCGGCGGGGCCGCCGGGCCAGTCGGCGATCAGGTTGTTCGACGGGTAGGTGCACGAGGTGCAGTTCTGCTCGGTCACCGTGTAGCCGGCGGCCTGCAGCTTGCCCTTGACGTACGCCAGCGACGCGGTGTAACCCGCGCTGCCCGCCCGGCGGTTGCCGCCGTTCTGGGAGGCGATCGTGCTGAACTGGGTCAGGTGCGCCTGGACGGCGGCCACGTCGATGTTCGGTGCGCCGGGGTTGGGGGTGGTGCCGCCGATGGTGAGCGCGTAGTCGACGGTGTGCGAGAGGGTGGTGCCCTGGCCCTTGACCACGACGGTCGAGGATCCGGGGGCCGCGCTGGAGGAGGCGGTCAGGGTCAGCGTCGAGGACTGGCCGGACTGCACGGTGGCCGGGCTGAAGGTGGCGGTGACCCCGGCCGGGAGGCCGGACGCGGTGAGGGTGACCTGCTGGGCCGTGCCCGTGGAGATCGCGGTGGCGACCGTGGTGGTGGCCGAGGCGCCCTGCTGGACGGTGCCCGAGGGCGGGTTCAGCGCCAGTGAGAAGTCGCTGTTCTGGCCGCTCGGGGTACACGTCGGGTCACCGGTCTGGGCGGGCACGCTGATGGCGTCCCAGGCGGCCTTGGTCTTGTTGAACAGGCCGCAGGTGGTGTCCAGCGACTTGGCGGAACTGAGCGTCGCCGTACGGTACTTCTTGTAGGACATGCTGGAGGTCTTCAGCAGCATGCCGCCGTAGAAGATCTTGCCGGCGTTCTGGATGCCCACACCGGTCAGCGTGGACTGGTTGCAGGTGCTGCTGTTGGGCTTGCCGCCGCCCGGACTGGTGCCCTCGGCGAGCAGGTAGAACCAGTGGTTCAGCGGGCCGGCGGCCGCGTGCACCTCGGTGCCCGGTATCGAGGAGCTGTAGCAGGACGGGTCGTTGTTGACGGCCGGCGGGTTGTACATGTTGCGGATCGGACCGTTGCCCACGAGGTTGATCGTCTCGCCGACGAGGTAGTCCGGAGTGTCGTACGGGGAGGGCTGGTTGATGAAGGCCTCGGTCAGCGCGCCGAAGATGTCACCGGTGGCCTCGCCGAGCCCGGACTCCTGGCCGCTCGTGCCGCCGGGGGTGTTGGAGTCGATGGCGTGCCCGTACTCGTGGGCCACCACGTCCACGCCGGCGATCCACTCGTTGGCGTTGTTGTGCCCGATGGTGACCGTGCTGCCGTCCCAGTAGGCGTTCACGTCGTTCAGCCCGACCTTGGCCGGGAAGCTGCGGCCGCTGCCGTTGACGCCGTTGCGGCCGAGCCACTGGCTCAGCATGTCCCACTGCTTCTGCGCGGCGAACATCAGGTCCACGCAACCGGTCTCCTTGGAGGTCGGGTTGCCGGTTCCCCAGGAGTCGGTGGACTTCGAGAAGACCGTTCCGCTGCTGTAGTCGGCGCAGCTCAGACCGGTCCGGTTCGGGTCGCGCAGGGAGTACGTGCTTCCGGAGGCCGTGGTGTCGATGGTCAGCGGGTTCGGGCCGTTCCACTTGCTGTTGCCGCTGCCCGCGACCACCTCGTCGAAGGTGTCGACGACCTTGCCGGTGCGGGCGTCCACGAACACGTGGAGCTTGCTGGGCGCCTTGGCGGTCCGCCCGGTCAGGACGGTCTCCCAGGCCAGTACCGCCTTGTCGTCCTTGAGCTTGACGACGAGCCGGCTGCTGTCCACCTTGTCGGTCTTGACCTGCCGGCCGCGCGAGACGGCCTCGGCGGCCTTCGCCGAGAACGACGCGGTGGTCGACACGTCGATCACGGTCGCGGAGGCCGACTGGAGGGCGCGCACCCGGCCCTCGCCGTCGGCGAGGACGACCGCGTCGCCGCCGACGACCGGCAGGCCGCGGTAACTGCGCTCGTACGCGACGGAGTACAGGTCCTTGACCCAGGGGGTGACCAGGCGCCGGTCGTACTGCTGCTGCGGGGAGTTGACCAGGCTGTCGAGGCCGCTGCGCACGGCCGCGTCGGCCGCGGCGACCGCCCGTTCGGCAGAGCTGGACGGTCCGGGGTCCGAGTTCTGCGAGGCGGTGGCGGTGGTGGCCAGCGTGCCGGCGAGGCCCGTGGTCAGCACCATGGCCGCGAGGGCGGCCAGCCATCTGGTGGGCTGCAAGAGTCCACTCCGATCGTGTGGGGGGATGGGGCGGGGGCGGTGCGGGGACGGGCGGGGATGGGCAGGAAATGGCGGTGGGGCGGTCTGGCTGTTCGCGGCCGAGTATGGGCGTGTCCATGACCAGATCGGGACATCCCTGCGGACATAAGACCGGCGTTATGGTGCCGACGCGTGACGCTGCGTAAGCTGCCGGGATGCAGCTGGAGTTGAGACATCTGCAAGCCGTCTGCCAGATAGCGGAGACGGGAAGCCTGGGGGGTGCGGCGCGGATCCTCGGGGTCTCCCAGCCGGCGCTCTCCGCCCAGCTGCGCCGGATCGAACGGGTCACCGGCGGCGAACTCTTCGTCCGGGGCCGCCTCGGGGTCGAACCCACCCCGCTCGGCCAGTTCGTGCTGGCCAAGGCCCGCCGGGTGCTCAGCGAGATGGACGCCCTCGGCTCGGAGGCGCGGGCCCGGACGGCCGACGCCCCGCTGCGCCTGGGCTGCATCCTGCTGGTGCTGATCGACGGACTGATCGCCCGGCGGGACCTGGTCCTGTCCGGCCGGGAGATCACCGTGGACATCGAGGACTCGGTGACCGCCCTGGTGCGGATGCTCGGCGCGGGCCGCTACGACGTCATCGTGTACGGCGAGGTCAACGACCACGAGGTGCCGCTGCCCGCCGGAGTGACGGCCCGCACCCTGGTCCCCAGGGAGCCCTTCTGCATCCGGATGTCGGCGCGGCATCCGCTGGCCCGGCTGGAGGCCCTCGACCTCGCCGACCTCGCCGACGAGCAGTGGATGACCCTGATCGAGGACGATGACGGCGGACCCGAGGCGCTGATCGAGGCCTGCGCCAAGGCGGGCTTCGTCCCCGCCCTGCGCTACCGGATCACCGACCGCATGATGCAGTACGACCTGATCTCCGCCGGCCGCGCCATCTCCCTCAGCCAGCCCACGGCACCCGCCGTGACGGGCACCGTCATGCGCCCGCTGATCGGATCACCGGTCACCGGCCGCATCCGGCTCGCCTGGAACCGCTCGACGGTCTCGGCCCGCCAGGCGGAGCTCTTCTACCGGTCGGCGGTCTACGCGTACCTGGCCAATGTGGACAACAACCCTTTCCACCGGATGTGGTGGGACGGGCATCCGGAAGCCCACCCGACCCTCGACTGACCGCCCGCACGGCGCCCCGGGCCGAGTCCTGACGTCATTTCATACTCCGTACATGGAAAGGGTATTCAGCTCCCTCTACGCTCTCCGCATGGCAGTGGCCGCCACGTCATTTCCCCTCCGGACAGCAGAGGAAATACCCATGAGCAAGAGAATCCGCGCACAGGTCAGCCGCAGAGGTTTCCTCGCGGGCACCGCCGCGGCCGCGGCGGCCGCCACCGTTCCCGCGGTCGGCCAGGCGGCGGCGGCCCCCGCGGCGGCCGCGAATCGCCCCAACATCCTCCTGATCGTCACCGATGACCAGCCCAAACAGACCGACTGGGCCCTCCAGAAGACCATCGGCTGGCTGGCCGGGGAGGGCGTGAAGTTCAACCACGGCCACGTCACCACCCCGCTGTGCGCACCCTCCCGCTCCTCCGTGTTCTCGGGCCGCTACGCCCACAACCACGGGGTCCGCAACAACGCCGCTTCGGCGTCCCTGGACCAGAACACCACCGTCCAGCGCTATCTGAAGCAGGCCGGATATCGCACGGGCCTCTTCGGCAAATACCTCAATGCGTGGAACCTTGCCGACGCGCCTCCGCATTTCGAGGATTACGCACTGCTCCAGCCCGGATACGTCGACGCCAAGTGGAACGTCAACGGGTCGGTCCAGACGATCAACGGCTACACCACGAACATCATCAAGAACCGCACGCTGAGCTTCCTGGACAAGGCGGCCACCGACACCCGCCCCTGGTTCGCCTACGTCACCCCGTACGCCTCGCACGGACCCCGCACGCCCGAGGCCAAGTACGCGGGCGTGCCCGTACCCGAGTGGAACGGACGCCCCTCCGTCACCGAGGCCGACCGCAGTGACAAGCCGACCTACATCAAGGAGGCCACCGGCACCCTCGAGGACGGCAAGCGCATCCGCGCCGAGCAACTGCGCGTGCTGCTCTCCGTCGACGACGCGGTCCAGGCCTTCAAGGACAAGCTGGCGGCCACCGGCCAGCTCGACAACACGCTCGTCATCTACATCGGCGACAACGGCTTCGGCTGGGCCGACCACGGCTGGACCGCCAAGTCGGTGCCCTACAGCCCGGCCCACGAGGTGCCGTTCTACCTCTCCTGGCCCGCCGGAGGCCTCGGCGCCGGCACGGTGGACAACCGCATCGTCGCCAACATCGACATCGCGCCCACCATCCTCGACGCCGCCGGGATCACCCCGAACACCCCGCAGGACGGCACGTCGCTGCTGACCTCGTACAGCCGCGACCACCTGCTCGTCGAATGGTGGCGCCAGGGCCAGGGCCAGGGCACGGACCACCGGACCTGGTCCTCCTACGTCGCCAAGGACAAGCAGTACGTCGAGTACTACACGCTGTACACCGACACCAACGGCACCGTGGCCGGCACCGGAGAGGTCAAGTTCCGCGAGTACTACGACCTCGCCGCCGATCCGCACCAGCTGGTCAACAAGCTCTATCAGGCCACCCCGGAGCAGGAACGGAACCTGGGCATCCCGGCCCTGGCCGCTCAGCTCGCCGCCGACCGGGTCGGCTAGCCCCCCCACCTCCGGCCGGGCGCGCCCCCGTGCGCCCGGCCGGACCGCACCCATCCGCACGTAAGTCCACCGTCCACCGGAGCCCTCATGTCCTCCTCCTGCTGCACCCCGGGCCACGACTCCCCGGCCGGCGCCCTGACCCTGCTCGCCGCGCCGGCCGTCGCCGCGCCCCGGGCCGTCCGCGGTCTGCTCGACCTGCCCGGCGGGCGCTTCCTCATGGGCACCGACGACGCGGACGGGTTCCCGGCCGACGGGGAGGGACCGGTCCGGGAAGTGGCGGTGGACCCCTTCCGGATCGCGCCGACGACGGTGACGAACGCCCAGTACGCGACCTTCGTCAAGGCCACCGGCCATGTCACGGAGGCCGAGGACTTCGGCTTCTCCTTCGTCTTCGCCGGGCTTCTGACGGGCGAACTCGCCCTCTCCGCACCGGCCGTGGACGGGGTCCCGTGGTGGCGGGCGGTTTCCGGTGCGAGCTGGAAGCACCCCGAGGGGCCCGGGTCCTCGATCGCCTCCCGGCAGAACCACCCCGTCGTCCACGTTTCGTGGAACGACGCGGTGGCCTACTGCGCGTGGTCCGGAACCAGGCTGCCCACCGAGGCCGAGTGGGAGTACGCGGCGCGCGGCGGCCTGGAGGGGCGCCGCTACCCCTGGGGTGACGAACTCGCGCCGGGCGGCCGGGTGCTGCTGAACATCTGGCAGGGCGACTTCCCCACCACCCACACCGGCGGCCGGACCGGCACCGTCCCGGTGAAGTCGTACCGCCCCAACGGCCACGGGCTCTACAACGCCGTCGGGAACGTGTGGGAGTGGTCCGCGGACCCCTTCGCCCCGGGCCACCCGTCCCGTGCGATGCGCGGCGGGTCCTTCCTCTGCCACGACTCGTACTGCAACCGCTACCGGGTCGCGGCCCGCAGCTCCAACACCCCGGACAGCTCGACGTCCAACATCGGCTTCCGCGTGGCCGACTGAGGGTCTATCAGCCCGTCTCGACGGCGAGGGCGGCCACGTGATCGGTGACCATGTCCAGGATCTCGGCGGCGGCCTTCTCGTCCCCGAGGACCAGGAAGTTCAAGGTCACCCCGTCCGTCATGGCCGCCAGATAGCGGGCCAGCACGGCCACCGGCACGCTCAGCTCGAACGGCGTGATCCGCCGGAGCTCTTCGAGCAGCTCGGCGTACGTATCGCAGTACGACTCGTACTGCTTGCGCGCCAGGTGCCCGAACTCCGGCTGGCGCAGCGCGTACTGGGTGAGCTCGTAGGTGAGCATGTGCGCACCCGGGCTCGCCACGACATGGTCCCAGTACGCCTGGAAGCCGGCCCGGATGGTCTCGCGCAGCGTCGGCCTCGGCACGATCGCGGCCTTCACGAGAGTGACGTAGTGCGCCGTGATGGTCTCAATGACCGACTCCAGCAGCGCCTGCTTGGAATCGAAGCAGTAGTGGAAGACGCTCAGGGAGACGCCCGCCTCGGCGGCGATGGAGCGGGTCGTGGTCCTGGACACCCCGTCGCGGGTCATCGCGCGGATCGCCGCCTCCGTCAGCTGCCTGCGCCGGTCGGTCAGCGGCATCCGTGCCATGTACGCGTTCCCCTTCGCTCCGGTGCGCCCCGAGCGGGGTGTCCGCGGGCGCACCGGCCCCGGACACCCCGCTCGACGCCGTCAGCTGCTGTATACGCCGACTTCGTACAGGGAATAACCCCACTGGGTGCCGCGTCCCGCTCCGTGGACGCGGACGTACCTGGCCGGGGCACCGGCGAACTGGGCCGTGTCCAGGCCGCCGTCACCGCTCGCCGTGGACCAGGCCGTCTGCCAGTTCGTGCCGTCCGGAGAGAGCTCGATGCGGTAGGACCTTCCGTACGCGCGCTCCCATTCGAGCGTGACCCGCTTGACCAGGGCCGGCGAGCCCAGGTCGAACTGCACCCACTGGCCGTCGTTCCAGTCGCTCGCCCAGCGGCTGCCCCGGTCGCCGTCGACGGCCCTGCCGGGCGCGTAGCTGATGAACGGGTTCCACTCGGCGGAGCTCGCCGAGGCGGCGGCGCCCGCCGCGAGGTTCACTCCGGCCTTGTGCTGCTCGGAATTGCCCCAGGTGCGCAGGTAGGACTCGGCGCCCTTGAACAGGTCGTCCACCACGCCCTGTCCGCCGGTGAGCCGGATGTCCTCGATCCAGTCGGGCACCAGGCCGTAGTGCGAGGCGCCGTCGGTGTTGAGGTCCCAGGTGCGCTGGCCGGTGGTCACCTTGTCGATGACGGAGCCGCCGTCGGTGCTGCGGAAGGGGTACGTGACCGGGTTCGGGGTGTTCGCCCCGCGCGGGCCGGGCCAGCCGCCGACGCCGTTCATGTCGGTGCCGTAGCCGTAGCCGACGTTGTACTTCTCGCGCAGCGCGTCGGTCCGCTTGGCCTCGGCGCTGAAGCCCTCGGAGCCGCCCATGTACGCCGTGGCGAAGCCGCCGAGCTTGTAGAGCCGCTCGGTCCAGCCCAGGTCCATCCAGCTGTGCGAGGAGATCACGCCGGGGTAGGACTCGGTTTCGAGGATGTCGAAGGCCTGGCCGGCCGCCTTCACGCTCATGTGGTCGAGTTCGAGCATCATCTTGCGTTTCATCATGCCGCGCACCGCGTAGTCACCGAGGTCGGTGAGGCCGCGGGTGTTGCACTGGGCGCCCGAGGCGTACGAGGGCACGCTCACGCCCGCCGGAAGCTGCTTCTCGGCCGAAGCCGCGGGGGCCAGGCCGATCGGGTTGTCCTGCTGCGGTCCCCGGCACTGCTCGGTCTGCCAGAAGGTGCCGGTCGACAGGAACTGCCCGACGTTGATGGCCGTTCCCAGCGCACCCTCGTCGAAGCGGACCCCGCACAGGGCGTTGTCGAACTTGTGGCACAGGAACATGCTGCGCACGCCGAGGTTGTACAGCTCGTCGAGGCCGCGGTCGATGTCCGCCTTGCCGCACTGGGCGATGTCCAGGATCTGCTTGCAGCCGAAGGGCTCGGAGGTTTCGACGCCGAGGACCACGGCCAGCTTGCCCTGCTTGATCACCTCGCGGGCCTGGGCGGAGTCGGTGACGATGCGGAACCAGCCCTTGCCGGCGCCGCCGTACATCTTGTCGACGTAGGCCTGCATGTCGTAGGTCTTCTTCGCCTCCAGCCGGATGGCGGTCATCTCGTCGCAGCCGCGGTCCTTGAAGAAGTAGACCGAGCAGATCACCCCGTTGGTGACGAGGTCGTTGACCAGGACGCGCTGGCCGCCGCGCCAGGCGCGCTCGATCCAGGCGTAGTAGTTCTGCTGGTGGGTCAGCGAGTCGTGGGCGGGCCAGTCCTTGAAGGTGGGCCAGCCGTCGGGGTCGTGCTTGCCGTCGCCGCCCTTGGTGATGAAGTCGAAGATCGCCAGGCTGCCGTCCGGGTAGTGCTCGGGACAGTCTTTGAGCGCGTCGGCGATCCCGGCGTCGGAGAACGGCTTTCCGCAGATCAGCCGGCCGCCGAAGCCCTCGTTGGACATGATGTGGTCGTGCGCGTCGACGAAGCCGCGGACGTTGCCCTGGGCGTCGGTGCCCTTGAAGGGCTCGCCGGTGACGTTGATCTGGGAGTCGGGCGCGGGCCGTGCGGTCGGGTTCCACCAGCCGTTGTCGGCCGCCGCTCCCGGTACGGGGCCCAGCGCCATGGCGAGCAGGCCGATCAACAGGGACAGGATCGCGATCGGCTTGCGCCGGCGGTGGGGGCGGGGCCCCGGTCGTTGCCTGCGGGGTTCTCGGCGTTCTGGGGTCAGGGCCACTACTCACGTCCTCGGTCGGCGGAGGGCGCGGTCGAGGACACGGTCCACCGGAGGCGTGGCCGCCCTGGCACCTGTTTGTCATGTCCCGCGCAAGCGTTGGGTCGAGAATCGCTACTGCCGGGTACAGAGTCAAGGGTCCGGGTCACATGACCTGATGGATCGTCACCCTACTCGTCCGTAGGTTCGCCGTCAGCGGGATGCGGAGGATCGGGTGCAGTGGATCGGGTATGGAGGCCGGGGCCTGGGCCGGGGCCAGGCAACGGGGCCCGGTAGTGCGGGAGTTTGAAGCGGGGCCGGGTGTCCTGGGGCCCTGACCGGTGGGAACCGGTAGGAATCGGTGGCGGGATGCTGTTTCGGCCACCCGGTGGTGGGGTGGGGGCGCTGCGGCGCGGCCGGCAGGGGGGTCCCGGGGCCCGGCGCGGGGGCCCCGCCCCGAGGCGTGCGATGTCTTCCGCCGCCAGGTCCTGAGTCCCCCCTCGTGGTGTTTCTGTGGAGGTCGCCCGGGGCCGTTCGCGGCTTGATCCCTGGTACTGCGGGCGGAAAGCGCCATAGGACGCGAAACACGGCTCCGCTGCCCGTTCACGTGTTCTCCGTTTCTGCTTCACCGATCCGTGTGTCCCAGAGTCCTACGCCCCGTGGATTGTCATGCCCGCGGCCATGGGTGGGTGGCCGTTTTCCGGCCACGCACGGCTTGTGGGGAAGGGGGGCGGTCCGGTGTCTCAGCCACGTTTTCTGTTCGTGTCCTGGGTGGACGTAGAAAGACGTCAGGCGCCTGCACCGATGGCGGGGGGACCGCACGCGGTGTGCGGGAGCGGCGGCCACGGCGGCCAGGGAGGCGGGCCCGACGCCGTCACCTGGCGCCTGGTCGGCTCCAACAATCACGAACTCGGCCGCAGTCCTTCGGTGTTCCGCGCCCTCGGCGCCTGCGGCGCGGCCGTGGAACGGCTCCGGGAGCGGATCGCCGAGGCGGTCCCGATCGTGGCGATGTCCTCGGCCTTGGCTTCGGCCGCGGGTGCGGGCACGGCGGCGGGAACGGCCGCCGGAACGGCTTCGGCCCCGAGTGCGGGAGCGGACGCGGGAAATCGTACGGGTACGGGTACGGGTACGGGTCCCCGCAGGGTGGGCGGCGTGCTCCCGGGCGGCTCCGGCGCCCTGTCCGGTTCCGGTTCCGGTTCCGGCGTCGGCGCCTGGACCTGGCAGCTCGTCCTCGACGAGCAGTGCGTGGCCGTGGCCGTCCGCACCTTCCGCCGCCAGCGCGAATGCCGGCACAGCCTCCAGCTGTTCCTGTCCGCCGCCGCCGAGGCGCAGGTGGCCTCCGGGGTCACCCACACCCGGCGGCTGCGCGGTCTGCGGCTGCCCGGTGCCGGGGACGCCCCGGGGCTGGCCCTGCGCGGGGGAGGGCTGCGATGACCACGACCACGGTGATCCCCCCGGCCGTCCCCGAGGACGAGCACATCACCCCGCGCGCCCTCTCGGGGAGCGGCGATCCGGCCGACCGGATCTTCCGCGGCTCGGCCCGCACCGCCGGCGCCGCCGTCCTGCTCGTCATGACCCTGGTCGGCGTCTTCCTCGGGGTCCGCGCCGTCAGCGCCCTCGACGATGCCGGCTGGTCCTTCTTCACGACCTCCGCCTGGGAACCCGACTCCCACAACTTCGGTGTGGCGGCGGTGCTGGTCGGCACCCTGCTGATCGGCGGCGTCGCGATCTTCTTCGCGCTGCCGCTGGCGATGGGCACCGCGCTCTACATCACCGAGTACGCGCCGCGCCGCGTCAAGCAGACCCTGATCAGCCTCGTCGACCTGATGGCCGCGGTGCCCAGCGTGGTCTACGGCCTGTGGGGCCTGTTCCTCTTCCAGCCGTACGTGGTCGGGCTGTCCCGCTGGCTGACCACGTACCTGGGCTGGTTCCCGCCCTTCGCCGTCGACGGGGACGACCCGAGCGACCCGCTCAGCCCGAACACCTTCTACACCTCCTCCACCTTCATCGCGGGCATGGTCGTCGCGCTGATGGTGACGCCGATCGCCTGTTCGGTGATGCGCGAGGCCTTCGCCCAGGCGCCGCCCGGCGAGCGCGAGGGCGCCTTCGCGCTCGGCGCCGCCCCGTGGGGCGTCATCCGCTCCGTCGTCCTGCCCTTCGGCAGGGGCGGGATCATCGGCGGCACCATGCTCGGGCTCGGCCGCGCGCTGGGCGAGACCATCGCCGTCTACCTGATCATCTCCCCGGTCTTCGTGATCCAGCCGCACATCCTCCAGAACGGCGCCATCTCCGTGTCCGCCCTGATCGCCCTGCGCTACGGCTCGGCCAGCCCCCTCGGGATATCCGCGCTCATGGCGGCCGGCCTCACCCTCTTCCTGATGACCCTGGTGGTCAACTTCATCGCCTCCTCGGTCGTGGCCCGCAGCCGCTCCGGAGCGGGGGCCGACGCATGACCGCCCTCACGCACAAGCCGCACGTCCCGGGCGCCGTCCCCGCCGGCTCCGCCGTCCCCACCGCCACCGCCGCCACCGTCCGTCCGCCCGTGGTGGGCGACGGCGCCGGGGTCCCGCCCGAACACCGGCGCAACACCGCGACGTTGCACCTGCGCGACGTCCTGGCCATGGCGGGTGCGGCCGCCGCCGCGCTCGCCGTGACCGCCCTGCTGTTCGGCCGGATCCTGCCCTTCGACGCCCCCCTCGGCTTCGTGGTCGTCCTCTACCTGGCCTTCATGGCCCTCTACGCCGTCTTGGTCTCCCTCGACGAATCCGCCGCCACCGTGCGGGCCCGCCTCGCGCAGGTCCTCGTGCACAGCATCGCCGCCCTGCTGATGACGGCCCTGGTGCTCGTCGTCGGCTACGTTCTGATGCGCGGCTGGTCCGCCCTGGCCCACCTGAACTTCTTCACCGAGGACATGGCCGCCACCGGCCCGCTCGAGCCGCTGACCCAGGGCGGGGCACTGCACGCGATCGTCGGCACCCTGGAGCAGATCGGCATCGCGCTGGCCGTGTCGGTGCCGCTGGGGCTGGCCTGCGCGGTGTTCCTCAACGAGGTGCCGGGCCGCTACGCGCGGTTCGTCCGCACCATCGTCGAGGCGATGACCGCACTGCCCTCCATCGTGGCCGGCCTGTTCGTCTACGCGACCTGGATCCTGCTGCTCCACTTCGACAAGTCCGGCTTCGCCGCCGCCCTCGCGCTGTCCGTGATGATGCTGCCGATCGTCATCAGGGCCTCCGACGTGGTGATCCGGCTGGTGCCGGGCTCGCTGAAGGAGGCCTCCTACGCGCTGGGAGCCGGTCAGTGGCGCACCGTGTGGACGGTGGTCCTGCCCACGTCCCGGTCCGGACTGACCACCGCCGTCATCCTGGGCACCGCCCGCGGCATCGGGGAGACCTCCCCGGTGCTGCTCACCTCGGGCATCGCCAACGGGCTCAACGCCAATCCCTTCGAGGGACCGCAACTCTCGCTTCCGCTCGCGGTCTTCAGCCTGGTCCAGTCCCCGGAGAAGTCCATGATCGCCCGCGGGTTCGGCTGCGCCGCCCTGCTGATGGGGCTGGTGCTGCTGCTCTTCGTGCTCGCCCGCGTCATCGGCGGCAAGGCCCCGGGCCAGCTCGGCCGCGGGGCCCAGCACCGCCGGGTCCTCGCCTCCGCCCGTGACCTGGAGCGGATGCGGGCCCGGGCCGAAGAGCGGGACCTCGCCCTGGCCGAAGAGGAGGCCGGGGGGCCGGAGCCACAGGGGTGGCCGGCCGTACCTCCGCCCCGGGCGTAGCCGCCCCGCTCCTCGCGGCCCCGCGCCGCGTCCATTCGTACGATCTGTGACCGATCAGGAGAGTTCCCCATGCCCGGACGACCCCCGGCATACCCCGTGCGTGCCCCTTCGGGCGACCGCGCACCCACCCGGCGCGGACGCCTCCTCGGCCGCGGACTCGCGCTGCTCCTGGCGGCGCTGGCCGCCGTCGTGCCCGGTGCGGTGCCGGCCGCCGCCGAGAGCTACGTACCGGTCTCCGGAGCGGGTTCCACCTGGAGCCAGAACGCCCTCGACCAGTGGCGGGCCAACGTCAAGCAGTACGGCATGACGGTCAACTACAGCGGTACGGGATCGTCCGACGGCCGCAACCAGTTCCGCAACGGCACCGTCGACTTCGCGGTCTCCGAGATCCCGTACGGGATCAAGGACTCGGGGGTCGTGGACCCGCCGCCCGCCCGGAAGTTCGCCTACATGCCGATCGTCGCGGGCGGCACGGCCTTCATGTACAACCTCAAGATCGGCAACCGCCGGGTCACCAACCTCCGCCTCTCCGGGGAGAACGTGGCGAAGATCTTCACCGGCGTGATCACCGCGTGGAACGACCCGGCGATCAAGGCCGACAACCCGGGCCTCGCCGCGGCCCTCCCCGCCCGCAGGATCGTCCCCGTCGTCCGCTCCGACGGCTCGGGCACGACGGCCCAGCTCACCAAGTGGCTGAGCACGCAGCACGCGGGGCTGTGGGACACCTACTGCGGCAAGGCCGGCCGCTCCACGCCCTGCGGGCAGACCTCCAACTACCCCACCATCGCCGGCCGCGGGTTCGTCGGACAGTCCGGCTCCAACGGCGTCTCCGGCTACGTGGCCCAAGAGGGCAACATCGGCACCATCACGTACGTGGAGTACTCCTACGCGGTCTCCACGACGGGCTTCCCGGTCGTCAAGGTCCTCAACAAGTCGGGCTACTACACCGAGCCCACCGCCCAGAACGTCGCCGTGTCGCTCGGCAACGCGCAGATCGACCCCGTCGACCTCACGCAGAAGCTGGAAGGGGTCTACACGGGGGCCGACGAGCGGACCTACCCGCTCTCCAGCTACAGCTACATGATCATCCCGACGGCGCAGGAGTCGAACTTCAACCCGCAGAAGGGCAAGGCGCTCGGCGCCTTCGCCTACTACTTCCTCTGCGAGGGGCAGCGCTCCGTCGACCGGCTCGGCTATTCGCCGCTCCCCATCAACCTCGTCCAGGCGGGTCTGGAGCAGGTGCGCCGCATCCCCGGCGTGGCCGTGGCCAACATCGACATCAAGAACTGCCGCAACCCCACCTTCTCGCCCGACGGCAGGAACATCCTCGCCGAGACCGCCCCGAAGCCCGCCGCCTGCGACAAGCAGGGCCCCACGCAGTGCGAGACCGGAACCGGCGGCAACAAGAACCCGACGCAGAACGGCAGTTCCGGTGGCGGCGGCGCGGCGGCCTCCGGCGGAGCCACGGGCGGCGCCGGTGCGGCGGCCTCCGGCGGCGGCACGGGAGGTACGGGCGGCGCGGCCTCCGGCGGAGCCACGGGCGGCTCCGCGGGCGCGGCCACGGGCGGTACGGGCGGAGCCACCGGCGGGAGCGGCGCGGCGGCCGCCACGGGCGGTACGGGTGACGGCTCGGCCAGCGGCGGCGCGGACGGCGGGGGAGTGGACCCGCAGACCGGGCAGCCCCTCGCGGCGGGCGCGGCCGACCTGTTCGGCATCCCCGTCACCACCTCGAGCGGCATCGGCGGGTCCCTGCAGACCGTCCTGATGGTGCTCGGCGCCCTGATCCTGCTGGCCGTCACGGTCGCCCCTCCGCTGGTCACCCGGCGCCTGGCGCGGCGCGGCCGCACGGGAGGCGGGTCCTGATGCGCACCCCGCTCCTGCGTACCGCGCTCCTGCGCACCGGGCTCCTCCGTACCGGGCTCCTCCGGACCGCGCTCCGGGCACCGCTCCGGACCCCCCTGCGCACGCGCCGGATCCGGCTGCTCTTCGGCTCGCTCTGCCTTCTCCTGCTCCCCGTGGTCGCCACCTCCGGGCCCGCGGGCCTGGGGCCGCGGGCCGCGTACGCCGCCACCGGGGAGGCCGCGGGCTCCGAGGTCACCGTGTCCGGGGCCGGCGACTTCGCCGACCTCAAGGTGACCGTCGGCCAGACCCGCAACCTCGTCGGCCAAGTCGTCAAGATCTCCTGGACCGGTGGGAAGCCCACGGTCTCCGACACCGCCTACAGCGCCAACTACCTGCAGATCATGCAGTGCTGGGGCGACGCGTCCACCGGCCCCGCCGTCGACCAGTGCCAGTTCGGCGGTTCCTCCGCCCTCGGCGCCGGCGCGGGCAACCAGGCCGGCGCCTACACCAACACCCGCCAGCTCAACTACGGGGACAACCTCCGGGACTCGGAAGGCGAGCCGCTGCCGCCGCCCACTCCGAGCGGGATCTCCTACGCCCCCTTCCGCACGGTCGGCGGGGACCCGGTCAGTCCGGGCAACTGGAACGAGTTCTACGACGTCAACAGCACCAACGAGGTTCCGTACGCCCGCACCAACGCCCGCGGCTCCGGCGAGGTCTGGTTCGAGACCCAGACCGCCATCGAAGCCCCCGGCCTCGGCTGCGGCACCGCGGTCACCGGTTCCGGGGGCGCCGTCGCCGGACGGGGCTGCTGGCTGGTGGTGGTGCCGCGCGGCGAGAAGGAGGTCGACGGCAGCGCGTACACCGCGCAGTCCAGCGGCCAGCTCCAGTCCTCCCCGCTCAGCCCGGCCAACTGGAAGCAGCGCCTCGTCGTCCCGCTCGGCTTCGAACCCCTCGGCAGCTACTGCCCGATCGGCGCCGAGGAACGCGGCACCCTCGGCTCCGAGATGGCCGCCGAGGCCGTCACCCGCTGGCAGCCCGCCCTGTGCCAGACCGGTGGCAAAGCCATCTACGGCTACGCCCAGGTCCCCGACGAGACCGCCCGCGTCAAGCTGCTCTCCGGCGCGCCCGGGCTGGTCTTCCTCGGCCGGCCGGCGCCGGCCGACCCGGCCCGCAAACCCGTCTACGCCCCCGTGGCCCTCTCCGGCATCACCATCGGCTTCTTCATCGAGAGCCAGGCCGGATTCCAGGCACCCGACGAGGTCAGGGCCCGCAACGGGGTCCGGCTCAGCAGCCTGCGGCTCACCCCGAGGCTGGTGGCGAAGCTGCTGACCGAGTCCTACCAGGACGGCAACTCGCGCTTCGCCGAGAGCACCGCGAAGAACCCGGTGAACCTGGGGCACGACCCGGAGTTCATGCACCACAACCCCGACTACGCGGGACTGGACTTCCCGGGCAAGCTCGGTGACGCCCTGGTCCCGCAGCCGCTCGCCGACACCACCCGGCAGCTGTGGGAGTGGGTGTCGCGGGACCCGGCCGCCCGGGAGTTCCTCGACGGCACGCCCGACAACACCGGCGCGCACGGGGACGCCTCGTACGCCGGCATGGCGGTGAACCCGAACTACCGCGGGATCGCCCTGCCGTTGGACACCTTCCCCAAGAGCGACCCGTACTGCCAGCCCTTCCCGGAGGAGCACCCCGAGTCCCCGCTCTGCATCCAGGACAAACACCCCTACGCCACCGACATGCACGCCGCCGCGCGCGCCGCGAGCCGGGGCGACACCCTGGCCCGTACCTCCTGGGACGCCACCGCCACCCCGCCCGCGTACAAGAAGGACCCGCCGCAGCTCGCCGGCTCGCGCGCCGTGCTCGCCGTCACCGATACCGCGACCGCCGACCGGTACGGCCTGGTGCGCGCCGAACTCCTCAACGCGGGAGGGAAGTTCGTCGCACCCGAGCCGGCCGCGCTGATCGCCGCCGCGAACGCCCGCAAGGCCGGGCCCGACGGCGTCAGCTCGCCCGACCCGGCGGCCGCGGACCCGGCGGCGTACCCGCTCACCGTCCTCACCTACGCCGCCACCGTGCCCGCCGACCTCACGGAGGCGGAGGGCAAGGACTACGGCGCCATGCTGGCCTACGCGGCCGGCCAGGGGCAGACCCCGGGCGTGGCGGCGGGCAGCCTGCCGCACGGCTACGCCCCGCTGCCGCAGGCCCTGCGCGCCCAGACCCGGGCGGCGGCCCAGCGGGTGAGCACCGAGGCGGGCAAGAAGCCGACACCGTCGCCGGAGCCTTCGGCGCCGAGCAGCCCGCCCCCCGGCGCCGCCGGCGGTACTCCGTCCGGTACGGGCGGCGCGGCGGCCGGCGGCTCCGGCTCCGCGGGTACGGGGACCTCCGGCTCCGGATCCTCGACCGCGGGCGCCGGCTCCACCGCGGGCGGCGCGGCCGCGCCCGGCCCCGCCCCGGCCTCGCCCAGCGCCGCCGCGGCGGCCACGGGCGGCGCGGGCGCCACCGGCGCCTCGGGCGCCCCGGCCGCGCAGGCGGCGGGGACCACACCGGTCTGGGCCGTCGGAGCCATCCGCAACGTCCTGCTGGTCTGCCTCGTCGTCGGGGCGCTCGCCGCCTTCGCGGGTCCGCTGCTCCCGCGCTTCCTGCCCGGGGCCCTGTCCTGGCTGCGGTCGCTGCGCGGCGCGGCGGGCGGGGCGGCCGTGGGTCTGCCGGCGGACTGGGCGACCCACAAGAAGTCCGGCCCGAGGGACTGGAGCCCACCGGACCAGGAGTGAAGTCCGCAGGACCAGGAGTGAAGTCCGCAGGACCAGGACTGCAGTCCGCCGGACCAGTGCCCGAGCCCGCGCTGCGGCTCGGCACGACGAAGGGCCCGCGGCTTCCACGACGAAGGGCCCGAGGTTCCCACGACGAAAGGAGGTGATGCCCGGCGACGACCGTCTGACCAATCCGCGCCAACGGAACTTCATCCCACGCGCGCCGGGCACCACCCCGGGCGCAGCCTAGCTGAGGGGTCATCCCAAGTGAACAAGAAGAAAATCGCCTTCGGCGTCTCGGCCTTCGCTCTCGCGGCCACCGTCGCCGGAGCCGGCCTCGCCGCCGCCGACCCGTCGGGCGCGCCGACGTACCGACAGCTCTCCGGCGTCGGCTCCGACACGACCCAGGACGTCATGAACGGCATGGCCGCGGCCATCACCGTGGGCGGCCAGAGGGTCATCGGCTCCTACGACTCCACCGGCTCCGCGAACATCACCACCAAGGACCCGGCCAACGGGAACTGCACCATGGCCCGCCCGAACGGCTCGGGCGCCGGCCGCTCCGCGCTGCTCACCTCGCTCCAGGCCGGCAACGGCTGTCTGGACTTCGCCCGCTCCTCCTCGCTGAACCTGGCGGCGGCGGCTCCGGGCCTGACCTACGTGCCCTTCGCGGTCGACGGCGTCACCTACGCCATCACCCCCGGCTCGGCGATCCCGCGCAAGCTGTCGCTGACCGACCTGAAGGCGATCTACCACTGCGACCCGAACTACGTGGGTTCGGGCCCCAACTACGCCATGACGGTCTACCTGCCGCAGGCCGGCTCGGGCACCCGCAGCTTCTGGGAGTCCCAGATGGGGATCACGGACGCCGACGTCGTCGCCGGCATCTACCCCTGCATCAAGGACAAGAAGGGCACCACCCCGGTGCAGGAGCACGACGGCCGCCTCCTCGACGACAAGTCGATCGTGCCGTTCTCCATCGCCCAGTACCAGTCGCAGTCCTCGCAGACCATCGCGGACCTGCGCGGCCGCGCCATCCTCGGCACGGTCGACGGCACCGCGCCCACCGTCCTCAACAGCGGGTTCGGCGTGAAGCGCGACGTCTACAACGTGATCCCGACCAACAAGGTCGCCACCGCGCCGTGGAGCACCGTCTTCGTCGGCGCCAACTCCGAGATCTGCAAGCAGACCTCGGTGATCAACACGTACGGGTTCGCCGCCAGCCCGAACTGCGGCGACACCACCAAGCAGACCCCCTGACCCTGATCGCCGCCCGAGCTTCACATTCTGGAGACGTTGTGCTGAAGAACAGAGTTTTGCGGACCATGGCCCTGGGGGTCGCCGCCGTGACCACCGCCTTCGCGGCGGGTCTGGCCGGGGCGAGCGCCGCGTACGCCGCCCCGATCGGCACCCTCGAGATCAACCCGGCGACCGGTGCGGACACGTCCGGCATCGCGTTCACCACCTCGGACGCCTGCCCGGCGGGCGCCACCAACGTGCTGGTCACGGTGGCGGGTTCCGGCTTCCCGGCCGAGGGCCTGAACGTGGTCGGCAACTCGCTCATCGCGACCTACCCGACCGCCGCCAACGGCGGCATGGTCATCCCGCTCACCTCCACCATGCGGGACTACGCCAGCCAGGCGGGCTTCACCACCCTGCAGGGCAAGTACGACTTCACCGTGATCTGCCGGACCGCCTTCAACGGCACCAGCCTCGGTGACTACACCGGCGCGATCTGGTTCACCTCCAACACCACCTACCAGAACACCGACCCGGCGGTGAAGACCGACACCGTCACCTCCCTCGCGGCCACCCCGGCCGGCCCCTCGCAGGCGGGCACCCCGGTCACCCTCACCGCGGGCGTCACCCCGGCCGGCGCCGGCGGCACCGTCCAGTTCAAGGACGGCGCGGCCGACCTGGGCACCCCGGTCACCGTGAACAACGGCACCGCGGCGCTCACCACGTCCAACCTCACCGCCGGTACGCACAGCCTGACGGCCGTCTTCACGCCGGCGAGCGCCTCGTACAACGGCTCGGCCTCCGCCGCCGTCTCCTACGTGGTCACGGCCGCCGCGGCCACGACCACCACCACCGCCCTGGCCGTCTCCCCGGCCGGCACCGCGCCGCAGTACAGCCCGGTGACCCTGACCGGTACGGTCACCCCCGCGGGCGCGGCGGGAGCGGTGAAGTTCACCGACACCGTCGGCGGCGCCACCGTCACCCTGGGCACCGTCCCGGTGGCGAACGGCACCGCGGTGCTGAACACCAGCAGCCTCCCGGTGGGCAACCACTCCTTCACCGCCGTCTTCGTCCCGGCCAACGCGGGCGCCTTCACCGGCTCCGACTCGGGCGCGATCCCGTACGTGGTGGGCGCCTTCGCCGGTGTCTCCGCCTCCGAGACGATCACCACCACCGTCAACTCGGGCGCGCTGGCCATCAGCGTCGCCAACCCGCAGGTCACCCTGCCCTCGCCGGTGCTCAACGCCGACGGGGACCTGCTGACCACGGCCGGTTCCATCAACCCGGTCACCCTCACCGACACCCGCGCCGGCAACCCCGGCTGGACCGTCAGCGGCCAGGTCACCGACTTCTCCGACGGTGCCACCCACGCCATCAACGGCCAGAACCTGGGCTGGACCCCGAAGCTCGTCGACAAGGCGCCCGCCCAGACGGTGACGGCCGGTTCGGTCGTCCCCGCCGCCAACGGAGCGGCCGCCGCCGACCCGGGCACCGCGGGCCTCAAGTCCGCCCGCACCCTCGCCAACGGCACCGGTCTCGGTACCGCGCACGTCACCGCCGACCTGGCGCTGAACGTCCCGACCTCCACGGTGGCCGGCACGTACTCCGCCACCCTCACGCTCACCGCCATCTGATCCAGGCGTGAGCTCCGGGTCGGAGCGGCCGCGCTTCCCCGCGGCCGCTCCGACCCGCCCCTGACGCCTGGACCCACCGCACCCCTTCTCCGGATCGGACGCCCGAGCCATGAACCCCACCGCCCCCACCGCCCGGCGCGGCCGCCGCCCCGGCCCGTCGGCCGCCGCTCCGCTCCGCTCCCTCCGCTCCCTCCGCTCCCTGCTGGTCGCGCTGCTCGCCCTGGCCGGGCTCCTCGTGCTGGTGGACGGAGCACCCGCGCGGGCCGCGACCTCGGCCCCGGCCACTCCCGGGGAGGACCGCAAGTCCACCTTCGGCGTGCAGCCCGCCGGACCGAAGGGGCCCGACGCCCGGCCGCACTTCTCCTACGGGGTCACCGGCGGAGCCACGACCCGCGACCAGATCGCCATCTGGAACTACGGCGGGGAGCCGCTCACCCTCTCCGTCTACGCGAGCGACGCGGTCAACACCCTCGACGGCGGCTTCGACCTGCTCCCGGCCGGCCAGGCCCCGAAGGACGCGGGCAGCTGGATCAAGCTGGAGAAGGACCAGGTGACCGTCCCGCCCAAGGGCAACGTCATCGTCCCCTTCACCGTCACCGTCCCCCGTGACGTGACCCCCGGGGACCACACCGGCGGCATCGTCGCCTCGCTCGCCGCCGGAGCCCAGGACGGCCAGGGCAACAAGGTCAAGCTCGACCAGCGGGTCGGCTCCCGCGTCTACGTCCGCGCCGCCGGGACCCTCACCCCGCGCCTGGAGGTCCAGCAGGTCGCCGCCTCGTACCAGGGTTCCGCGAACCCCTTCTCCGAGGGCTCGGCGACCGTCACGTACACCCTGCGCAACACCGGCAACGTGCGGCTCGGCGCCCGGCAGGCCGTGCGCGTCAACGGCCTGTTCGGCACCTCCGTCACCGCGTCCGGTGTGAAGGACCTCGGCGACCTGCTGCCCGGCACCTCGCTGACGATCACCGCCAAGGCCGACGGGGTGGCCCAGGTGCTGCGGTCCTCCGCCGTGGTCTCCGTCCAGCCGGTCGCCGCCCGCGACGGCGTGGACCCCAAACTTCCCTCTCTGACCCGCTCGGTGTCGCTGTGGACGGTCCCGTGGGCGCTGCTCGCGATGGTCCTCGTGATCACCGGGGGCGGGCTGTGGGTGTGGCGCCGCAGGCGCCTGGCCCGGGCCGCGGCCGCCGCGTCGGCCCGCAGGCGCGCCACCTCCGACACCAACGAACGCCAGAACGCCAAGAAGGAGCCCATCGTGCAGTTCACCCGCCTCAGCCGGCGATCCGCGGCAGGCGCCGCCACCGCGGCCGCCGCCGCCCTCGTGGGCCTGGCCCTGACCGTCCCGACGGCGGCCCACGCCGCCCCGGCGGGCGCGGCGAAGATCAACCCCGCCACCGGCAAGGACGACAGCAGCGTCGACGTGACCACCTCGGCCGCCTGCCCGGAGCCCGCCACGAACATCCTGGTCACGGTGGCAGGCAAGGGCTTCCCGGCCGAGGGCCTCAACGTGGTCGGCAACTCGCCCATCACCACGTACCCCCCGGCGGATTCGGGCGGCATCACCATCCCGCTGACGATGACCATGCGGGACTACGCCAGCCAGGCCGGCTTCACCACCCTCGAGGGCCGCTACGACCTCACGGTCATCTGCCGCAAGGCCTTCGGCACGGAGACCTACGGGACCTTCGCCGCCTCCCTGTGGTTCACCTCCGGCACCGACTACCAGACGACCGACCCGGGCACGGGGAACCCGACGCCCACCTCCACGCCGAGCCCGACCCCGTCGCCCACGCCGAAGCCCACCCCGACCGCGTCGCCCACCCCTACCCCGACGGACAGCCCGACGCCGACCCCCTCTGACTCGGCGTCCCCCACCCCCACCCCGAGCGACAGCGCCTCCCCGTCCGCGTCGGCCTCCACGGGGACCACCACGAGCGGCGGCAGCGTGGGCGTCTCCACCAATGTCGCGGGCGGAGCCGCCGGCGGCTCCGGCGGCCCCGGCGGCGGCCTGGCCAACACCGGCGCCGACGCCACCACGATCGGCCTGCTCTCCGGGGCCCTCGTCCTCACCGGCGGCGGACTCGTCTGGTGGGCCCGCCGTCGCGGCCTGCTGACCTTCGCGGGCAACTGACCGCACCCGCCGTACCCGCCGCACCTGCCGCACACCGGCAGCACCCGCCGCACACCGGCAGCACCTGCCGCACACCCGCAGCACCCGCATCCTCATCCGCGTTCGGAGAAGACACGATGACAGCCACCTCCACCCCGCCGGTGGACGTGCGCCCCGAACCCGCCGGAGCCCCCGAGGCCCCGGCGGGGCGTACGGGCCCACCCGGCCTGTGGGCCACCGGCGCGGCCCTGGCCATCCTGGGCGCCCTGCTCCTCGGCTTCGTCGCGGAAGTGGGCCCGCTCGGACACCTGCGCCACGAGCGGGACCGCCGGGTGGGGTACGCGCAGCTGCGGGAAGGGCTCGCCAACGCCACCGCGCCGCTGGGGCCGACCGAGCCCGGCACCCCCGTCGCCCTGCTGGAGATCCCGCAGATCGGGCTGCGCGAGGTGGTCCGCGAAGCGACCACCTCCGGGGTACTGGCCTCGGGACCCGGCCACCGGCGCGACACGGTCCTGCCCGGCCAGCCCGGCACGAGCATCCTCATGGGCCGGCAGGCGGGCTACGGCGGCCCCTTCGCCCACATCGCGGACCTGGAGCGCGGGGAGACCTTCCGGGTCGTCACCGGTCAGGGCGAGCACACGTACAAGGTGCTGGGCGTCCGGCGCGCCGGCGACCCGCGGCCGGCCCGGCCGACCGGTGAAGCGGCCCTGCTCACCCTGATGACCGCGGACGGGACCCCGTACATGCCGGACGGCGTGGTGCACGTCGACGCGGAACTGACCTCGCCCGTGCAGCAGTCCGGCGGCCGCACCCCGGGGCGGCTGGCCGCGGACGAGGCCCCCCTCGGGAGCCAGACCTCGGCCTGGTTCCCGCTGGTCCTGTGGGCCCAGGCGCTGCTGCTCGCCGCGGCCGCCCTGGCCTGGGCGCGGATCCGCTGGGGCCGCGCGCACACCTGGCTCGTCGGCTTCCCCGTCCTGGCCGCCCTCGGCCTGGCGGTCGCCGACCAGGCCGCCCTCCTCCTGCCCAACCTCCTGTGAACGAGGCCGAGATGACCACCCAGACGCTTCCCCTCCCCACCCTCCCCGCAACGGGCGCGTCCACCCTCGACGCCCGCGACATCTCGGCGTGGTTCGGCGGCCGCAAGGTCCTGAACCGGGTCTCCCTGACGATGCCCGGCGGCCAGGTCACGGCCCTGATCGGCCCCTCGGGCTGCGGCAAGTCCACCTTCCTGCGGATCCTGAACCGGATGCACGAGCTGATCCCGGGCGCCGAACTGGCCGGTGAGGTCCTGCTCGACGGCGAGGACGTCTACGCCCGCGGCCGCCGGCTCACCGACGCCCGCCGCCGGATCGGCATGGTCTTTCAGAAGCCGAACCCCTTCCCGGCGATGTCGGTCTACGACAACGTCACGGCGGGCCTCAAGCTGACGGGCACCCGCGCCTCGGCGGCCGACAAGGACGCGCTCGTGGAGGAGTGCCTGACCAAGGCCGGACTGTGGAAGGAGGTCCAGGACCGGCTCCGCCAGCCGGGCGGCGCCCTCTCCGGCGGTCAGCAGCAGCGCCTGTGCATCGCCCGCTCCCTCGCGGTCCGGCCGCGGATCCTGCTGATGGACGAACCCTGCTCCGCCCTGGACCCCACCTCCACGCGCCGCATCGAGGAGACCGTCCGCGAGCTGGCCGACGAGGTCACCATCGTGATCGTGACGCACAACATGCAGCAGGCGGCCCGGGTTTCCGACCAGTGCGCCTTCTTCCTCGCGGAACAGGGCACGCCCGGCCGGATCGTGGAACACGGCCCCACGACGGCCATGTTCTCCACCCCCGCGGACCCGCGCACCTCGGACTACGTCCAGGGCCGCTTCGGCTGACCCCCGCGTTCACGCCGTACGCGCCCGACTCGCCCGGGTCCTCACCCTGCGGCGGAGGCGGAGGCGGGCTATGGCGTCCCTCGCGGGCCGGGTTTGAGGCGGCGCAGGGTGTAGCCCTCGTGCGCCGGGTCCAGGGGTTTGGTGGCCTCCTTGAAGAGGTGCTCGGCCCGCTCGTAGGACAGGCGGCGCCGGCCCGTGTCCGGGCAGAGGTCGGCCGGGGCGGGGGTGCGGGCCGGGCCGGGGCGGCGGTCGGAGAGGAACACCGGGCCCCGGGTGCGGCCGGCCAGGAGCAGGGGCAGGAGCCGGGCCGTCCCGGAGCGCCAGCTCACCCACGTGCGGCCCGCGCGGCCCCGGCGGTCCTCCAGGTCCAGGTCTTCCACGTTCAGGGACAGCACGGTCGTGACCCCCGCGGCCGATTCGTGCAGGAGCCGCCACAACGTCCGCTCGCGCAGCGGAACTCCGGGGTCGCTCCACAGCGCGTCGAGCAGCGCGGGGTCCGGCGCGGACGCGCGGAGCCGGGGCTCGGGGCGCCGCTCCAGCTCTGCGGCGAGCCCGTCCAGGCCGGCCCAGGCGCCGAAGGACCGTACGGCCGAGCGGTGCCGGTTCCAGGTCCTGGCCGCCGCGGAGCCCCAGGCGGCCGTGCACACCCGTGCCACCTCCCCGGCCGTCAGCCCGGAGAGCGGCGCCGCGTCACCGAGGTCCAGGCGCAGGCGCCGCAGGGTCTGCCCGTACGAGCGGACCGTCGCCGCGTCCAGCTCCGCCCGGCCGAGGAAGCCCTCCGCGGCCCGGCCGAGGGTCGGACCCGGCGGCGGACCGGCGAGGCCGCCGCCGGCGGGCACCTCCTCCGCACGCCGGCGCAGGAAGGCGCGCTCGGCGGAGTTCTTGGTGAGGGCCGCCGCCCGGAGGAACTCCAGCCGCGCCTCCGGGCCGCGGTCCAGGCGCAGCAGCAGGTCTCCGCGGACGCTGGGCAGCAGGTGGTAGTCACGGAGTACGGGATCGGCGACCAGGGAGTCGACCAGGTCGAGGCCGGCCTGCGGCCCGTGCGCCATCCCGAGCGCCACCGCCCGGTTGAGCTGGACCACCGCCGTCGGCAGGAGCCGGGCCAGCGCCCCGTACAGGGCCGCGATCTGCGCCCAGTCGGTCTCCCCGGCGGTGCGTGCCTGGGCGTGGCACACGGCGATCGCCGCCTGCAGCATGTACGGGCCCGGGGCCCCGCCTGCCTCCCGCGCGCGCAGCATCGCGGTGAACCCGCGGCGTACGAGCAACTGGTCCCAGCGCCCCCGGTTCTGCTCGTGGAGCTGGACGGGCTCGCCCGAGGGACCGGTGCGCGCCGCCGAACGGGAGGCCTGGATCTCCATCAGCGCGACCAGGGCGTGCACCTCGGCCTCCCGGGGCGCCAGTTCGGCCAGCAGCCGGCCCAGCCGGAGCGCTTCGAGGCAGAGCCCGGGGCGCATCAGGTCGTCGCCCGAGGTGGCCGAGTAACCCTCGTTGAAGATCAGGTAGATGACCTCCAGCACCGAGGACAGCCGCTCGGGCAGCTCCGATTCCCCGGGCAGGTCGAAGGGCACGCGGTGCTCGGCCAGCGTCTGCTTGGCCGCGGCGATGCGCCGGGTGACGACGGCCGCCGTGACGAGGAAGGCCCGTGCGATCTCCTCGGCCGTCAGCCCGCCCAGCAGCCGGAGCGTGAGCGCCGCACGGGCCCCGGTCGCCAGCACGGGGTGGCAGGAGAGGAACATCAGCCGCAGGACGTCGTCGTCCTGTTCGGAATCCTGCCGCCCCTGCCGCTCCTGCCGCCCCTGGCGTTCCAGCCTCCCTTCCCGCTCTTCCAGCTCGTGGGCGAGCTGTTCCTGCTTGCCGGCCAGCATCCGGGAGCGCCGGATGTGGTCGACCGCACGCCGTTTGGCCGTGGTCGTCAGCCAGGCGCCGGGGTTGTCCGGGATCCCGGCGCCGGGCCACTGTTCGAGCGCGGCGACGAGCGCGTCCTGGGCGAGTTCCTCGGCCAGGCCGACGTCGTGCACCATGCGCGTGAGCGTGGCGATGATCTTGGCCGATTCGAGCTTCCAGACCGCGTCGATCGTCCGCGAGACGTCCGGCACGGATCAGGGGCCGAAGACCTGCTGGACCACGCTCTCGCCGTCGCCGACGATCCGGCGGAAGCGGCGGGCCAGCTCGATCGCCTCTTCCCGGGACCGGACCTCGATCAGCGCGAAACCGGCCACGGCCTCCTTGGCCTCGGCGAACGGCCCGTCCGTCACGGTGATCTCCTCGCCGGAGGAGGCCACCAGGATGCCGCCCGGTTCCAGGCCGCCCGTGGCCAGCAGGACGCCGGCCGCGGTCAGCTCCTCGATGAACTTGCCCATTTCGGCGTACAGCCGCTCGTCGGGGGCGGTGTCGGAAGGCTTCGTCGTCATCAGGTAGCGCATGGGAACTCCTCGTCTCGTGGTGCCGAGCTGCTGCCCGCACCTTGTCTACACGTCGAACGGGCGATGTGACAGGGAACGCGCGCGTTCCCTGTCACCTTTCTGGTTCGACGTATCAGCGAGAACCGAACGAGAGCCGCTTACGACGAACCCGAGAGGCACCCGCCATGAGCACCCAGGCCCCCACCGCCACCGCCGACGTTTCCCCCGCCACCCACTCCTCCTCCACTTCCTCCTCCGTCACCACCACCCGCGCCCTGCTCACCTGCGCGGTCGTGGCCTCCCCGCTCTGGGCGGCCGTCTCCCTGACCCAGGCCGCGACCCGCCAGGGCTTCGACATCACCCGCCACCCGCTGAGCGCGCTGAGCAACGGAAGCCTCGGCTGGCTCCAGATCACCAACTTCCTGCTCGCCGGAGCCCTTCTCGCCCTCGGGGCGACCGGCCTGCGCCGGGTCCTCGGCGGTACTCCGGGAGGCACCTGGGCGCCACGGCTGGTCCGGATCGCCGGCGTCGGCATGATCGCCGCGGGAGCCTTCGTCATGGATCCGGTCGACGGCTTCCCCCTGGGAGCCCCCTCCGCGCAGATCGCCACGCTCACCTGGCACAGCTACGCCCACTTCGCCGCCGGGTCGGTCACCTTCACCTCGCTGATCGCCGCCTGCTACGTCCTGGGCCGGCACTTCGGCCGGGCCGGGAACCGCCGCTACGCGATCGCCTCCCGGGTCGCCGGTACCGCCCTCCTGATCGGCAACGGCTGGGCGATGGGCGGCGGCCGGGCCGGCACCCTGACCCTGGCCGTCGGAGCCGTCACGGCGCTGCTCTGGGTCTCCGTGGTGGCCCTGCGCGGCCGCCGCGGCGTCTGACCGGCCGGGCCCCCGCCCGTGGGGCGAGCGCCGCTCGCCCCACGGGCGGGCGTGTGGATCACTCGATAGACTTGCGGCGGGAGGCGCCTGATGGGCACCGCAGCGAACCGGGGCCTTTACACGGGACGGGCCTCCGGCCTGATCGGACAGCAGATCGCCGGCTACCGGATCGAGCGCATCATCGGCCGGGGCGGCATGGCCGTCGTCTACCAGGCGAAGGACCTGCGCCTGGACCGTACGGTCGCGCTCAAGCTGATCGCCCCGGAGCGGGTCCGGGACGAGGTGTTCCGGCGCCGCTTCGCCCACGAATCCCGGGTCGCCGCGCGGATCGAGCACCCGCACATCGTGCCCGTCTTCGAAGCGGGGGAGACCGACGGGGTCCTGTACATCGCCATGCGGTACGTGGTCGGACCGGACCTGAGGACCCTGCTGGACCGGGAGGGTCCGCTGCCCGTCCCGACCGCGCTGCGCATCGCCGCCCAGGTGGCCTCCGCGCTCGACGCCGCCCACGCGCACGAACTGGTGCACCGGGACGTCAAGCCCGCCAACATCCTGGTGGCCGGGGGCACCGACAGCGACCACCCGGAGCACGTCTACCTCACCGACTTCGGACTGACGAAGAAATCGCTGGCCCTCACCGGGTTCACCACGGCGGGCGAGTTCGTCGGCACGATCGACTACGTGGCGCCGGAACAGATCTCGGGGCGCCCGGTCGACGGCAGGTGCGACGTCTACAGCCTGGGCTGTGTCGTCTACGAGTCGCTCGCCGGCGGGCCGCCCTTCGTCCGGGACGACGCCCCCGCGCTGCTGTGGGCGCACCAGTACGACAAGCCGCCTCCCCTGACGGAGAAGCGGCCCGATATCGCGCCGGCGGCGGACGGTGTGCTGGCGAAGGCTCTGGCGAAGGTCCCGGAGGACCGTTACGACTCCTGCCTGGAATTCGTGGCGGCGCTGCGTGCGGCCACCGCCACCGCCGCCGCACCGGCTCGGCGGGCCGCTCCGGGGCCCGCGGAACCAGGGAGCCAGGCACCGCCCAGGGAGCCCCCGGACTGGGCCCGGCCGGTGTTCGCGCGCCCCTAGGGGTCACAGCCCCATGGAGATGGCCAGGCGGGTCATTTCGGCCGTGGTGTTGATGTTCAGCTTGGCCCGGATGCGGCGCAGGTAGGCGTCGACCGTGTGCTTGGAGAGTCCCATCGAGCGGGCCGTCTGCACGTAGGTGCGGCCGGCGGCGATGTGGCGCAGCGCCTCCTGCTCGCGCGGGGCCAGAACGGCTGCGGGGGCTTCGGTGTGCGGGGCGACCAGTGTGAGGCTCATGGGACTTCCTCCGGCATTCGGGGTCGGTCATCACGGCTGCTCGCACCTTTGAAAGCAGAAGACATATCCACGAATGTGGGTGTATGTCCGTGTTAAAGAGAATGTCGGGGGGAGTTCATGAGCCTGTCCGCCGTCCGTCACGGGCGTGTAACAGGGCAGGGCAGAAGGTCCTCAGAACTCGGCGAGGGACTGCTCGGCCCAGATGGTCTTGCCGAAGAGGGTGTGCCGGGTGCCCCAGCGCTGGGTGAGCTGCGCGACCAGCAGCAGCCCGCGCCCTCCCTCGTCAAAGATCCGGGCCCGCCGCATGTGCGGGGCGGTGCCGCTCGCGTCCGAGACCTCGCTGATCAGCGTGGTGCCCTCGTGGATCAGCCGCAGCTGTACGGGCGGCGAGCCGTAGCGGATGGCGTTGGTGACCAGTTCGCTGACCACGAGCTCGGTGACGAAGGCGGCCTCCTCCAGTCCCCAGACGGCCAGCTGGTCGGTGGCGTTGCGGCGGGCCTGGGCGACGAAGGAGGGGTCGGAGGGCAGGTCCCAGACGGCCACCTTGTCGGTGTGCAGGGCCCGGGTCCGGGCGACGAGCAGCGCCACGTCGTCGTCGGGACGGTGGGTCAGCATCGCCGTCAGCACCCGGTCGCAGACGGTGTCCAGGCTGGAGGCGGGCTGGACCAGGGCCGCGAGCATGCCGTCCAGGGCCTCGTCGATGTCGTGCTCACGGGCCTGCAGCAGGCCGTCGGTGTACAGGGCCAGGAGGCTGCCCTCGGGAAGGTCGACCTCGACGGTCTCGAAGGGCAGGCCCCCCAGGCCCAGCGGCGGCCCCGCCGGCACGTCGAGGAGGTACGCCGAGCCCTCGGGCGACACCACGGCGGGCGGGGGATGACCGGCCCGGGCGGCGGTGCACCGGCGGGTCACCGGGTCGTAGACCACGTACAGGCAGGTGGTGCCGATGCCCCCGGCCGTTTCCCCGCCCGTCTCGTCCGACGACAGGTGGATGATCAGGTCGTCGAGGTGGGTGAGCAGTTCGTCGGGCGGCAGGTCGACGTCCGCCAGCGTGCGCACCGCGGTGCGCAGCCGTCCCATGGTGGCGGAGGCGCGCATGCCGTGACCGACGACATCTCCCACGACCAGGGCCACCCGGGCACCGGACAGCGGGATCACGTCGAACCAGTCGCCGCCCACACCGGCCTCGCCGACGGAGGGCAGGTAGCGGGAGGCGATCTCCAGCGCCGACTGCACGGGCAGCGTGTGCGGGAGCAGGCTGCGCTGCAAGGTCATGGTGGTGGTGTGCTCCCGGACGGTCCTGCGCGCCCGGTGGATGCCGGTGGCCGCCCGGGCCGTGAGTTCCTCGGCCAGCCGCAGGTCCTCCAGGTCGAAGGGCTCCCGGCGCTGGTGACGGCTGAAGAGTGCCAGGCCGACGGTGACCCGGCCGTCCCGCAGCGGTACCAGCATCAGCGAATGGGTGCCGTGCTCACCGATCCAGCCCGCCCCGGGATCCTGAGCCACCCACCGGACCACGGCCGGGTCGGCGGTCCCGTACACCGCGCCCCGGCCCGCGGCCAGACACTCCACGGGGGGCGACAGCGCCGGGTAGACGGCACTGTCCCCGACGGCGAACCGGGCCTCCTGGCTCGCGCCGAGGACCGACCGTACGGCGCTGCGGGACACCGTGAGCGGACCCGTCCCGGGCGCCGGAGCCGGCGTCTCCCCGCGCGCGGAGGGCTCCAGCAGGTCGACGACCGCGAAGTCGGCGAGCCGCGGGACGGCCGCGTCGGCCAGTTCCTGCGCGGTGCGGGCACTGTCCGGCGGGGTGTCGACGCGGGCACCGGCCAGGGTGGGCGGGAGCGGCTGCCGCGGGGCGGCGTCACCGGCCGGTCTGTCCTGCGCGCTCAGGTATACGGCCCGTACCCGGCCGTCCGGACCCGGTACGGGGGCCAGCGAGGTCGCCCAGCCGTGCGCGGCGCCCGCGCCGGGCGGCCGGACGAAGCCGTCCACGGACTGCGGCTCGCCCGTCTCCAGCACCCGGCGCATGCCCCGCTCGGTCTCCTCGCTCACCGGGTCGGGGGCGATCTCCGACAGGCGCAGCCCGCGCATCTCGGCCTCCGTGAGGGTGAGCGCGCGGTGCATGCCCGCGTTCGCCCGGACCAGCCGCAGGTCCTCGTCGAAGACCGCCATGGCGCAGGGGGACCGGTCGAAGGCCCATTCACCCAGCGGCCCCTCCCAGGAAGCGTCGGGCGCCCCCGCCACGGCGGACACCACGAACCACTCGGCCGCCTCGCCGAGGGCCGCCCTGCGGTGCGCGAGCAGCGCCGCGTCCAGTCGGCGGCCGTCCCGGTGGCGCAGCGGTACGGTGCCGCTCCACCGCTCCTGCCCGGGCCCGACCGGCCGCGCCGCAGGGCCCGTACCGCCGGATCCGGCGGTCCCGCCGGATCGGTCGGACCGGTCCGCGAGCAGGTCCGCGGCGGGCCGCCCCACGACCTCCGAGGCCGCGTGGCCGAGCATCCGGCGGGCCTCCTCGCTCCACCCGGTCACGATGCCCTGGTCGCTGACGGTGGCCGTGGCCGTGTACGAGCCCCCCGGGGAGGCGTGCGTGGTCCGGGCCGGCCGCTCACCGGGAGGGGTGGGAAGTTGCTCCATCGCCGCTCATCTCGCCTTCGCTGGCCAGGGGCTCCACTGACAAGCATCATCCGGAGCGGCAAGGAGCACCAACGCAGTGCGGTCACCTGCCCGGGTGCCCGTGGACCGGCAGGTCCGGGACCCGTTGCCGCTGCGCGGGGACCACGGCGCGCGGGTCGACCGGGGCACCCAGGACCGCCAGCCGGGCGAGCGCCAGGGCAAAGGTGCGTCCGTCGTCCGGCGCCTCCCCGGTGACGGGGACGACGTGGACGTCGCCGCGGCCGGGGAGGATCCGGCGGACCGAGGTCAGGAGCGAGTCCCCGCCGGCGATCTGGAGGAAGACGCGGGCCCCCTGGTCGTAGGCGGTGCGGACGGCATCGTCGAAGCGGACCGGCGCGGAGGCCTGCCGGACCCACAGGGCGCGCAGCCGTTCGGGGTCGGTGCAGAGCTCGGCGTTCACGGACGAGACGAAGGGCACGGCGGGGACGGTGATGCGGCGGGTGGCGAGGCCCGAGCGCAGGGCCTCCTCGGCGCGGAGCCCGGTCCCGGCCCGCCGCAGGGCCGCGCCCCGGTGCACCAGCAGCCGGACGGCGTCCACGTGGGTCAGTGCCCCGGCCGCGGCGGCGGCCGCGAACTCGCCCGAGTCGTGGCCCAGGGCGAGGTCGGGGCTGATCCCGCAGTCGGCGAGGACCCGGGTGGCGGCGATCTGAACGGTGCCGAGCAGCGGCAGGCACACCTCGGTGGCGGCGAGCCTGCGCCCGAGCTCCCCGTTGTCCACGGGGAACCTGTGGAAGGCCCGGGACGCCTGTGACGTCCGGTACCCGGAAGCCTCGCCGTACAGCAGGTCGGCCAGGTCGAAGCCGAGGTCGGCCCGGGCCACGGCGCTCAGTACGCAGACGGCCGACCGGTAGGCGGGGAACCTCGCGTAGAGGTCCCGCATCATGTCCGGCCGCTGACTGCCCTGACCCGGGAAGAGGAAGGCGGTGCGGCGCCGTGCGGCCGGCAGCGGGGCATCGGCGGCGAAGGCGCCGTCGCCGAGGTCGCCCCGGGCTCCGGCGAGGAGCTGCTCACGGGCGTGGCGCAGTCGCAGGAGGAATCCGGCCGTGTCGGTGGCCACGATCGCGAGCCGGGCCACCCGTGGCGCCCGCGCGCCTAGGGAGTGGGCCAGGGCCGCCAGCGGCGTACGGTCCGCCGCGTCGAGTACGTCGAGTAGGTCGCCGATGTACTGGTCCAGGAGCCGGGGGTTTCCGGCCGAGAGGAAGACGAGCTGGGGCCGCCCGGTGCCGGGAACTCCCTCGGCGCCGTGAGCGCCTCCGGTGCTCCCGGTGTCCGCGGCGCGGTCCGGAAACCGGGCGGAGCCGGCGCGGTCCGGAAACCGGGCGGAGCCGGCCGCGCGGTCCGGAAACCGGGCGCCCTCCGGGAAGCCGGCGGGGCGGGGGGCGAGTCGGCCGGCCTCCGCGTCGAGCGGGCGGTACACGCCGGTGCCGGACGGGGCGCGGACACCGGAAGGGCCGAGCGGGCTGCCGGGGGTGAGGCCGAGGACGCGGGGGACGCCGGGGAAACGGCGGCCGGGTCCGGTGAGGGCGATGTCGGTCATGGCGGTCTGCCTCCGGTCCGGACGGCGTCGCTCCTGCGGGGCGCAGGACGGTCGCTCTCCACCGTGCCCGGAGGCGGCGCGGGGGCGTAGTCCCGGCTGTTCGTTACTTGACAGGCGCCGCGGTGGCCTCCTGGAGGTACGCGGCGATCATCGCGAGGTCGTGGGCGATGCCGAGGTTGCCGCTCGGGCCGGTCGTCGGGGTCGAGGCGCCGGTGAGGCCCGCGCAGGACACGTCGAAGCGGCCGTCGTCCTTGTCCGGGTAGCCGGCGATGGTGATGGCGCCGACGCCCAGACGGTCGTTGAGGGCGTCCAGCCCCACCGCGGCGCCGGTCTTGGCGAACACCTTGCCGCGCGCCGGGCAGTCGCGGCGGTTCTCCGCCAGCAGGCCGTCGACCCCGAGGATGGAGCCCTGCGCTTCACCGAGAAGTATCCGGAGGCCGTGCGGGCCCGGGCCGGCGTCGCCGAAGGGCGGGCCCCGACCGGCGCCTGGCCCCGTACGAGCCGTGGGGGCCGCCGCGGATCGCCGCGACGGCCCCCACTGCCGCGAGGCGCTGGATCAGCCGGTGAAGCCGGCCGTGATGGAGGTGAACTGCCAGTCGCTCTGGGCGATTCCCGAGCAGGTCTCCTGCAGGCCGCCGCCGGGGCAGCCGCGGTCGCGGTTCACCGACCAGAAGGCCAGGCGCGCGATGTGGTGGGAGTTGGCCCAGTTGCGGATGTCGGTCCAGTTCTGGACGGTGGTGGTCTCCTGGGTGTCGCTGATGCCGTTCATCCCCGAGATGCCGATGTGGGAGTACGCGGTCGCGTCGTCCCAGCCGTAGACGGCCTTCAGCTTGGCCTTGAGGCCCTCGGTCGCGCTGACGGTGCTGGCGTACATGTCCGTCGAGGCGTTGCCGAAGTCGAACGGCATGATCGTGAAGACGTCGATGCCGGCGTTCAGCGCCTTGGACTGCTCGATCAGCCGATTGCCCCAGCTGGTCGGGCCGGTGGTGGAGGTGCCGAAGGTCAGGATGGTCTTCAGGCCGGGGTTGTTCTGCTTGACGATCTTGAGGGCGCCGAGGATGCGGTCCTGGACCACCGCGTTCTCGAACTCGTCGGTGTTCTCGATGTCCACGTCGATGGCCTTGAGCCCGTACGCGCTGATGACCTGCTGGTACGCACCGGCCAGGGCCTCGGCGCTGGAGCAGTTGGGGCCGAGCTTATTGCCCTGCCAGCCGCCGATGGAGGGCACGATGTCGCCGCCCGCCGCGCGGATCGAGGCGATGGTGCTCTGGTCGATGCCGCCGGTCAGCGGGCGCTGGCCGTCCCAGGACGGGTTGCAGCCGCCCGAGGAGAGGATGAACGCCATGGTGAACCACTTGGTGCCGGTCGCGTTCATCACGGTGGTCGCGCTCGGCGGGTTGCCCCAGCCGAGGTAGAGGTACGGAGCGGCCTGCTTGAAGCCGGTCGGCGGCGTGGTCCCGGTGTCCGTGGTGACGTTGACGGTGTTCGAGGCGGCCGAGGTGTTCCCCGCGGCGTCGCGGGCGCGCACGGTGAACGCGTAGGCGGTGCTGGGGGTCAGGCCGCTGACGGTCGCGCTGGTGGTGCCCGACGTGGCGACCTTGGTGGCGCCCCGGTAGACGTCGTAGCCGCTCACGCCGACGTTGTCGGTGGACGCGGCCCAGCTCAGGGACGCCGTGGAGGAGGTCTTGCCGGTGGAGGTCAGGCTGCCGGGCACGGTGGGCGCCTGGGTGTCGACGGTGCCGCCCGGGCCGTCCAGGGTGATGTCGTCGGCGTAGTAAGTGCCCTGCCCGTACCAGCCGTTGAGGTAGACCTCGGCGCTGGTCTGGGAGGCGCCGGTGGTGAAGGACACGGTCAGCTTGGTGTAGGCGGCCGCCGAGGGGGTCCAGGTGGAGGCGCCGCCGGTGACACCGAGGTAGACGTAACTGCCCTTGACCCAGGCCGAGAGCGTGTAGGTGGTGTTCGGCTGCACGGCCACGGTCTGGACGCACTTGGCGTTGTCGCCCGCACTGGCCGCGCCGGCCAGCGCCTTGCTCCCGCCGTGCACGGGTGAGCCGACCACGGATCCCAGCCCGCCGGAACAGGACCAGCCCGCCGTGGTGCCGGACTCGAAGTCGCCGTTCGAGAGGACGTTGGCACCGAAGGCCGCCCCGGGCGAGGTCAGCACCGCGGCCGCGCCGAGCAGGGTCGCGCCGAGGGCGCAGGCCAGCCGTGTACGGGTTCGGGATGGGGTACGCAAGGAAGTGCCTCCAGTGGGAATGGGGGGACGGCGTGGAGCGCGAAGCGTGGCCGTGCGGCCCGCCGGGGACGCGTGGGGACGGGGCGGCGGGCCCGTGGGTGGGGGGGCCTGCGGCCGGGCGGGCGTGGGCAGTTGACGTCGTGTCCGCTTCGGGTGCGCTCCGTGGCCGGGAACCTAATCCTCCGGAAGGACCGCCGTCAACAGGTCTGGACCAACTGATAGGTGGTTATCTCAATCGGAAGGTTTCCTAACCGTGCCGCTTGACAAGGCTCCCGCCCCTTCGGAAGCATGTCGCGGTGCCAGCCTCCCGCCCCCACCACGTCGCCGTCCTCGTCCTCGAAGGGGCGAAGCCCCTCGACGTCGGGATCCCCGCGCAGGTGTTCACGACCCGCGCGAGCATGCCCTACGAGGTCCGCGTGTGCGGCGCCGCCCCGGGGCTCGTGACCGGCGGTGACGGCCTGTCGTACTCCGTCGCCCACGGCCTCGAAGCCCTCGCCTGGGCCGACACCGTCTTCGTCCCCGGCTACCGCTTCCCCGACCGCGAGGATCCGCCACGGGCCGTCGTCGAAGCGCTGATCGCCGCCCACGACCGGGGCGCGCGGCTCGCCGCCATCTCCACGGGAGCCTTCGCACTCGCCGCGACGGGCCTGCTCGACGGCAAGCGCGCCACCACGCACTGGCACTACGCCCGGGCCCTCGCGGCGAAGTGGCCGCTGGTCCGGGTCGACGAGAACGTCCTGTTCGTCGACGAGGGCTCCGTGCTGACCTCGGCCGGAGCCGCCTCGGGCATCGACCTGTGCCTGCACGTCCTGCGCAGCGATCTCGGGGTCGCCGCGTCGAACCACACGGCCCGCCGGCTGGTCGCGGCCCCCTACCGCAGCGGCGGGCAGGCGCAGTACGTGCAGCGCAGCGTGCCCGAGCCGCTCGGCCCGCGGTTCGCCGCCACCCGCGAGTGGGCGCTGCACCGGCTCGGCGAACCGCTCACCCTGGAGGCGCTCGCCCGGCACGCGGCGGTGTCCCCGCGCACGTTCTCGCGCCGGTTCGCCGAGGACACCGGGTACACGCCGATGCAGTGGGTGATGCGCGCCCGCATCGACGTGGCCCGGGAGCTGCTGGAGCGCTCGGAGCGGAGCGTGGAGCAGATCGCCGCCGACGTGGGCCTCGGCACCGGCTCGAACCTGCGGCTGCACTTCCAGCACATCCTGCGGACCACGCCGAGCGAGTACCGGCGCACGTTCGCCCGGGGCGAGTGAGTCCGCGGCCGCCTCCGCGTGGCGCGATCCTTGCGGACCGTGGCGATCGCGCCGCTGTCGCCGGCGCCCCCGACCCGCGAACCTGGTGGGGAACCCACGGGACAGGGAACAGGGAGACACCATGACTCGCATCGCCATCAACGGATTCGGCCGCATCGGACGCAACGTGCTCCGCGCGCTGCTCGAACGCGACAGCAAGCTCGACGTCGTCGCCGTCAACGACCTCACCGAACCCGCCACCCTCGCGCGGCTGCTCGCCTACGACACCACCTCCGGCCGGCTCGGCCGCCCGGTGACCGTGGACGGGGACGTCCTCGTCGTCGACGGCCGCCGCATCAAGGTGCTCGCCGAGCGCGAGCCGTCCCAGCTGCCCTGGGCCGAGCTCGGCGTGGACATCGTGCTGGAGGCCACCGGCCGGTTCGCCACCGCCAAGGCCGCGAGCGCCCACATCGACGCCGGCGCCAAGAAGGTGCTCGTCAGCGCACCGGCGGACGGGGCCGACATCACGCTCGCGTTCGGCGTGAACAGCGACTCCTACGACCCGGCGCTGCACACGATCGTCTCCAACGCCTCCTGCACGACCAACGCGCTCGCGCCGCTGGCCGCCGTACTGGACGAACTCGCGGGCATCGAGCACGGGTTCATGACCACGGTGCACGCCTACACGCAGGAGCAGAACCTCCAGGACGGTCCGCACCGCGACCCCCGCCGCGCCCGCGCCGCCGCCGTGAACATCGTGCCGACCACGACGGGCGCCGCCAAGGCGATCGGCCTGGTCCTGCCGAACCTGGACGGCAAGCTCTCCGGCGACTCCATCCGCGTTCCCGTCCCGGTGGGCTCGATCGTCGAGCTGAACACCACCGTCGCCCGCGACGTGACCCGCGAGGAGGTCCTGGCCGCCTACCGCGCCGCGGCCGAGGGCCCGCTCGCCGGCGTGCTGGAGTACTCGGACGACCCGCTCGTGTCCTCCGACATCACGGGCAACCCCGCATCCTCCATCTTCGACTCGCAGCTCACCCGCGTCGAAGGCCGCCACATCAAGGTGGTCGCCTGGTACGACAACGAGTGGGGCTTCTCGAACCGCGTCATCGACACGCTCGAACTCCTCGCGAGCCGCTGAGGCCGCACCCCCGTTCACAGGGCGCGGCCCGGGCGCGGGAAGCCGGGGCGGGCCCCCCCCCCCGGTCGCGGGACTCACCCGCACCGCCACGGCGAGTAAAAAACAAAACATGTTGGTGGCCCGAATATCGCGGGG